>DATLME010000194.1:0-8486 GCA_035537395.1 Sphingomonas sp. | reverse complement strand
CTGGACGTCGCTCTTCCACGCGCGGTGGGTAAGTTCGCCGAGCGTGTAGAGTTCGCTGAACTGCGCTTCGTCATTGGCGTCCGCGATCGAGCCGGGACGGAGCCCGTCGCCGAGCGAATAGGCGATGTCATACGCCTTCATGATCTCGGTGATCTCGTCGAACCGCTCGTAGAGGAAGCTCTCGCGGTGGTGGCTCAGGCACCATTTCGCCATGATGCTGCCCCCGCGCGAGACGATCCCGGTGACGCGCTTGGCGGTCATCGGGATATAGGCCAGCCGGACGCCGGCATGGATCGTGAAATAGTCGACGCCCTGTTCGGCCTGCTCGATCAGCGTGTCGCGGAAGATCTCCCAGGTCAGGTCCTCGGCGATGCCGCCGACCTTCTCCAGCGCCTGGTAGATCGGCACCGTGCCGATCGGCACCGGCGAATTGCGGATGATCCATTCGCGAGTGTCGTGGATGTTGCGCCCCGTCGACAGGTCCATGACGGTGTCAGCACCCCAGCGGATCGACCAGACCATCTTGTCGACCTCGGCCGCGACGTTCGACGCGACCGCGCTGTTGCCGATATTGGCGTTGATCTTGACCAGGAAGTTGCGCCCGATCGCCATCGGCTCGCTCTCGGGGTGGTTGATGTTGTTGGGGATGATCGCGCGACCGCGCGCGATCTCGTCGCGGACGAATTCGGGGGTGACGAAATCCGGGATCGACGCGCCGAAATCCTGGCCGTCGCGGATCATCGCCTCCTTCAGCTGCGCACGCCCGAGATTCTCGCGGGTCGCGACATAATGCATCTCGGGGGTGACGATGCCGCGCCGCGCATAATGCATCTGGCTGACATTGGCGCCGGGCCTGGCGCGGAGCGGGCGGGTGACGACGTTCGGGAAGCGCGCGACCCCGCCCGACCGGTCGGGGCCCAATTGCCCGTTATCCTCGGGCCGAAGCTCGCGTGCGTCGTAGCTCTCGACATCGCCGCGCGCCTCGATCCACTGGCGGCGGAGCTGCGGCAGCCCGGTCTGGATGTCGATCCGGGCCTTCGGATCGGTATAGGGGCCGCTGGTGTCGTAGACCCTGAGCGGCGGCTCGCTGCACGACGGATCGAGCATGATCTCGCGCATCGCGACGCCATAGTCGCCGACATGGATCTTGCGGCTGCCACGGATCGGTCCGGTCGTGACGCCGATCTCGGTACGCGCGGGAATATCGGCCATGATGCTTGCTCCAATAAGGTCGGAGCGAGGACGGTCCGGTGGTGCCGACCGCTCCCTCCCTCCGCCGGCGCTAACCGGATCAGGTTCAGCGGGTCGAGGGCTCCTGCCCTCCTCTCAGCTGCGGCGCGGCAGCCCCCCGGGGATGCGCGCGAGCATAGGCGCAAGCGGACGCCACGCAAACGAAAAGGCCGCGCGGGCGTCCCCGCGCGGCCGTTTCGCTCGATCGATCGGGTGGCGTCAGGCGTTGGCCGACGACGTCCGGATGTTCCCGGCGACCCCGGCGGGGAAGAAGCCTCCGCTCGCGACCGCGGCCTTGCTGAGATACGCGATGTTGAGCACTTGCCCGGTGGTGCGGCTGAACGCGATCGCGTTGCTGTCTGCGGGCACGATGTTCGATTCACCCGCGGTCGCGCCGAGGATACCCTGGTCGATGTCGCCGATTACGCTGCCCGCGGTGACGGTGCCGTCGAGGCTGTCGCGCGCGTCGCTGATCTTGCCCGCGTTGACGGCGATCGACGGCGTGTCGATGCCCTTGCGGTACAGGATCGTACGGATCAGGCCCGCATGATAGGCCTCGGTCGCGAGGATCCCCGCCGCTGCCTCGAGATAGGTCTTGTTGGTGATCAGCGGCGCCGCGCCCTTGTAGGCGCTCACCCCGACATCTTCGAAGATGAACGCGCCGAGCAGGAAGCTGTTGTCATCGGCATAGGGATTGAACACCCCCGTGCTCGCGTCGACCAGCCCCGCCGCCCGCGCCGCCAAGCTGAAGGCGCCGGTCGCGCCGCCGTCGATGTTGATCGCAGGCATCGCCACCGCCGCACTGCCCAGCGTGTTGCGCAGAAAGGTGACGTGAGCGATCTCGTCGAATGCGATCTCGCGCGCATATTGCCCGACCAGCGTATCCTGGAACGGCACCAGCGCACCGCCGGTCACCGCGCCGGGCGTCCCGACGCCCGTGGTCAGGGCGGCGTCGAGCCCGCGCCCGAAACACGCCCAGGAATAATATTGCGCCTCGAGATATTCGAGATTCAGCGCGAAGTTGAGCACGTCGATGTCGTTGACCCCGGTCGACGGGGTCGGAGTCGGTGCCGGCGTGGCGGTCGAATCGTCGTCCTCCCCGCAGGCGGAGAGCAGCGCGGCGCCACCCGCGACCGCGGCGGCACTGCCGGCGTAGCGCAGGAAGCGGCGGCGCGCGTTGCGGCGCTCGTCGATCGCGGCGAGCACGCCGTCTTGGATCTGGTCGTCGATCATCGGAAACTCCGTTGGACGGGGCGCGCTCACGCGGCCGCTGCGGTCTTGATGGTGCCGTTGACGCCGGCGGGGAAGAACCCGCCGAGGCTCGCCGCGGTGTTGGTCAGGTAGACGATGTTGAGCACCTGCCCCGGCGACCGCGAGAACACGATCCCGCTATTGTCGGTCGGCACGATGTTGGAGATCGCGTAGGTGGTCGTCGTCGTACCGCTGGTGACGGCACGGGTCGTCGGCGTGATCCCCTGGTCGATCTCGCTCGGCCCGTCGAGCGTATCGCGCGCGTTCGAGATCCCGTCGGCCGCGGTCCAGAGCGACGGCGTCACGAGACCCTTGGCGGTCAGCGTCGTCCGTATGATAGCGGCATGATATGCCTCCACCGCAAGGATCCCTGCCGCTGCCTCCAGATAGGCCTTGCTGGTCAGCAGCGGCGCGGCGCCCTTGTACGCCGAAACCCCGACGTCTTCGAAGATGAACGCGCCGAGCAGGAAATTCTCGTCGGTTGCGTAGGGATCGAAGGTCTGCCCCGCGGTGATCACCCCCGCCGCGCGCGCCGCGACCGAAAAAGCCGAATTCGGCCCGACGCTGACGTCGATCGCAGGCTGCGCGACCGCCGAGGCGCCGAGCTGCGCGCGCAGGAAGCTGACATGCGCGACCTCGTCCGCCGCGATCTCGCGTGCATAGGCAGCGACGGCGGGATCGGTGAACGTCACCTTCCGGCCGCCCTGCACCGCGCCCTGCTGTCCGCTGCCGCCGAGCAGCGTCGAGGCGAGGCCGGCACCGGTCGCGGCATAGGAATAGAATTGGGCTTCGAGATATTCGAGGTTGAGCGCGAAATTGAGCACGTCCGCATCGGTGAAGGTCGTGGTCTGCGCCTGCGCCCGGCCACCGAGCGTCAGTGCAGTCGCGCCCGCCGCGGTGACCGCTGCCGCACCCAGCGCATTGCGGAAGAAGCCGCGACGGTCCTCGCGCCGCTTCACGCGTGCGTCGAGCACGTCGATCAGTTGTTCGCTGTCGGTCATTCGCAGATCCTCGCTTGCCGGGATGCACCATCGATGCACGTGTCGCGTTTGTGCCATTTGCCGCGCATAATCAACGGCGAACGGGCCGCGTCGCCGGACGCCTCGGGTATCTCGCCCGGCCCGGCGCCGCTCCGGGCCGAAAAAAGGGCCGCGTGATCGCTCACGCGGCCCCGGTGCGACCCGGAAGGGACCCGGCGTTATGCCGCGGTGGTGCTGGTCTTGATGTTGCCGTTCAATCCGGCAGGGAAGAACCCGCCGCTAGAGGCTGCTGTCCGGTTGAGATAGACGATGTTGAGCACCTGGCTGGTCGTCCGGCTGAACGCGACGCCGTTGGCATCGGTCGGCACGATGTTCGACGCCGTTGCGGTACCCGTGATCCCCTGGTCGAGATCCGATGTACCGTCGAGACTGTCGCGCGCGTTCGAGATCGCGTCGGCCGAGGTCCGCAGCGACGGGGTCTGCAACCCCTTCGAGTAGAGAACGGTCCGCACCAATCCGGCGTGATAGGCCTCGGCGGCGAGGATTCCCGCAGCCGCCTCGAGATAGGTCTTGTTCACCAGCAGGGGCGAGGCGCCCTTGTAAGCGGTGACCCCGACATCCTCGAAGATGTATGCGCCGAGCAGGAAGTTCTCGTCGCTGGCATAGGGATCAAACGTGCCCGTCGCGGGCACCAGCCCGGCCGCGCGTGCCGCCGCGGTGAATGCGCCGTTCGCTCCGCCGTCAATGTTGAGCGCGGGCAGCGCGACTGCCGCCGACCCCAGCACCGAGCGCAGGAAGTTGACGTGCGCGACTTCGTCGGCTGCGATCTCAAGCGCATATTGCTGCACCACCGGATCGGTGAACGCGACTTTGCGCCCCCCGGTCACGGTACCGGGCGTGCCCGTCCCCGAGATGCTGGCGGTCGACAAGGGCGAGCCGAATGCCGCGTACGAGTAGAAAGTCGCCTCGAGATATTCGAGGTTCAGCGCGAAGTTGAGCACGTCGAGGTCGACCTGCGCGGCCGACGGCGTCGGAGTCGGCGTCGCGACCGGGGGGGGGCCGGCATTGTCGTCGTCGCTGCCGCATGCTGCGAGCATCGACAGTCCGCCGGCAGCAGCGACCGCGCCACCGGCGACCTTCATAAAGCGGCGACGTTCGGTACGGCGTTGCTCGGAGCGCTCGAGGATCTCGAGCATCATGGTGTTCTGGATCATTGTAAAGCTCCCTGGATCAGGCGTTGTTGGCGCTGGTTCTGATCGAACCGTTGACGCCAGCCGGGAAAAAGCCACCCATGGTGACCGCTGCCTTGTTCAGGTAGACGATGTTGAGCACCTGACCCGTCGAACGACTGAACGCGATGCCGTTATTGTCGAGCGGCACGATGTTGGACGTGACGCCGGCGCCGGTGGTGATCGGCGAGATCCCCTGATCGAGGTCGGTGGTCCCGTCGAGGCTGTCGCGCGCGTTCGAGATCGCGTCCGCCGACGTACGCAGCGACGGCGTGGCGACCCCCTTGGCGTAGAGCACGGTGCGCACGATGCTCGCGTGATAGGCTTCGACTGCGAGAATGCCCGCCGCAGCTTCCAGATAAGCCTTGTTGGTGATCAGCGGTGCGGCACCCTTGTAGGCCGTCACGCCGACGTCCTCGAAGATGAACGCGCCGAGCAGGAAGCTCTCGTCGTTCGCGTACGGATCGAAGAAGCTCGTGGCGCCGGTGATCAGCCCGGCCGCGCGCGCCGCATTGCTGAACGCACCGGTCGGCGCGATGCCGACGTCGATCGCCGGCTGCGCGGTCGCCGCCGACGTCAGCGCCGAGCGGAGGAACGCGACGTGCGCGATCTCGTCCTGTGCGATCTCGTTGGCATATTGGCGAACCACCGGGTCGGTGAAGTTGACCAGCCGGCCACCGGTCGCGGCGCCCGGCGTGCCGGTGCCGGTCGTCAGCGTCGGCGCGATCGGGGTGCCGAACACCGCATATGAATAGAAATTGGCCTCGAGATATTCGAGGTTGAGCGCGAAGTTGAGAACGTCGTTGTCGGTGACGGCCTGCGCTTCGGCCGCACTTGCGAACGCGAATGCACCGCCGACGGCGGCAGCGCCGAGCGCCGCCTTGAAGAACTCGCGCCGGCCCTCGCGTCGTTTTACCCGCGCATCGAGCGCGTCGATCATCAGCGTGCTGTCGGTCATTCTTCATTCCTCCCTTGCCGTGGTCGGTAGCGCGCAACCGATCGGGCGGTCATTCTGCGTTCGTGGCGAAGGTCTACCCCTCGCCGCCGAACATCGGCGTGAGAATGATCGTACGTATACTGCTGCACTACCTCGGTAGTGGATGTACGAACCGGGATCGGCATTGGATGCACGACGTCGATGCAAATAGCTGAATTAGCTTCAAAGCCGCTCGACTTGGCAGGAAGCGGCTTCTTGGCTTCGACAACATCGACGCCTGGGCTATGGGGCCCCGATGACTCAGCTACAGCCACCCGTCGCCGCGCGCCGCCCGCATGCTTTCACGATGCACGGCGTGACGATCGAGGATCCCTGGGCCTGGCTGAAGGATCCCGCCTATCCCGAGGTCACCGACCCCGACGTGCTCGCCTATCTGGCCGCGGAAAACGCCTATTTCGAGTCGCAGATGGCACCGCACAAGCCGCTGGTGGACCGGCTCTACGAAGAGATGAAGGCGCGGATCAAGGAAGACGAATCCTCGGTGCCGCAGAAGGATGGCGACTGGCTCTACTGGACCGCATTCGAGACCGGCGGCCAATATCGCAAATGGTGGCGCAAGCCGGTCGCCGGCGGCGCCGACGAGCTGCTTCTCGACGAACCCGCGCTCGCCGAGGGCCATGAATATTTCCGGCTCGGCGCATTCTCGATCAGCAACAACGCCCGCTATCTGGCCTATGCGATCGACGACAGCGGTGCCGAGCGCTTCGAGGTCCGGATCAAGGACCTGACCACCGGCGAACATCTGCCCGAAACGATCCCGGGCATGCTGTCCGACATCGTCTGGACGAGCGACGATGCGGGCTTCCTCTACGGCGTCGCCAACGAACAATGGCGCACCGACAATGCGCGCTTCCACCGTCTGGGCACGCCTGTGACGGACGATGTCGAACTCTACAAGGAAGCCGACGAGGGCTATCGCGTCGCGGTGGCCGAGACGAGTTCGCGCGCGTGGATCGTGATCGGCACCGGCGACCATGTCACCAGCGAGGTGCGGCTTCTGCCCGCTGACGATCCGTTCGCGACGCCGATCCTCGTTGCGCCGCGCCAGGCCGGACGCGAATATGATGTCGATGAGCATGACGGCACGCTGTTCATCCACACCAACGACACCGACCCGCAATTCCGGCTGTGCACGGCGCCGGTCAGTGCGCCCGGCGAGTGGACCGAGTTGATCGGCGCCAACCCCGATTTTTACATGACCGGGGTGGAATGCTACCGCGATTACTTTATCGTCGAGGGTCGCGAGGACGGGCTCGATCAAATCGCGATCCACCGCTACGATACCCCGACCACGGGCGTGCGGATCCCGTTTCCCGAGGCGAGCTACGATGCCGGGCTCGGCGACAACCCCGAATATGACCAGCAGGTGCTCCGGCTCGGCTATGAATCGATGGTCACGCCGGGGACGGTCTACGACTATGACGTCGCGACCGGCGCGCTGACCTCGCTGAAGGTCCAGGAAATCCCGTCGGGCTATGACGCGGACAAGTACCGGACCGAACGGCTCAAGATCGCGGCGCGCGACGGCACCGAGATCCCGGTGTCGATCGTCTATCCGCACGACTTCAAGCGCGACGGCACGCAGCCCTTGTTCCTCTACGCCTATGGCGCTTACGGCTATGCCATCCCGCCGGGCTTCTCGACCGGGCGGCTGTCGCTGCTCGATCGCGGCTTCGCTTATGCGATCGCGCATATCCGCGGCGGTGACGATCTCGGCCAGCAATGGTATCTCGATGGCAAGCTCGAGAAGCGGGAAAACACCTTCAACGACTTCGTGGACGTCGCGACGGCGCTGGTCGGCGACGGCTGGACCTCGGCCGGGCGGATCGCGATCGCGGGGCGATCGGCGGGGGGCGAGCTGATGGGCGCGGTGGTCAATTCGGATCCGGAACTGTGGGGCGCGGTGATCGCCGACGTGCCGTTCGTCGACGTGCTCAATACCATGCTCGACGCCGAGCTGCCGTTGACCCCGGGCGAGTGGCCCGAATGGGGCAATCCGATCGAGGATCCGGCCGCGTTCGCGCTGATTCGTTCGTACAGCCCGTACGACAATGTCGCCGCGCACGCCTATCCGCCGATGTTCATCTCGGGCGGGCTCAACGATCCGCGGGTGACCTACTGGGAGCCCGCCAAATGGGCGGCGAAGCTGCGCGCCACCAAGACCGACGACAATCTGCTGCTGCTCAAGACCAACATGGGCGCGGGGCATGGCGGCAAGTCGGGGCGGTTCGAGTCCCTGCGCGAGGCCGCGGAAGAGCACGCCTTCGTGTTGTGGCAGCTGGGCGTAGAGGGATAGCAGCCCGGTGTCGCTCGAGACCCTGATCGCCGATTACGGCCTGGTCGCGGTGTTCCTGGGCGCCGGGATCGAGGGCGAGACCGCGGCGGTCATCGGCGGGGTGATCGCGCAGGAAGGGCTGGTGTCGCTGCCTCTCGCCATGGCGGCGGCGGTGCTGGGATCCTTCGTCGCCGACCAGCTGTTCTTCGCGTTCGGGCGGCATTTCCGTGATCATCCGCGGGTTCGCCGGATCGCTGCGCGGCCCGCCTTTGTGCGCGCGTTGGCGACGTTTGAGCGGTATCCGGTCGGCTTCATCTTCGCCTTCCGCTTCCTTTACGGACTGCGCACCGCGAGCCCTATCGCGATCGGCACCACGCAAGTGGCGACGCGCCGGTTCCTGATGATCAACTTCGCCGCGGCGACCCTGTGGGGCGCGCTGTTCGTGATGATCGGCTATGTCTTCGGCGAGGGCTTCGAGCGGCTGATCGGGCGGCTCAAGCCCGGCTGGCCGACGCTCGCGGTGC
>DATLME010000193.1:0-8167 GCA_035537395.1 Sphingomonas sp. | reverse complement strand
GTTCGACCGGCTGCTCGACATGACGCGGACGGTGCCGAGCGCCAGCGCGAACCTCGCGGTCGCGGTTACCGTCGCGCGCTGGGAGGGGGAGCTGGGCGTCGCCGAGCCGGATCGCGCGGCATAGCGCCAGTCCCCCGAATCAGTGGATCGCCTCGCGGCCGAGCACCGCGTCGATCCCGGCAACCATCGCATCGTAGCGCGGATCGTCGATGCTGCCATAACGCTCGACGAATGCCGCGTTCGTCAGGCTTTCCTCGCGGGCGAGGAGCGAGCGGGGCAGCAGGTCCTCTGGGCGCGCACGGGCCAGCTGCGCCGCGATCCGGGTGGCATGCTCCTCGCTCGTCGCGGCGCGCGCGATCCCAAACCCGGAGCGATCGGCGGCGAGATCCACGAACGAAAAGCCCGACGGATCGCCGACCGCAAAGGCGGACTGCGGAGAGAGGCTGTCGGCAAGCTCCTTCCACTCGCCGAGCGCCCGCGCCAATTGCCCGCCCGCGCCTGCCGACAGCGCCGCCGACAGCGCCCAGTGCTTGGGAAGATCCTCGCGGCCGTGCAGCGCGACCGGGACGGGAGCGATCCGACACTTGTTCGTGGCGGCCATCGCGGTACTCGCGAGATCGCCGGCGCGTGGATCGACGAGGAACATCGCCAGAGCGACGAACGCCGCACGGTTATAGGCGGCGGCAGGCCCCTGCGCAGGCGCGTCGACGAAGACGCGGTGGATGTGCGTCGTCAAATCGGCGCTCGGCGACCGTCGCTGTGCGGTCGCCAGCCCGCAATACAGCCGCGCCACCGCCACCTTGTCGACCGGATCGCTCTCGAACGCGTTGAGCTTGTCGACCAGCCCGGCCTTGCGCGGCAATCGAATCGTCGCCGCAACCGCGCCGTTGGCGATCGTCACGTCGCGAACCAGCCGGTCGAGCGGCGGTAACCGAACCCCGCGATTATTGGCGAGCCAGCGCACCAGATCGAACACCTTGCGGGTGACCGGCGCTGGCAAGGTGACGACGCCGATCCGCATCCGCGCAACCGGAAATCCCCTGCTGGTACCGCTGGCGGACACCGCAACGTTGAGCCAGCGGCCGAGCGGCAGGCGCCGGCTGGCGGTTGCGACCAGCGTCGTCCCGGTGACCTTCAGGTTCAGCCGATCGGGGCTGAAGCCGTGCGTGGCGAGCGCGCCGATCCCGTCGAGTTCGGCCTGGCCGTAGCGGATTCGCGCGCTCGATCCGGCCGGCGAACCGCCGCCGCGAAGTTGCATTACCGCGCTGCGACCTGCCCCGACCTGCTCGGCGGTGACGGTCCCGCGCTCCGGCGCCCAAGCGGAGCCGCTGGTGATCGCCAGCACCAGCGCGGCGGCGACCAGCACCAGCATTACCGCAAGCCGCTGCCACCCTGGCCGGCGCGGGGCAGCGATCGAATCGCCGTCTGCCACTGTCATCGTCGGTCGTCCCACATGTCGGTCAGCGTCTCGGCACGCTATCGCCGTGGCGCCTAGGGTGAACGCGGCGCGCGGGCAACGGCGAAGCGTATCTCGTCGCATATCGCCGGCGCCGGAACCCCGGTCAGGCGGGGTCGCTGCGCGCCCGTGCACGGGCAACGAACGGCAGGAACAGCACGGCTGCAAGGCTCAGCGTTCCCGAGAGTGCGAAGAAGCCGTCCCAGCCGATCTGCCGCTGGATGCTGCCACCCGCGCCTGCGAGCAGGCGAGGCAGCAGGAACGCGAAGCCCGACAGGAAGGCGTATTGCGCCGCGGGGTAGCGCGGGTTCACCAGCATCGACAGGTAGACGACGAACACCGCCCCCTCGAGACCGTGCGCGAACTGATCGAGCGCGGTCGCGAGGTAGATCACATGCGGCGCGGGTGGCGCGTACCAGAGCCAGACGAAGATCCAGTTCCCGAACGCCGAACCGATCGCCCCGATCGCGAGCGCCCAGACGAGGCGAAGCCGCACCGCGAGCCATGCGCCGAGCGCGACACCGGCCATGCTCGACGGCAGCGCGACCGCACCGTCGGCGATCCCCATGGTCGTGAGGTCGTAGCCGGCGGCGATCTGGAGCGGCTTCGACAAGGCGAGCGTCAGCACGTCGCCCATCCGGTAGAAGGTCACGAACGCGAGCACCGGCAAGGCGAGATAGCCGAAGCGCCAGAAGATATCGACATAAGGGCCGAGGATCGTCGAACGCCGGGCATAGGCGCTCGGCGGCAGGCGGACGATCCACGGCAAGGCGGCCGCCATTGCGACGAACGGCAACAGGCAGATCACGAGCACTGCCCTGGTCGCATCGGTCTTCGCGCCGATCCCGGCAGCGGCGGCCAGGCCAAGCACCAGTGCGCCGACCGCGGCGAAGATCGCCAGCGACGCCGCGAGCAAACCGCATGCCGCGCCAAGCCCGCTTACGATCGCGCGAGCCCGGCCGCCCGCGCCAGCAATGTCGGGCCGCATCGTCGCGAGGATCGGCAACGGCAGGAACGCCCCCGCTGCGATCGCAAGATAGGCCCACGTCCAGTTGGCATGATCCGCGACGATCAGCGCGCCGCTGCCCGCCGCCACCATCGCGCTCCGATAACCCCAGAGGTTCGCAGCGACGAGCGGGCCCTGTTCGGCCGGGGTGGGCGCGAGTTCGATCCGCCACGCGTCGGCGGCGATTTCCAGCGTCGTGGTCCAAAAGGCGAGCGATACGGCGAACAGCGCGGTCACCGGCAGGCTCAGGTCGGCCGACGTGAACGCCATCGCCACCATCGACAGGAAGATGCCGAGCTGCGCGACGATGATCCAGCCGAGCCGTTTGCCGAAGAAGCGTCCGAGGCCGGGTACCGAGAAGCGGTCGAGCAGTGGCGCCCAAGCGAATTTGAACGTCGGCAGCAACTGCACCCAGCCGAAGAACCCGATGATCACGAGATCGATGCCGTGGGTGGTCAGTCGCGCCGAGAGCACGGTCGAGAACATGTAGTAGGGCAGCCCCGCGGAGAACCCGAGCAGGGCAAACAGCAGCGAGCGGGCGGTCGAGGTCGCCGGCGCGGCGCGATCGTGGAGGAGGTGCATGCGCGATCCCGGCGGGTTGATCGGACAGCGTCGAGGATGGCCGCCGCGCAGTCAATCGTACTTGTCGCGTACGGGCCGGTGCCGCAGCGGTGCGGCGATCAGGAGCCGTCCCCCGGCGGACGCCGATAAGCCGTCCAGGTCTGTTCGCCGGTGACTATATCGGGGACGGGCCGCCCGCTTCGATCAAGCGTCGGCCGATAGCGCAATCGCTTGACGATCAATCGACAGGTAAGCGCGTCGAGATCGGCGATGCCGCTCGATCGGGTCACGGTACAATCGGTGACGCGGCCCTTCACGCCGACGGTGAAGCGCAGATGGACGGTGCCGCTGAACCCTTCGGGCACCCAGCGGGGAAGGTCGTCGTCCTCGAGTTCGCCCGATCGCCAGCGTAGCGGGGTGACGCCGCCCCCTGCGCCATCCCCATCGCCCGCTCCACCGCTGCCGGTGCCGATGCCGACTCCGCCGGCGCCGCTGCCCGGCCCCGGCACCGGTGCGGCGCCGGTCGAGGGCTCGGCTCCGGGACCCGCGACCGGCGCTATCACGACGGGCGGCGTGACCGGTAACGGGACAACGGGAACCGGGGCGACGAGCTCGGTCGCGCGGGCCCGGAGAGCGGGCGGGGCCGAGGCGCCTTCGCGACGGCCCGCGCGAGGTCGTTCGGGGGGTGGGGGCGGTGGAACCAAAGCGCGAGGCGGCGCCAGATCGACCAGCAACAACGTCGGCTGCAGCGCTCCGCCTGCCAGCGTCACCCGCAAGCCCGCAACGAGCGCCCAGCCGATCAAACCGTGGATCGCGGCGACGAGCACCAGCGACGCCAGGCGATCACGCCCACGGAGATCGCGCCTCGCTGCGTATCTGGAGGACCCTAACGGCATCGACTAGGTATCGCGCGCCGAGAATGTACCGAGCCTTGCGCACCCGAACGCCGCGGGGTTCAGGCGGCCAGATCCGCGCCGATGATCTGCTGCGCCCGGCGGGCGAGCTTGAGCGCTTCGTCGATCAGTGCGGCCGCGAAGTCGGGCTCGCGCGTGGTCAGGGCGATCGCCAGGCAATTCGCCGCCTCTTGTTGCAGCCGTACGGCGCGGCTCTGCTTCTTATCGGATACTGGGTTACGCAACACCAAGGATAAAAGCGCTTCGACGGTCGCCGGTTCCGCGCCGCCACCCGGCCGCCCCACGGCTCGTCGCATCACTGCCCGGCCCGCCGCAAACCTGTCCCGCGCCGGGACCAGCGGAACTGCTTCACTACAGTATGGAAGCGGCTATGGAGCGGTCTGCCGAACGTCGAGGAACGCCGCATTGCCCGACCGATCGCACCGTTTCGTTGTCATCCGCCGCGCGGCGGTGGCGGGTGGCTGCGTCCTGGTCGGCGTCGGCATCGTCGCGACCTGGCTGCCGCGGTCGCCCCGCCCGTCGCCGCCGCGCATCGAACGCGCGGTGCCCGTGGCGGTCAAGACACCATCTTCGATCCCGGACGTCGCGCCACTCGAATATCGGCCGATCACGGTCGAGGAGGCGTTGAAGATCAACACCGATCCGCGCGTGCCCGAAGACGCCGGCCCTGCCGCGCGTGCGTTCGCGACTGCCCTGGTCAAGCCTGCGGCGCTCGATTGCCTGACCAACGCGGTCTATTACGAGGCGGCGTCGGAAAGCGACGATGGCGAGCGCGCGGTGGCGCAGGTCGTGCTCAATCGAGTCCGCCACCCTGCCTTTCCGGCCACGGTGTGCGGCGTGGTCTACCAGGGGGCGGAACGAACCACGGGGTGCCAGTTCACCTTTACATGCGACGGCGCCTTGCTCCGCACGCCCTCGGCCGCCGGCTGGGCGCGGGCACAGCGGGTCGCTCGCGCAGCGCTGAAGGGCTATGTGTTCGCACCGGTGGGCAACGCCACGCACTATCACGCGAACTTCGTCGTGCCTTACTGGGCGAGCAGCCTCGACCGTGCCGCCACGATCGGCGCGCATATCTTCTATCGCTGGGCGGGAAGCTGGGGCCGCCCGCCTGCCTTCTACCAGCGTTATGCAGGCATCGAGCCGGACATCAGCGCAGCGATCGCGCGGTGGAAGTCGCCCGCACCGTCCAGCGCCGTGCTGCTCCCGCCGCCGGTATTGCTTGAGGACGCCAAAGTGCTGTCGAGCCGGCCGCTCTTCCCGACCAAGCCGATCGTCCTCGCCGCTGATCGCGAATCGGGCGGACTGGTGTCGAGCTTGCGCAAGAAGCCGCGGCTGGAAGCAGACCGGCGCAAGCCCAGGCTGAAGGCGGACCCACGCTGATCACGCCGTCGTTGACCGCGGCCGGCCCGGCGCCTACCCAGGCAACGTGAAGGGTCCCCGTCAAAGGGGTCAAAATGGGAAGCCGGTGCGCGGGACATGTCCGCCAGACCGGCGCTGTACCCGCAACTGTGACCGGTGAGCGGTCTCCTCGACATACCACTGGGTCTCGCGACCTGGGAAGGTGAGGAGACAGAGCGACGACCCGGGAGCCAGGAGACCTGCCCTTCACGGTCGATCCACTGCGCGGGCGGGAGCACCCGGGCGGACGAGGCACCCCCTCGAGCGAGCGACATCCGCCGCTCGCGAATGGTCGCGTGCGGCACATGAAGGATGTGCCGAGATGAAATTCCTGTTGTTGTTGTCCGCCGCGCTGGTCGCGACCCCCGCTACCGCACAGACGCTGCCCGAAGAGGTCGATGTCGTCGTCACCGCATCGCGGGTCGAGCAACCTGCGGCGGAGGTCGGCCAAGCGGTGACGGTGATCGGGCGCGACGAGATCGAGCGCCGCCAGACCACCACGATCGCGGACCTGCTCGCCACCACGCCTGGTGTCACCGTGACTCGCAACGGCGGCGTCGGCAGCTTCACCGGCGTCAGGATCCGGGGCGCGGACGCCGAGCAGACGCTCGTCGTGATCGACGGCGTACGCGTCAACGATCCGTCGTCGCCCGGCGGCGGTTTCGATTTCGCCAATCTGTTGTCGAGCAGCGTCGAGCGGATCGAGGTGCTGCGCGGGCCGAATTCGGTGCCGTGGGGAAGCCAGGCGATCGGCGGGGTCGTCAACATCATCACCGCGGCTCCGCGCGAGGGACTGCAGGCCCGCGGCCGCGTCGAATATGGCTATGCCGATACGGTGTTCGCCAATGCCGGGGTGTCGGGCGCGAGCAACGGACTCACCGGGGCGCTCAGCGCGGGGTATCTGCGCAGCGACGGCATCTCCGCCGCGGCGAACGGCAGCGAGCGCGACGGCTATCGCCAATATGGCGCGAGCGGGCGGATCGGGTACGAGGTCGTGCCGGGGATCGGCGTGGACCTGCGCGGTTTTTACGCCGACAGCCGCAGCGAACTCGACGGCTATCCGCCGCCGAATTACAGCTTTGCCGACGACCCCTCCTATTCGACCGCGCAGGAACTCTACGGCTATGCCGGGCTGCACGCGAACCTTGCCGACGGGCGCTTCAACAACCGCGTCGCGTTCACGATCGCCGACATCGACCGCGACAATTACGATTCGCCCGCCAATGACGAACCGTCGTTCATCGGCCGCGGGCGCAGCGAGCGCTACGAATATCAGGGCGATTTCCGCATCATCGAGCAGGTGCGCCTGGTCGCGGGGGCCGAGCACGAGACCAGCCGCTATGCCGATGGAGCGGATCGTTTCAGCGTCGGCATCACCAGCGTCTATGGCGAGGCGATCGTCAAGCCGATCTCCATCCTGACGCTGACCGGCGGTATCCGCAGCGACGATCACGAGACCTTCGGCCAGCATACGACGCTCGGGGCGGACGCGGCGCTGGCGCTGGCGACCGGCACGACCTTGCGCGCCAGCTATGGGGAGGGGTTCAAGGCACCGACCCTGTACCAGCTGCGCAGCGCCTATGGCTTTACCGGGCTCGATCCCGAGACCGCACGGAACTACGATGTGGGGGTCGAACAGGATTTCCTCGGGCGGCGGGCGCGGGTCGGGGTGAGCTATTTCAACCGCGTCGCGCGCGACCAGATCACCTTCCGCTCGTGTTCCGGAGCGGAGCAGGCGGTGGCCGGCGGGATCTGCGCGGGGCGGCCATTCGGGGTCTACGACAATATCGCGCGGACGCGGGCCGAGGGGGTCGAGTTCACGCTTGCGCTGCACCCGGTCGAGGCGTTGACGGTGACCGGGAACTACAGCTTCATCGACGCGACCAACGAGTCCGCCGGGGCGACCTTCGGCAACGATCTGGCGCGGCGCCCGCGGCAGACGGTGAGTGCGAATGCGGATTACCGCTTTCCGTTCGGCCTGTCGGTAGGGGGCACGCTGAGCCATGTCGGTGACAGCTTCGACGATGCCGCGAATTCGGTGCGGCTGGACGGATACGCCGTTGCGAGCGTGCGCGCGGAGCTACCGATCGGCGAGCGACTGTCGGTGTACGGGCGGATCGAGAACGTGACCGACAGCCGGTATCAGGTGGTGTCGGGCTACGGCACCTATGGACGCTCGGCGTTTGGCGGCGTCCGGGTGCGGCTCGATTGACAAGGGGCGCTGCGCCCATTCCATGCGCTACTCACCACCCCGGCCTTGGCCGGGGTGGTTCAGGGGGAATGTTGGCGTTGGTCTTGCTCGCCCTTGCAAGCTGCGCACAAACACCCGAGCAGACCGGCGGCATCGTTTCCACCAACCCTTGCGCCGATGCGGTTCTCGTCGAGCTCGTGCCGCCAGCGAGGATCGCCGCGATCAGCCATTATTCGCTCGACGCCGGATCTACCTCGATCCCGCTGGACGTGGCCAAACGCTATCGCGCGACCGCCGGGACCGCCGAGGAGGTGATCGCACTGAGGCCGTCGCTGGTACTGACCAGCAGCTTCACCCCATTGGCGACACGGGAGGCCTATGCCCGCGCAGGGTTGACCACGCTGGTGTTGGGCTCGCCGACAACGGTCGCGGCGAGCAAGGCGCAGGTGATGGAGATTGCCGACGCGGTAGGCGCGCCGGGGCGGGGTCGGGCACTGGTGGCGCGGATCGATGCCGCGGTTGCCGGAGCAGCGCCACCGACGCGGGCCCGGCCGGCAGCGTTGCTCTATATCGCGGGGGACCTGGCCAGTGGCGGGGGGACGTTGCTCGACGAGATGATGACGCTTGCCGGCTTCGCCAAC
>DATLME010000192.1:0-3178 GCA_035537395.1 Sphingomonas sp. | reverse complement strand
GCACGCCCTCGACGATCGTCGCGACCGGCTCGCTCAGCGCCTCGGCGATCTGGCCCTGGTTGATCTGGATCTCCTTGGGAACGCCGTTGACGAGGTCGCGGCCCTTGATGTGGATCGTCAGGCCGATGCCGTCGGCCGGCGGGCGGGCGATCCCGACCTCCTGCTTGATCCGCTCGGCGGTGGCTTCGCCGATCAGCAGATTGTGGTTGCGGCGGACGTAGGAGACGATCGCCTCGTCCATCTTGTCGCCGCCGACGCGGACGCTCGTGGTGTAGGCGAGGCCGCGCAGTGACAGCACCGCAACTTCGGTCGTCCCGCCGCCGATGTCGACGACCATCGAACCGATCGGCTCGGTGACCGGCATGTCGGCGCCGATCGCGGCCGCCATCGGCTCCTCGATCAGGAACACCTGGCTGGCGCCCGCATTCGAGGCGGCATCGCGGATCGCGCGGCGTTCGACCTTGGTCGATCCCGACGGCACGCAAATGACGATCTCGGGCCAGCGTGCGAAGCGCCGCGGGCCGTGGACCTTCTGGATGAAGTGCTTGATCATCTGCTCGGCGACATCGATGTCCGCGATGACGCCGTCGCGCAACGGACGGATCGCCTCGATCGTGCCCGGGGTCTTGCCCATCATCAGCTTGGCGTCGTCGCCGACCGCCTTCACGCGCTTGACGCCGTTGATCGTCTCGACCGCCACCACCGACGGTTCGTTGAGGACGATACCTCGCCCGCGGACGTAGACGACGGTGTTCGCGGTCCCGAGGTCGATCGCCATGTCGTGCGACATGAATTTGAAGAAGCGGGAGAAGAAGGCCATGGGGTTGAATCGTTCCGTTCAGCCAGGCCGACCGGAGGCCCCGGACGGCGAATCGCACTCATTCCGCGCGGACCGCCGCCGAGCCAGCGTGGCTCCGGTTCCTTGCGTTTGCGGGTCGCGGGATGGCGCCGCTTGGTCTAGGACCGAACCCATGTCAATACGGCGCCTGCCCGAGCATCTTGTCAACCGTATCGCAGCCGGTGAAGTGGTGGAAAGGCCCGCCAGCGCGTTGAAGGAGATCGTCGAGAACGCGATCGATGCCGGCGCGGCCCGGATTGCGATCCAGCTGGTCGATGGCGGGCTCGCCCGGATCGACGTCGCCGACGATGGCTGCGGCATGACCCCGTCCGACATGGCGCTCGCGCTCGAACGCCACGCCACCTCGAAACTGCCCGACAGCCTGATCGGCGACGAAGGCGCGATCGACCTGGTGACCACGCTCGGCTTTCGCGGCGAGGCGTTGCCCTCGATCGCCAGCGTGGCGCGACTGACGATCGAGAGCCGGGTTCGTGGCGCCGAGGGCTGGGCCCGCACGATCGACAATGGCCGCCTCGTCCACGAGGCCCCCGCAGCGCTGCCGCCGGGTACCCGCGTCGTCGTCGAGGCGCTGTTCGCGCAGGTTCCCGCGCGGCGGAAGTTCCTGCGCTCGGCACGCGCCGAATATGCCGCGTGCCTCGACATCGTCCGCCGCCTCGCGATGGCCCGCCCCGACATCGTCTTCACGGTCGAGCATGATGGCCGCCGCGTGCTCGCCGCGCTCCAGCCCGACGATCGACCCGGCCGCGTCGCCGCGCTGATCGATCGCGCGCTGATCGACAATGCGGTGCCGATCGATCTCGCGCGCGACCAGCTGGTGCTCGGCGGCATCGCCGGCATCCCGACCTACAATCGCGGCATCGCCGACCATCAATATCTGTTCGTGAACGGCCGGCCGGTTAAGGATCGGCTGCTGATGGGCGCGATCCGCGGCGCCTATGCCGAGATGCTCCCGCGCGACCGTCATGCCGTCGTCGCGCTGTTCCTCGACGTTCCGCCGGGCGAAGTCGATGTCAACGTCCATCCTGCCAAGACCGAAGTCCGCTTCCGCGATCCGCAGGCGGTGCGCGGGCTGATCGTCTCCGGGTTGCGGCGTGCGCTCGACGCTGCCGGGCACCGAAGCGTCCAGCGACCGAGCGACGATGCGATGACCCGCTGGCAGCCCGAGCCCGTACTGGCGGCGCCGGACCCGGCGTGGCCGCCGGCCCCCGCGTTTGCCGCTCACGGGCTCGCCGTCGCGGAGCGGCGGACGAGCTTCTTCGCGCCGCCTCCGCAGGCCCGCGCCGAGACCGCCTGGGCTCCGCCACCGGTGGCCACTGCGCACCCGATGGGGGTCGCGCGCGGGCAGGTCGCCAAGACCTATATCGTCGCGGAGGCGGAGGACGGGCTGGTGCTGGTGGATCAGCATGCCGCGCACGAGCGGCTCGTCCTCGAACGGATGCGCGCGGCGCTGGCGGGTGGACGCGTTGCCGCGCAGTCGCTGCTGATCCCCGAAGTGGTCGAGCTCGACGAAGCGGCCTGCGACCGGCTGGAGGCGCGAATCGACGAGCTCGCCGAGTTCGGGCTCGAACTCGAACGCTTCGGCATGCTCGCGATGCTGGTTCGCGCAACACCGGCCCTGCTCGGCGCCGCCGATCCGACCGCGCTGGTCACCGATCTGGCCGACGATCTCGCCGCCCACGACGAGGCGCTCAGCCTGAAGGAACGCCTGGATCACGTCGCCGCGACGATGGCGTGCCACGGCTCGGTACGGGCCGGCAGGATCCTGTCGGTCACCGAGATGAACGCGCTGCTGCGGGAGATGGAAACGACGCCCCGCTCGGGCCAATGCAACCATGGTCGCCCGACCTGGGTACGGCTGGACTTTGCAGATATCGAGAAGTTGTTTCTAAGGAAGTGAGCCGATCAGTCCCAAGCACCGGGCCGTCACTAACCTTGCATATCACTGCTGGTCTGACGAAAGCGTAATCAGATCAACGTATCAACGGTGAGGACACCGATGTTGGGCTTCACTGATCTCGAAACGGCAGTGATCCGGACGATCTGCAATAGTGAACCCGCTTTTGCCAGCGCACGTTACAGGTCATTGCGATCCGCTCGAATTCTGCAGCGCGACAATAGCGGCCATGGTTTTTACACTTCTTTCGCTGTCGACAGAACGGCCGACTCGACAATCTGGCTCGGTCGGATGCTTGACGGGCCGACCGCTGAGGTAAGGGTGGGTGATCAGGTCCTGATCATGGGGTTCGTCTTGTGGATCGAGGACGGCTTTCCCGACTGCCTCGAAGGCTGTCAATATGGGACCTCGTCCGGCCACGAGAT
>DATLME010000191.1:0-17191 GCA_035537395.1 Sphingomonas sp. | reverse complement strand
GACAGATTGCTGGCGAGACCTTCGTTGAGCGCCTGACCGGCAACCCCGAAGGAGAAGTTCCAGACTTCGTTCGACAGCTCGAAATAGGCGCGGTGCCCGGCTGCGAGCCGGTCGTGAACCAGCTTCGCCATGTTGCGGATGTACGTCTCGTCGGCATTGTACGGAACGGTGAACCACGCATCCGAACCGGCGGCGTTCGCGAGATCGATCATGTTTTCGAGAGCGACACCGTCGCTGCCGTTGTCGCGGTCGATCGTCGAACGATTGGTCCAGGTGACGCTTGCCGGATTGGCGTTGGCGCTCGTCCAGTCGAGGAAGCGCAGCACGCCGTACGGCTTGAGATCGTCGACGAGCCGCTGGTCGAACTGGCCGTTGGCGACCAGCGTCGGTTCGCGGCAGTCGAGGTTGCGCAGCGGATCGGCGGCCGTGGCCCCCGACACATAGACGACCATCGACGGCAGGAAGGCCTGCGAGGTACGGCCACGCCACGTCACCGTGAGCACGTGGTCGCCATAAACCTCGCCAACACGGTCGCCATCGACCCGCACCGTCCCGCTACCCTGCCAGGTGCACTTGATCGCGGTGCTCTTGCCCGACCAGACCGGCTGCGGCACGTTGATCGGTAGCGCACCCGACGTCAGCGGATAGCCATAGCTGTTGAGCTTGGTGGCCACCATCGGACCCCAGCCCGCATTCGGATCGAGCCACACGCTCGCGCCCTTGGCGAGGTTCGCGAAGGTCCGCTCGGTGCTGTAGTAGACGCTCGCCGCGACGTTGATGCCGATCGTGCGCGTCGCCGCCGGAGCAGGCGCCGGAGCCGGGGTTGGTGTCGGCGCGGGCGCCGGTGTGGGTGTCGGTGTCGGCGCAGGAGCCGGTGTCGGCTTGGGTGTCGGCGTCGGCGTCGGCGTCGGCGTCGGCGCTGGGGTCGGCGTCGGCGCAGGAGCCGGCGTCGGCGTTGGCGAAGGCAGCGGCCGGTCGGGCCGCTTCTGTGCGGTGACGGTGGCAGGGACGACTGCCAGCACGAGGAGCGACGCCGACATCAGGCGACGCCGCGAGGCGTGATTGATTTTGCTGTTCAAGAAATGTTCCGACGAAGACAAGAGGGAAGAAAGCGGCAATCGCAGTGCCGCGGAAACGAAATTCGACAATGATGATCCCCACCCAGAGATTGCGGCCGCATACCCGGAGTCCGGGAAGATAGAAGTAAGCGTTTGGATTTATGCGATAACGTGAAGGCGTGACGGGGCAAGCCGTCGGCCCGCGACGGCATGGCGTCGTTTATGCACGCTTCATCCGGAGCGACGTGCGCCGAGGTAGGGCACGTGCGGTGCGGCATCGGCGGGGACGAGGCCGAGCGCGCGTGGATCGGGGAATGTCTCGAGCGTGCGCCGCACCGCGACGAAACCTTGCGCCCGGTAGAAGCCGAGCGCGTGCGGATGATCGAGCGTGCAGGTATTGACCCGCAACCGCTCCACATCGCCGACCCACGCCCGGGCAAGTGCTTCGGCCATCAACCATCGGCCATGCCCCTTGCCCGCCAGCTCGCGGATCAACCCGAAATAGGCGATCTCGCAAATCCTGGGCGCGCGCCGGTCGAGTTCGAGCATACCGACCTCGATCCCCGCGCGATCGATCACGGCGTGCACCTCGACCCGGGCGTCGTGGATGATCGCGACCAGCGCATCGTCGGTCAACGCCAGTCGCGAATACCAGAGCCAGGGCGTCCCGATCCGGGCGAACAACGCGCGGTATCGCGAAGGATCGACGCGCGGCCAGGCGACGAGCCGCAACGACGACGCCGGAAACGGACGCAGCGGCGGGCGCTTGTCCATCTCAAGCGTCGTCACTACCGCGGCGACGTCGCCGTCGGCGACTTCGATCAACGCCATCGGACGGCGTCTACGACTGCGTCAGTCGTCCGCGCTACCCGGTTCGGCCATCTTGCGATGCTGTTCGGCGAGGATCGCCACCGGGGTGATATGCGCCGCCGCGACCTGGAGCTTGTTTTTCCAGCCGGAAACGATCGACGCCTTGCCCGCCATCAGTGCGTCCCAGCCGTCCTTCGCGACGTCCGCCGGGTCGCTCTTGTTGGGATTGGTGCCGACCGACGTGTCCATCATGTCGGCGCGATCGAAGAATTCGGTTTCGACCGGGCCCGGCATCAGCGTCGTGATCGTCACGCCCTTGCTGTCCTTCAGCTCGTTGCGCAGCGCATCGGTGAAGCTGTCCACGAACGCCTTCGTGCCGTTGTACACCGCCTGGAAGCTGCCGGGGATGAACCCCGCGATCGAACCGACGACCAGCACCTTGCCCTCGTCGCGCGCGACCATCGCGGGCAGCGTCTTGTGAAGCAGATAGAGCGTGCCGACGACGTTGGTGTCCACGACCTTGCGCCAATCGGCGACCGACTGGTCGAGGAAACCGTGGCCCAGCCCGCGGCCGGCGTTCGCGCAGAGCAGGTCGATCTGGCGCCCGCCCGCGGCGGCGAGGAGCCGGTCCACCCCCTCGAAGGTCGACAGGTCCGCTTCCACCGACTGGACGTCGGTGCCGAACTGCTTGAAGTCCGCGGCGGCCGCCTCGACCAGCGGCTCGTCGGCGACAACGAGGATGTCGTAGCCGTCCTTGGCCGCAAGCGTGGCGAGTTCGAAGCCGATGCCCGTCGAGGCGCCGGTGATGATCGCGAATTTATTGGCCATGATCGTTTCTCCTCAAGCGGCGGCGAAGTCGGGGCGGAGCACGACCTTCGTCACCTCGTTCTGGTTGTTCTTGAACATGTCGTAGCCCTTGGGCGCATCCTCGAGCGCCATCCGGTGCGAGATCAGGAAGGTCGTATCGATCTTGTCCTCCATGATCGCGTTCAGCAGCCCCGGCAGGTAATGCTGGACATGGGTCTGCCCGGTCTTGAGCGTGAGACCCTTTTCCATGAACGCGCCGAGCGGGAACTTGTCGATGAAGCCGCCATAGACCGCGGGCATCGAGACCCGCCCGCCCTTGCGGCAGGCGATGATCGCCTGGCGGATCGAATGCGCGCGATCGGTACCCAGGAACGTCGACGCCTTGATCTGGTCGATCACGTTGTCGACGAAGAAGCCGTGCGCTTCGAGCCCGACGCAGTCGATTACCGCATCGGGACCGATCCCGCCGGTCATCTCCATCAGCGCCTCGTAGACCGCGGACTGTTCGAAATTGATCGTCTCGGCGCCGAACCGGCGCGCAAGCTCCAGCCGACGCGGGAAATGGTCGATCGCGATCACGCGTTCGGCGCCCATCAGGAACGCCGATTGCACCGCGAACAACCCGACCGGTCCGCAGCCCCAGATCGCGACGGTATCGCCGGGTTCGATCTGCGCATTCTCGGCCGCCATCCAGCCGGTCGGCAGGATGTCGGACAGGAACAGCACCTTCTCGTCCTCGACCCCGTCCGGTATCACGATCGGGCCGACGTCGCTGAACGGCACGCGGACATATTCGGCCTGGCCGCCGGCATAGCCGCCGGTCATGTGACTATAGCCGAACAGCCCCGACATCGGCTGGCCGTACAGGGTCTGCGCAATGTCCTGATTGTCGGCGGGCAGGCCGTTGTCGCACGCGGAATACTGATGCTTGCCACAGTGGAAGCAGCTGCCGCACGCGATCGTGAACGGCACAACCACTTTCTGGCCCTTCTTGAGCGTCGACTTCGAGCCGATCTCGACCACTTCGCCCATGAATTCGTGGCCGAGAATGTCGCCTGCCTTCATCGTCGGGATGTAGCCGTCGTACAGATGCAGGTCCGAGCCGCAGATCGCGGTCGCGGTGACCTTGATGATGCAGTCGCGCGGGTTGACGATCTCGGGATCGTCGACGGTGTCGACGCGGACGTCGTGCTTGCCGTGCCAGGCCAGTGCGCGCATCAGGCGGCCTCCTCTTCATGTTGCTTGCGGTTCATCGCGGACGTCGCGATCTCGCCGGTTTCCATCAATTGCTTGAAGCGGCGCAGGTCGCGGCGCGCCTGGATCGCCGGCTCGCGCTGGAACATCTTGGCGATGAACTTGCCGATCACGCCACCCGGCGGATCGTAGAGGATCGTCGCGGTGACCACCGTGCCGCGCGCGCCGGCGTCCCGAAAATCCACGCGGCCGCTGTTGGCCACATCCGCACCCGGTTGCGACGCCCAGGCGATGAAGCCGTTCTCGGCCTCGTCGGTGACGAGCGAGTCCCACTCGTACGACTTGCCCGCAGGTCCCTTCACGACCCAGTGCGATCGCTTTGCGTCGAGCACGTCGATACGCTCGACATTTTCCATGAAGGTGGGGAGATTGGCGAAGTCGCGGAAAAACGCGAACAGCTCGCCGATCGGACGGTTGATCGTGACGGATCGTCCGACCAGTTCGTCGCCGCGCGGCTCGATCGTTCCCTCGGTGGCGCGGTCGACTGCGTCGCTGCGCTTCGACGCGGTCAATGGGGCATCGTCGGCGATACGGTGATCGGCCATTGAGCACTCCTGTCGTTCGGTGAAATTCTCAAGCGAACCGACGCTTCGATGGTTCCGATCAGGACGGCGATTGCGCCGCCCGGCGCGATCATGTGCTCGGCAGCAGCGTCGAACGGACCTGTCGGCGGACGAGGTCGGCAACGACGCCGAACACCAGGTGCGATGCGAGCGCAAAGGCGTGGGTGCTCGCCGGGCTGTCCCACGGCGCCGCACCGAGGCCAGCGGCGGGCACCGCGCTCTCGTCGAGAACCGCGGCGACCCCGACGCCGAACGGCGCACCATAGCCGCTCGCCAGCCCGGGCCGGAATTCAGCCGCGATGCCATAGGCGAGCCCGAGCCCGGCCCCGACCGCATAATGGACGATCTGTCCCGCCAGTGGCTGCAGCGGCTCGGGCACCGGCGCACCGTCGACCGACCGCTTGATCCGGTCCGCAGCCTTGGCAGTGGCAGGTTCCTCGTCGCTGTCCGAGGCCGAGAACGACGCCGCCAGTGCCTGGAATCGATCCATCGCGAACGACGCCACGACTCCCGCGAGCAGCCCGGCAAGCGCACCGCGCAGGATCTTGGTACCGTCGGTATCGCTGGGGCTCGAAGTGTCGGCCATGGTCGCGTCTCCTCTGCCCGCGGTCGGCGGGAATGTCGGAATGGCAACGAGCCGGCGGCGATAAGGTTCGAGCCGCCCTAACCGCGTGGTGCGCGCAACCGCCGCAGGGTGATCGACCACCGCGTCGCTTCATGAGCGGCGATGCTGTGCTCCCAGTCATGCCGTGCTTCGCCGCACAGGTGATAGGCGCCGCGCGGCGGCAGCGGCAGGCTGGCGCGTTCGAACCGGGTGCCGCTCCGTCGGCGGAACCGCATCGTCGCCGGATTGCCGAGCGACACGCCGACGACGTCGTCGAACGCCGGACGATCGCGGTGCCATCCGATCCCGGCACCGGCATCGTAGCGGGTGACCAGCACCTGCGCGAGCGCGCCCGGCGGCAATCCGGCGAAGCCCTCGGCCCGCGCCGCGATCGGCCGCAACCATGCGGGAAACGGCTCTCCCGGCTCGAGGACGCCGTGTTCGAAGTCGTAATGCCAGCCGAAGCTGTGGGTCTGCCGCTTGCCGGTCCATCGCTGGAACCGGAACGGGGCCAAGTCCACCTCCTGGATCGCAGCGATCAACGCGGCCTCCTCGTCGACCGTAACGAAACCCTCGACGCTCGCCAGCCCGGGCAGCACCGGCATCGCGAACAGGTCGGGCAGGTCGCGCATCAGAAGATGCCGAGGAACTTCTTCCGGCCGCCGCTCTCCTTCGACGTCGTGCCCTTGCCGACATCGTCGCGCGCCTCGCCCTTGCGGGTGCGTTGTGCGACCGCGGTCGCGCCGCGCAGCACCGGTCCGCAGGCCGCCGCCTTGGCGGCGCCGACGTCGACGAAGGCGAGGATCGCGGCGGGCGGCGCCGCCAGCACCGCCAGCCCCAGCCCGGCGCCCGCGCGGGTCAGCAGTTCGGGACTGATCACGTCGATCCCTGGCTGCGAGAAATACCCGTTGAGCCCGACGGGTGACTGGCCGGAAAAGACGCTGAACTTCTTGCCGTCGGCGCGAAAGGCGAGATCGAGCGCTTCGGTCCGGAAGCTGAAACCGCCGCGCCCGACGATGACGTTCTTGGTGGTGTCGATCAGGATCGGATCCGCCGCGGCCACCCCGCGGCGCACGGTGAAGCCGATCAGCCCGCAATTGATCCTGACCGGCTCCTTCAACCGCCCCTGGAACATCTTCTGCGCGAACGTACCGATGTCGAGCTCCGCCAGCTGGACGTTGCGTGTCCAGAACGTGCCCTGCGGCATGGTGAAGGCGATCCGGCCATTGGCGTTGGAGAGCGATTCATGGATCGTCTCGCCATTGCCCTCGAGCTGAACGCGCCCCTTGATCAGCCCGGTCGTGCCCGCCTCGACGACCCCGAACCCGGCGAGCAGCCGGCCCATCGGCGTCGGCGCGAGCCGGATGTCGTAGCGGGTATGGGTCGGCCGGCGCCGCGCGTCGATCGTCACATCGGCCGCGACGTTCCCGCGCGCCAATGCGAAAGTCAGCGGCGACAAGGTCAGCACCGAATCCTTCAGCCGCGTTGTCAGCACGATGTTCGACACCGGCACCTTGCGCGAGCGAACGAGGTCGACGGTGTAGCGGACATCGGCATCGAACCGGCGCAGGGCGTCCACCCGGAGCCGGGCATCCGGCAGGATCCGCGCCGGCGCCGCGCCGGTCGCCCGTGCCGCGGCGATCACGCCCCTGGCGGCGACGAGGTCGGGATTATAGCCGATGAAGGGTGCGACATCGACGATATCGAGCCGCTTGGTCGTGAGATCGGCGTCGATATGGATCCGCGGCTCGATATGCTGGACGGTGAAGCGCCCGGCGATGTCGCTGTCGCCGAAGCGTCCGCGCATCCGGGTGAAGCGGTAGTCGGTGCCGCGCTTCACGAGCTGCGCCTTCAGCCGGTAAGCGCGGGTTTCGGGCACGATCACGCCGATGATCCCGATCAGCTCGTCGAGATTGCGCCCTCGTGCCGCCACCGCGAGCGGCACGCCCTCGATGTCGGCAACGCTCGGCAGCGTACCGGCAACGTCGATGATGTTGTTCGCGGCGCGCGCGGTCATCGTCAGGCGGTTCTGCCCGCGAGCCACCGTGCGATCCGGCGACAGCAGCTTGCCGGTCAGCGTGAACGGCGTGGCACGCACCACGCCCTTGCCGGTAAAACCCACCGATTGCCCGATCCGCGCCGCGGTCGAGCGCACCGTATCGAACGACAGGTCGGCGAGCAGCTTCATGCGCGGATCGAGGTAGCGGATCGTCGTGCCCGCTACCGTGGCGGCATCGATCACCGGAAACTCGAGTGGCTTGCCACCCTTCTTGTCGCTGAAGGTCCAGCTGTTGGCGGTGTGCGCCGCGTTCCATTCGAGATCGATCGCCCCGCCTTCCAGCATCAGCTCGTAAAGCCGCCGGCGGCCCCAGATCAGCGACAGCGGCGCGATCCGCGCGTCGAGCCGGTCGGCCCGGAACAGATGCGGGCGGGTCGCCCAGGCCGGGTTGGCGATCGACGCGCGTTCGGCGACGAGCTTGATCGCGAACGGCGCGAAATACAGCTGGAAGTCGCCACCCACGCGAACCTCGCGGTGGGTCAGCCCGCCGACCACGCGCTCGAACGGATGGCGGAGGAAGCGGCCCTTGGTGATGTAGAGCACCAGCCAGACCAGGGCGAAAGCGGCGACCACGCCCAGCAGGACACGCCCTACGATCCGCAGCCATCGCCGGGGCGGACGCTGATCGACCGGCGTTGCGGAAAGTACAGAACCGTCGATCGTCGTCGTCATGTCGTCCGCCATATTGCGTCAACGCAGCAATGTTCGTTGTTGATCCATGACAGGATCCGACGCCTGCCCCGCGCGACCTGGTCTCGGAAAGCTGGCCGGCGCACCGGCAACGACCTCGAGAGCGCCCGCGCCATCAGCGGATCGATCCGCGCCGCGCCGGCGGGAGGATGGTCATGCCGTCACAGCGGGGGCTGCTGATCGCCGGCCGCCGCACTGCTCCGGCCGCGTCGTTCGTCGAACTGGATCGCTGCCTCGGTATCAAGCTGCGCCTGGTTCACGAGCGCCCGCGTCGCTTCCCGGGCGCCGGCGGCGTCGCCATTGGCGATCGTCTCGAAAAGCGCGCGATGCTCGGGCATCGGATCGCGCGGATGCTCTTCATGGCGGTATTTGAAGAAGGTCGTCCACCGCACCGCGGCCGCGATGCTCGCCGACAGGCTGACCAGCAGCTCGTTGTCCGTCGCCTGCAGGATCAGGGCATGGAATTGGTGATCGGCAGCGCGCCCGACCTCGCTTGCCAGGCCGTGGTGCGCCATCAGTTCGAGTGCGTGCCCCATTTCCGACAATTGCCGCGCGCTGCGACCTACCGCGGCGAGCTCCGCGGCGGCGGGCTCGACGATCATGCGAAGCTGGAACAGGCTGCGCACGAACGGCAGCGACGGTGCGCCCTCGAACATCCAGCCGAGCAGTTCGGGATCGAGCAGGTTCCAGTCCTGCCGTTCGCGCACCCGCGTGCCGGTCTTGGGGCGGCTGACGACGAGGCCCTTGGCCGCCAGCGTCCGCAGCGCCTCGCGGAACACGCTGCGCGAGACGCCGACGCTTTCGGCGAACTCGATCTCGCCCGGCAGGATGCTCCCCGGCGGGTACCGGCCGGTCACGATCGCCACCCCCAGCCGCTGCGCCAGCGACAGATGCGCCGGGCGCCTCTTCTTCGCGGCGACTATCATGCTTCTTCCCCTGATCGCCGGCCTTCTAGGCGGAGACGCCGAGGGCACGCAAGCGGCGCCTTTTTGTGCGGATCTTCACGCTTGGCGTCCGCTACACACTCGATGGAGACCCAGAACTAGACATTCACGGGCCTCATCAGCGTCCCAAATTTTCCGCTGGTTCATATCGGGCCACCCCCCAATTCAAACGCGTCGGTAACGCCGTAATGTGGTTGCCACTATCGGGGCCAAGTGTACCTGGCGAGGTCATGCGACAATGCTGAAATCTCTGAACAGTAGCTGTCGATCAGGGTCACGCGTCGTTCAAGGCACCGCCGGTATAAGCGTGAGGTACATTCAGCCCTTCAGAGGAATACCGATGGCGAAACATGTTCTCATCTTTGCAGCGATGGCGGCTTCGGCGATTTCGGCTCCAGCAACGGCGCAGGGTCGGTTCGACTGGCGGCCAGGAAACTACCGATTGATTGGGGCTGGAGTGCCGATACTCTTTCCAGAGTTGCGCGCGTCCCCGCGCGGACGCTCGTTCGTGATGCGCAATTTCGATCGAAACTCTGATGGACGCATATCCCCAAGCGAAGCGGATGCAGCTAATTCCGCCTTTGCGCGCATGGCCGGTCCCCGTCGCGACCAGTTCGACTGGAATTCGCACGAGCGCCGTGTAGCGGCCGAAGAGGTCCGAACAGTTCCTATTGATGTGGCAGGCGGGTGGGATCGACGCGCTATGCACAACTACGGTTTTCGCCAGACCCCTCGCGGTGCGACGCTGAGCCTGTCCGAGGACGTGCTATTTGCAACGGACAGCGCGGTGCTTCGCCCTGGCGCGCAGGACAAGCTCGCTGCACTCGCGGACTATCTTCAGGAGAAGCGGGGAGTACGTATCGCGATCGACGGCTACACCGACAGCCGCGGCACCGACGCACACAACCAGCAACTCTCTGAGCACCGCGCCGCGGCCGTCCGTGATGCGTTCGATCGACTTGGCGTTGTCCGCGCCCGGTTCAGCGTCGTCGGACACGGCGAACACGATCCAGTAGCCACCAACGCTACCGCTGCGGGTATGCGACAGAACCGGCGGGTCGAGATCACGTTGTTAGGCCGACGTGCCGACGAGTTTGCGCGCTATTAACTCCGCAAGCGTCCGCGACTCCGTACGGGGGCAGAATGGCTCCTCACCAAGCCGCCGCATCACGGCAGCCATAGCGAATTCACGCCTGAGTTCGTGTGGGCGTGTCGCTTGGCGCATCGCCCGGATCACCTGGCTCGATCCCGGGCGCCTGGGGGTTGTCTGGGCCCGGCAGTGATGCCGGTTGATCATCAGGGACGGGCGTGCCGTCGGGCTCGCGGATCGGGTCTGGTGCGTAAGGGTCGGGTGGAAGCGTCGCCACGATTGTTCTCCTGCTAGTCGATGTTCAACCCAACGGCGCGACGATCGGTCCACTGTCGGTCCCAGGAATGGAAATTGCCCGTCCAGGCGCCTGCCTGAAGCTTTGGCCGCGGTCATCGCACGGCAGACGTTGGTGGCCGCTGCCAAGGCCGTACCGCAAAACGGCCGATTCTGGACAGCCCAGGAGCAGCGGGTAACGGTTGCCGGTTGGTGCGTTGGCCTATGCAGGGCAAGGATTCAGCAAAGGTGACGACGTGACAACAGAAACGCCGAGGGGACACGAGTGGCAACAGGAGCATCTTCGCCTCGCGATAAAGGCGGCCGGCGTTGCCCTCTGGGCATGGAACGTCGAGACCGACATGCTGGTGATGGATGATCGCAGCTTTGAGCTGTGGGGGATGCCTTGGAGCGACGAGGTCAAGTTCGAGGAATTGTCGGCCCACATTCATCCCGCAGATCGCGATCGTGTCCGAGCGGCATTTGCGGCGACACGGGCACTCCTGGGCGACTACGAGCATGATTTCCGTATCCTGATTGGCGACGAGGTTCGCTGGATCTCCGCGCGCGGGAAAGGTGAAGATGCCGGAATCGTCGGTCACACGATGTTCGGCATTTTTCTGAACGTTACTGCCCGAAAGCAGGCCGAGGAGGGCAACGAGCTTCTGGCTGGCGAAATGAGCCACCGGGTCAAGAACCTGCTTGCTATCGCATCAGGGCTAACTGCCATCACGTCGCGATCTGCAACCAGCTCGGAAGACATGGCACGCGAGCTGACGGGACGCCTGACAGCGTTGGGGCGCGCCCACGATCTGGTCCGCCCTACGTCCGCTGGGGATGGAGCGGCCGCGCTTCTTGGCGATTTGCTGTCGATCCTGCTTGCCCCCTATGACGATCTTGGAGCTTTCAAGGGTCGAATACGGGTCGGGGTGGAGCGCGCAGCCGTTGGAGAAGCAGCGGCGACCGCGATCGCGCTCGTCTTCCATGAGCTTGCTACCAACTCCATGAAGTATGGAGCGCTGTCGCAGCCGACAGGCACGCTCGACATCACCAGTGCCTCAGAACCCGATGAAATCATCCTGACCTGGGGAGAGCGGGGAGGCCCTGCCGTCGAAGCACCCGACAGCCCAGCCGGGTTCGGCAGCCAGTTGATCAAGCGCAGCGTGTCCGGCCAGCTGGGCGGCTCGATCGACTACGACTGGTCGAAAGGCGGACTGATCGTGACGCTTCGCATGAAGCGAACCAGCCTGGCTTCTTAAGCCGGCCGATCTTTGCGTCAGCACTTGGGCGCAGCTCGCGCCGTGGCGAAGGCTTCCGTCAACGCCGGTCCAGCAAGGGGCGCTGCCCGCGGCCGAGATGGAAGGCCACTCTTTCTGGATCTACCGGCCGTGAAGCTCGCGAACATCAGCGGCACGAACGGCGCGGCAAAGTCGCAGCGGAAAAGCCTATGCTTTGCGGGCGGGACGTAGACTGCGGTCGATCGCCGGCATTTAACAGCTGCTCTCCAGGGGCGTAGGCGCCGCCAGAACGGGTTTCAGCACGATCACTGGTTCGCGCGCGCGCCAAACCGCGACCATCCAGATCGCGAAGCCGCCGAGCGCCAGAGCGCAGCCGACCCAGCCGCTCGATGCCCAGCCATATCCTGCCGAAATCGCAAGGCCGGCTGCCCATGGCCCGAGGGCATTGGCCGCGTTGAAGGCGGAGTGGTTCAAGGCGGCAGCGAGCGTCTGCGCGTCGCCTGCCACGTCCATCAATCTGGTCTGAAGCACCGTCCCCAGCGCACCCCCGATCCCGACGGCAAAAACGGCCAAGCAAATGGTCCAGAGACTCTCCGTGGCGACGGCATAGAAGGCGAGCGCCGCAGCGCTTCCGAGCAGCAATGCCCCTGCGGTCGGCATGAGCGCACGGTCCGCGAACCGTGGAACGACGAGATTACCCAGCGTCGTGCCGACCCCGAAGACGGCAAGCACGATGGGGACGACCTGCGGAGATACGCCCGTGACTTCGATCAGGGTCGACGAGAGATAGGTGTAGACGGCAAACATCCCGCCGAAACCGATGGCGCCTACCCCGAGCGTCAACCAGACCTGCTCGCTCCTCAGCGCGCTGAGCTCCCGGCGTGGTGATGCGTTCTCGTCACCCGGTTGCCGCGGCACGATCCACCAGATCATCAACACGGTGACGATCGCCACGCACGCGACCAGGGCAAAGCCCGATCGCCAACCCAGCGCCTGGCCCAGCCAGTTCGCGAGCGGGACCCCCACGATCGTCGCAGTAGTGAGGCCGAGCATCACCCGACCGACCGCCTGGGTCCGCTGCTCGAACGGCACCAGCGACGCCGCGACCAGTGCCGCAACGCCGAAATAGGCGCCGTGCGGCAGGCCGCTCAGGAAGCGGAAGACGAGCATCCATCCATAGGATGGTGCCATGCCGCTCAGCGCATTCGCGAGCGCGAACGCTCCCATGAGCAGGAGTAGTAGCCGCTGTCGCGACATGCGCGCGCCGAGGGCAGCAATCAGCGGTGCGCCGACAACAACGCCCAGCGCATAGGCGCTGATGACGTGCCCTGCGGTGGGCTCGTCGATGTCGAGCCCTTTCGCCATGAAGGGCAGCAGGCTCATCGTCGCAAATTCGGTCGTGCCAATGGCGAAACCGCCCATCGCAAGGCAGAAGTGAACGAGTCCGGGTCGTACCGGACGTGTCGGTTGGCTGATGTGCAAAATGAAGCCCGCGTACTTGGTGGTAAGCGACGGTAGATGCGACGGCGAACGGCGAGTTCAACCGCACGGATGGATGCAAAGAGCGACTGGCGTGATGCACTCCGCGCACTTGGGATTAAACGGAGCACCGAGGGCGGTACGCGACACTGCAATCTGCCCAAGCCAACGCGGCCTATCGCTCCGTGGTTTGCGCTGCGATATGGTGGGGATCATCGCCACCGATGCCGGTGCCTCCGAACCCACCGCCGCCGCTACCACCTGAACCGCCAGCACCGCCGCCGGGGCCGCCCTTGTTCCGGCCACCATCGTCCTTGCCACCGCCCCTACCGCCCCCGGACGATGTTGGCCGGGTCGGTCCCTGCATCGCGATCGTCAGGTCTGCCGGGATCGGGTCGAGATCCAACGCGTCCCGCACGAACGCACGCAAGGACACGACGAGCTCGTGTGTGTGGACGGGGTGACCTGCGACCAGCTCGCGCACCGCCCTGTCCGCAAGCCGAACATGCTCCTCGGTGCCGAGCAAGATGATGTCGGACAGAGCGGCCTCGACCGCGTCGCGAATGCGGCGCGTGCGATCCGACCGCGAAGCACCTTCCGCGCTCAGGTCCAGTGCAGCCATCGGCTCCTCCACGACACGGTCCTGGTCCGGCCGTCGCAGGTCCCGCCTGTGTGCCGGATCAACCGTGAGGTCCCCCGTGAACGATCCGCCGAGGACCTTGTAGGCAGCGATGAGGGTCCTGAGGCGCTCGTTGATCTGACGATTCATCCGCTCGCGGCGCTGCTGGAAAGTCATCTGGGTGAGCAGGCGTATGCCGACCCCAACAAGCGTGACCAGCGTCAGCCCGAGAACGGTGACAAGAAGGCTCTGCCAGGAGCTAAAATCCAGACCCCGCAACTAGAAGACCCCTTTCGTCGCAATCGGAACAACACGATCGAAGATGCCGCACCGAGTCAACAAAGCTCCGAGGCAACGACGGATCCTATGCCGGAACGCGGCATCGACCAAGAACGAGATCGGCCGCGCTCATATCTACCGAGAGGTCGATCCATCCGAAGCTGCTCGCCGCAGACGGATCGGCCGAAGACTGAGAGGCCGACAATCAAATGATATCACCAGCTTCCCGAGAACTGCCGCTTGTTCCGGCTCCCGGGTCCCGCATGAGCGGGGCATGACGGTCCACGAGGACGGCACTTGCATTGTTCAAGCCGACTATCTCGACCGACATGCCATGACGACGCATCGTCGACGCGACGTCGTCCAGCGCCCCGACGGCGGTGATGTCCCATAGATGCGCGTCCGTCAGGTCGATCCGCGCCCTTCGAGCGGTATCGCGAAGGTCGAAGCAGTCCGCGAAGATCTCTGCGCTGGCGAAGAAGATCTGCCCCGACACGGTATAAAGCCGCGTTTCGGTCGCGGGATCGTAATCGACGTGCACGGCCATCAGGCGCGTGACCTTGAAGGCGAAGAACACACCGCTGAGCAGCACGCCGACGACGACGCCTGCGGCAAGGTCGTGCGTCGCCACCGTCACCACGACCGTTGCCAGCATAACGACACCCGACACTTTCGGATGGCGCCCGAGATCACGCAGGGAGCCCCAGGAAAACGTACTGGCCGACACCATGATCATAACGGCGACCAATGCCGCCACCGGCACCTGCGCGATCCACGGACGCAGCGGCACCATGACGATCAGCAGGAACACGCCCGCGACCAGCGTCGACAAGCGTCCCCGACCGCCATAACGCACATTGCCGACAGTCTGACCGATCATCCCGCACCCCGCGATACCGCCGAACAGGCCCGCCGCGACATTGGCCAAACCAAGCCCTGTGCACTCCAGCGCCTTGGAACTGGTGCTCTCCGTCAGCTCATCCACCACACGGGCGGTCATCAACGACTCCAGCAGCCCGACCGCAGCCATCGCCAGCGCATAGGGAGCGATGATCGTCAGCGTATCCAGATCGAACGGGAGGGCTGGCAATCCCAGCGACGGCAGCGAACTTGGCAGTCGGCCAAGCTCGCCGACGACACGCAACGGCATCGGCACGACAATGCTGACGACGGTGAGCACGACAACGCAGATCAGCGGCGACGGGACGGCAGACGTGACCCTTGGCAATAGGTAGATGATGGCGAGGCCAAGGGCGATCATCGCGAACGTATGCCAAGTCGTGCCGAGCATCTGCGGCACTTGGGCAGAGAAGATCAGGATCGCCAGCGCATTGACGAACCCGGTTCGGACAGACCGCGAAACGAAGCGCATCAGCACATCTAGCTTGAGCAAGCCGAAAGCGATCTGGAACAACCCGGCGAGCAGCGTTGCCGCGAGCAGATATTGGAGGCCGTGAGCATGGACCAACGCCGCGGCGACCAGCGCGACCGATCCCGCGGCTCCCGAGATCATCGCCGGCCGGCCGCCTGCAAATGCGATGACGATGCCGATGACGAACGAGGCTGACAGGCCGACCTCCGGATCGATGCCGGCAACGGCCGAAAAGGCGATCACCTCGGGGATCAGGGCGAATGTGCCCACCATGCCGGCAAGGACGTCACGCCGCGCGGCGCGCCCTCCGTCAAACCACTCGGCACGGTAGCGAGAAAGGACTTGGGCGTTCATGCAAAGGTCCGCATTCACAGCATCCGCATGCGCCGCAGCGGGCATGGCATCGGATGCAGGTGCGTTGTCCGGCGGATCGGCGGCCGGAATAGCCACCCGGGATCTCACCGGGTCCAGGCGAATGGCGCCAGCTAACGCTACGAGACGCCCGGCGCAACCATGTCTAGCTGGATCAATTTGCTCCGCCGGAACCACGGCAAATGCCGGACCGATGCGCTGATCTATTCGTCCGCATCCGTTGCGACCCAGTAGAAGACGTTCAGGGTGACCTCACCGCTACACCGCAGCGGACACTCATTCACCGCATCGCACAGCCTTCTTAGACCGCCGAGCGATGATGCTGATTTGGCTATGGCCAGGCGACCTCAGCGTGGCGCGGAACGGCTGCATGCGCACCCGATTGCTGGCCTTTGATCGACATGAACGAAGGCGGGGTCACAAGCCGGGCCAAGGGTCTGCCGTCGAGTTGGTCACGCTCGCGAGCTCGGCACGACAGCTTACCCGCAACCTGGATGGACTGAGTTGGCGTCGGCGCGAATCTGGCTATGGTAGCGCAACCACTCGGGAGAGAACTTATGCGACCGCGTCGCTTTCGCCTGTCAGGCGTCGCCATCTGTGCACTCATGCTCGCTCCGCCGCTCGCAGCTCGGCCCGCTGCCGTTCCCCGCCCCGCCTCGCCGCTAACACTGGGGTCGGCCGGCTATTTCGAGGCGCCCGGCGTCAACTGGCTGGTCTTCAGCAACTGGTATGACGGGCTCTTCGCCGACGCCAAGATCAGCGGTGTCGAATTGATCCAGCAAGACGTCCGCACCGTGACCAACGGCGACGTCCGGCTTTCCGCGACCCCGGGTCAGTGGGACCCGATCGGTCGCCTGGTCACGCGCAAGATCGATCCGCGCACCGGCACGATCGAGGCGGTGCTCGAATATCCGCAACATGGCTTTCGCTACGTCCTTCGTGCCGTGCCCCAGGGCGCCGCGCTGCGCGTGACGATCGACTTCCCCGACGCGCTGCCGCCCGCGCTCGTCGGCAAGGCGGGGTTCAATCTCGAATTCCTCCCCTCCGCCTATATGCACCGCAGCTACCTCGCCGACGATCGCGGCGGCACGTTCCCGCTCCACCCGGCGAGCCGCATGACCCGCACGGCCGAACGCAACGCTGCCAGCGGGCGCAGCGACGGACCGGGGGCCGAGCCGCTCCCGATGGCGACCGGTACCAGCTTCGTGATGGCGCCCGACGACGCGAGCCGCCGGGTGACGGTGCGTGCCGCAGGCGGCGAGATCGCGCTCTACGACGGCCGCAACCAGGCACAGAATGGCTGGTTCGTGCTGCGCCAGCTGTTGCCCGCGGGACGGACCGGACGCGTGCTCGACTGGACGCTCGATGCCGCGGTCGCACCCGGCTGGTTGCGCACGCCGGTGATCGCGCATTCGCAGCTCGGCTATTCACCGGGCGAGCCCAAGATCGCCACGATCGAGCTCGATCGCGGCGACCGCACCCGCAAGCCGATCCGCCTCCTGAAGGTGACCGCCACCGGGACGCGCCCCGTTGCGAGCGGCACCGCCATGACCTGGGGCGACTATCTGCGTTACCGCTACCTTCGTTACGATTTCAGCCAGGTGCGCCAGCCCGGCGTCTACCAGCTCGAATACGGCACCGTCCGCACCGCGCCGTTCCGCATCGCGCCGGACCTGTACG
>DATLME010000190.1:0-2503 GCA_035537395.1 Sphingomonas sp. | reverse complement strand
GCCCCCTACCCCTTCACCTCGTTCACCGCCCCCGCAAACTCCTCGAAATCGCGCGCCTCGCTGAAGTCCCGGTACACGCTGGCGAACCGGATATAGGCAACCGAGTCCAGCGCCTTCAGCCCGTCCATCACCAGCTCGCCGATGCGCTTCGACGTCACCTCGCTGTCGCCGAGCGTTTCGAGCTGGCGCTGGATCCCGCTCACCAGCTTTTCCAGCCGTACCGCGTCGATCGGGCGCTTGCGCGCCGCGATCGAAACCGAGCGCAGCAATTTCTCGCGATCGAACGGCTCGCGGCGCTCCTCGCTTTTCTGCACCGTCAGCTCGCGCAGCTGGATCCGCTCGAACGTCGTGAACCGCGCCGCGCAGCCCTCGCACTGCCGCCGGCGCCGGATCGCCGCCCCGTCTTCGGTGGGGCGGCTGTCCTTTACCTGGCTGTCCTCATGCGCGCAGAACGGGCACCGCATTCAGATGCCGCGCTTCTTCGCTTTGACATAGGCATAGCCGGCGCCCGCGACCGCACCGATCACCGGCCCGATGATCGGCAGCGGGATCGCCACGACAGCACCCAGCGCGCCCCACTTCATCATGCTCTTGCTGAGCCCCGGGGTAGTCTTCACCTCGTTGCGGAAATCGTCGAATGCCATTGCCTTATCCTTCGTAGATCGGGAATCGCGCACAAAGATCGCGCACCCGTTGCCTAACGTCCGCCTCGACCGCGGGGTCCCCCTGCTCGCCCTTTGCAGCCAGTCCGTCGAGCACGTCGGCGACCATGTTGCCGATCTCGCGGAACTCGGCCGGCCCGAAACCGCGCGTCGTGCCTGCCGGGCTGCCGACGCGGATGCCGCTGGTCTTCACCGGCGGCAGCGGATCGTTGGGGATGCCGTTCTTGTTGCAGGTGATGCCGGCTCGCTCGAGCGCCTCGTCCGCATCCTTGCCGGTGATGCCCAACGGGGTCAGATCGACCAACGCGAGATGGGTGTCGGTGCCGCCCGCGACGAGGTCGCTGCCGCGTTCCTTCAGCGTCGCCGCAAGCACCTTCGCGTTCTCGACGACGGCCGCGATGTAGCTCTTGAAGTCGGGCTGGAGCGCTTCGCCGAACGCCACCGCCTTGGCCGCGATCACGTGCATCAGCGGCCCGCCCTGCAGCCCGGGAAACACCGCCGAGTTGAGCTTCTTCGCCAGCGCCTCGTCGTCGGTCATGATCATGCCGCCGCGCGGACCACGCAGCGTCTTGTGCGTCGTCGTCGTCACCACATGCGCATGCCCGAACGGCGACGGGTGCAGCCCGGCCGCGACGATCCCCGCGAAATGGGCCATGTCGACCATGAAATAGGCGCCGACCTTGTCCGCGATCGCGCGGAATTTCGCAAAGTCGATTGTCCGCGGATAGGCCGATCCGCCTGCGATGATCAGCTTGGGGCGATGCTCGACCGCCAGCGCCTCGACCGCGTCGTAATCGATCAGATGAGTCTGCGGGTCGACGCCATATTGCACCGCGTTGAACCACTTGCCCGACATCGCCGCGCGCGCGCCGTGGGTGAGGTGACCGCCCGCATCGAGGCTCATGCCCAGGATCGTCTCGCCGGGCTTGACCAGTGCCAGCATCACGGCGCCGTTCGCCTGGGCGCCCGAATGCGGCTGGACGTTGACGAAGCCACACCCGAACAGCTGCTTGGCGCGGTCGATCGCGAGCTGCTCGACCTCGTCGGAGGGTGCGCAGCCCTGGTAATAGCGCTTGCCCGGATAGCCTTCGGCATATTTGTTGGTGAACACCGAACCCTGCGCCTCGAGCACCGCGCGCGAAACGATGTTCTCGCTCGCGATCAGCTCGATCTGGGTGCGCTCGCGATCGAGCTCGTGCGCGACCCCGGCGAAGATGGCCGGATCGGCATCGGCGAGGCCGCGGGTGAAGAAACCGTCCGGCTGGACGTCGTGCAGGTCGCGGGGCTGGGTGCTCATGCGGGCTCCTTTGCGGAAAGCTTGTCGACGCGGTGCTGGTGACGCCCGCCCTCGAACGCGGTGGACAGGAATTCGTCGATACAGGCCTTGGCCATTTCCTCGCCGATCGTCCGCGCGCCGAGCGCGATGCAATTGGCGTCGTTGTGGGTCCGCGCCAGCCGGGCGGACAGCGGCTCGGACACGTGCGCGCAGCGGCAGGCGGGATTGCGATTGGCCGCGATGCCGATCCCGATCCCCGACCCGCACAGCGCGATCCCGCGCTCGGCGCGGCCGTCCGCGAGCGCCGCAAACTTGAACGAGGTTCAGCCGGAAGGCTTCTTCACCGAGGCGCTTGCGAACGCCGACCCCTCGGTCGCCCAGGCGATCAAGGCGGAGCTGACGCGCGAGCAGACCCAGATCGAGCTGATCGCGTCCGAGAACATCGTAAGCAAGGCCGTGCTCGAGGCGCAGGGCTCCGTCTTCACCAACAAATATGCCGAAGGCTATCCGGGCCGCCGCTACTATCAGGGTTGCGCGCCGTCGGACTCCGTCGAGCAGCTGGCGA
>DATLME010000189.1:0-2645 GCA_035537395.1 Sphingomonas sp. | reverse complement strand
CATCAACGGACAGGCGCATGAGGCCGACCCCGACATCCGCACCTCGGTGCTCGACCTGCTCCGCGAACATCTCGGGCTGACCGGGAGCAAGAAGGGCTGCGACCACGGCCAGTGCGGCGCGTGCACGGTGCTGGTCAATGGCGAGCGGATCAACGCCTGCCTCAGCCTCGCGGTCCAGCACCAGGGCGACAAGATCACAACGATCGAGGGGCTGGGCTCGCCCGCCAAGCTGCACCCGATGCAGCGCGCCTTCGTCAAGCATGACGGCTATCAATGCGGCTATTGCACGCCGGGCCAGATCTGCTCCGCGGTCGGCATGCTCGACGAGGTCGACAAGGGCTGGGCGAGTCACGTCACCGGCGATCTTGCCACGATGACCCTGTCCGACGACGAGATCTCCGAACGGATGAGCGGCAACATCTGCCGTTGCGCCGCCTATCCCAACATCGTCGACGCGATCCGCGAAGTCGCCGGCTCCGAGCGCACCACGGCGGAGGCGAGCGCATGAAGACCTTCACCTATGCACGCGCGGACAGCCCCGAAACCGCGGTGCGCGACGTCGCGAGCCCCGGTGCGCGGTACATCGCCGGTGGTACCAATCTGCTCGATCTGATGAAGCTCCAGGTCGAGACGCCCGAGAAACTGGTCGACATCAGCCGGCTCGATCTCGCCGGTATCGAGGAACGCAGCGACGGGGGCCTGACGATCGGCGCGCTGGTGCCCAATTCCGATCTCGCCGCCGATCCGCGCGTCGTGGCGGGTTACGAAGTGCTCGCACGTGCGCTGCTCGCCGGCGCCTCGGGCCAGTTGCGCAACAAGGCGAGTACCGGGGGCAATCTGCTCCAGCGTACCCGCTGCTATTATTTCTACGATACCGCGAGCGCGTGCAACAAGCGCGAGCCGGGCACCGGCTGTTCCGCGATCGGCGGGTTCAACCGAATCCTCGCGGTGCTCGGCACCAGCGAGCACTGCATCGCCACCCACCCAAGCGACATGGCGGTGGCGATGCGGGCGCTCGACGCGACGGTGGTGACGTTGAAGGGCGACGGCGACAAGCGCCGCATCCCGATCGGCGACTTTTACCGTCTGCCCGGCGACACGCCGCACATCGAAACCGTTCTCGAACCGGGCGAACTGATCACCCATGTCGAGCTGCCGGCCCCGGTTGAAGGCGCGCGGATGCTGTACCGCAAGGTCCGCGATCGCGCGTCCTATGCCTTCGCGCTGGTGTCGGTCGCGGGCGTGGTGACGATGCGCGACGGCCGTATCGCGACAGCAGCGCTCGCCTTTGGCGGGCTCGCACACCTGCCGTGGCGCGATGCTGCGGTCGAACAGGCACTGGTCGGGCAGGAGCCGAGCGATGCGGTGTTCGAGGCTGCGGCCACCGCCCTGCTCGCCGGTGCGCGCGGCTATGGCAGCAACGACTTCAAGATCCCCCTGACGCGGCGCGTGCTGATCGCGTCGCTTCGTGAGCTGACGGGAACCGCGACATGACGACCGCCTCGCTGACGATGGATCGCCCCCACCCCGACAGCCTGCTCGATAGCGGGGTGCAGGACGTCATCGGCAAGCCGCTCAACCGGATCGATGGTCCGTTGAAGGTGTCGGGGGGCGCCACCTATGCAGCGGAATATGCGGCGGAGAACCTCGCTTATGGCTATCTGGTCCGCACCACCGTGGGAGCGGGCAAGGTCGAGGCGCTCGATATCGCAAAGGTGCGCGCGCTGCCCGGGGTGATCGACGTCATCACCGACTATGATGTGTTCCTGCGCAATCCGCAGCAGGGCGGCGAGACCGAAGCGCCGACCCAGGGCGTGGAGACGGTCGCCTATCACGGCGAGATCATCGCGATCGTGGTAGCCGAAAGCTACGAGGCGGCTCGCGACGCCGCGCACCAGTTGCCGGTCTCGTACAGCGCCGGCGCGGGGCGGTTCGATTTCGACGCGGTGAAAGGCGAAGCCGAGAAGCCCGGCGAGGACGGCGCGACACCGGCGCACAGCGATATCGGCGATCTCGATGCCGCGATGGCGGCGGCGGTGTTCTCGGTCGACTCCACCTACACGACGCCAAGCCAGAACTCCGCTGCGATGGAGCCGCACGCCAGCCTGGCGATGTGGGAAGGCGACTCGCTGACGCTGTACGGCGCCTATCAGATGCCGTCGTCGGACAAGCTCCAGCTCGCGGCCGCGCTCGGGGTCGATGCCGACAAGGTCCGCATCGTCGCGGCCTATGTCGGCGGCGGTTTCGGATCGAAGCTCGGCATCGCGCCCGAGAGTGTTGCCGCCGCCGTTGCTGCCAAGCGGCTCGGCCGGCCGGTGAAGGCGGTGATGGCGCGCCAGCAGGTGTTCGACGCCACCGTTCGCCGCTCGAACACCGAGCAGCGCCTGCGCCTCGCCGCGGATGTCGATGGCAAGCTGACCGGCGTCGGCCACGAGACGCTGACTTCGAACCTTCCCGGCGAGGAATATTACGAGCCCGCCGGCATCGCGACGCACTTCATGTATGGCGGCGACAATCGCCGGATCACCCACGACATCGTCCGGCTCGACTGGCTGCTGTCGGGATCGATGCGGGCACCGGGGGAAGCCGTGGGCATGCTCGCGCTCGAAGGCGCAATGGACGAGCTGGCCGAGCGCGTCGGGGTG
>DATLME010000188.1:0-6928 GCA_035537395.1 Sphingomonas sp. | reverse complement strand
GGCTGACCCCTGCGATCAGCACCGCCCCGGGGGTGAGGCTGCCGGTCAGGCTGTCCCAGACGCGGGTGAAGGTGTTGAGCCCGTCGGTGTCGGTGCTGAACTCGAAGATGCCCTCGGACTCGCTGTCATAGCCGACCGCGTGCGGGATCTGCTTGAGGATCAGGATCAGGCCGATCGCCGCCAGCATCCCGGTGATCACCGAGGACGGCACGAACTCGCCGAGGATACCCGCGCGCGTGAACGAGAAGGCGAGCTGGAGGATACCGGCAAGCACCACCGACAGCAGGAAGACTTGGTAGCTCGGCATGCTCTCGATCGCCGTCAGCACGATCACGGTCAGGCCCGCGGCAGGGCCGCTGACCGACAGCGGCGATTTCGACAGCAGGCCGATCACGATGCCGCCGACGATGCCCGAGATCAGCCCCGAGAACAGTGGTGCACCCGAGGCGAGGGCGACCCCGAGACATAGCGGCAGCGCGACCAGCGCGACCACGATCGAGGCTGGCAGATCGGATCGCCAGGTGGCGAACGAGGGGATGAGAGGTGGCGACACCGGGACTCCTGTCGATGGTTCGTCCGCAGCCATGCCAAGTTTTGTTGTTCCGATCCGCGCTGCACTGCATCATTTTGTTGCTGGCGCGCCGGACGCGTCGATATCGGCGGCGGTTTGTCGTCCTCCCCCGAACGCTGCCCCGAACCCCGTCGCGGCCAGACGCGGCTTGCGTTGGCGGGGTGGCAACCTATGTCGCGGGGAATGGCTCGCATTCCGTCTCGATCGAACGACTGGGGTTTTCCGCGGTGGCGCGGCTATGGGTCGGGTCGCGAGACGACGACGGTCCGGCTATGCGATCGCCACGGCTGCGAGGAGCCGGGCGACTGTCCCGCGCCCAAATCGCCGAACAGCCCGGATCGCTGGTATTTCTGCTCGAACCACGCCGGCGAATATAATCGCGGCTGGAATTATTTCGAAGGCCTCTCCGCCGAGGATGCGGCGGCGCGCGAAGCAAGCGAGACCCGCGACGCGTACGGCTATGCCAATGCCAAGCACTATGCCTGGGGCGGCCCCGGCGACGGCACCCGATCGCGCGACGAGTTGCACGCGCTCGAGGCGCTCGGTCTCGACGGCGATGCCGATGCCGATGCGGTGAAGGCTGCATGGCGCAAGCTCGCCAAGGAAAATCACCCCGACGTGCGGCCGGGCGACGCGACTGCAGCGGTCAGGTTCCAGTCGGTGCAGGCCGCCTACGAGGTGCTCCGCCGCGCCGACGAGCAGCGCGAGTGGCGGCCGCAGTGAAGGCGGTGCGCAGCGACTGGGAAAGCGCGATCCTGGTCTGCGGCAAATGTTCGAAGAAGCTCGGCGGCGGCTTCGGCAAGAAGGGCAAGACCCGCCTCGGCAAGGCCGTGCGGCAACTGCTGGGCGTGCGGACGGGCCGGCGGGCGTCGATCGGCATCGTCGAGACACGCTGCCTCGGCGTGTGCCCCAGGAATGCGGTCGTCGTGGTGGATTCGCGCCAGCCGGACAGCTGGATGGTGGTGCCGAAGGGTGACGATCTGCTCGCCCTGGTCGATCGGCTGCGCGTCGGCTGAACGGTGGGCGGTAAGGTCGTCGAACCGGGCGGGAAGAATGTGCCGGTACGCCTAGACGTTGAGGTTCGTCAGGAGGACGGCAGCGGCAAGACCGTCACGCACCGGCATAGCGCAGCGCGGTTTCATGGATGAGCGCGATCATGTTGGGGATGCCCTGCGTCCGGTTGGAACTGAGCTGATTGCGCAGATCGAACGGCGACAGTTCGGCTGCGATGTCGGTCTTCGCGATCGTCGCGGGGGGCTTGTCCTGCACGGTGAGCAGCACCAGCGCGATGATCCCCTTGGTGATCGCGGCGTTCGAGTCCGCAAGGAAGTGGAGCGCGCCATCGTCGCGGGTCGTCGGATAGACCCAGACCGATGCGGAACACCCGCGGACCAACGTGGCCTCGGTCTTGAGCGCGGCGGGCATCGCCTCGAGCTCACGGCCAAGATCGATCAGGAGGCGGTAGCGATCGTCGGCCTCGAGGAATGCGTATTCGTCGCGAAGGTCGGCAATCGTTGGCATGCGCCGCGGTACAGGCAGGCCGGTTAGAGGTCTACCCCCGCGGCGATCGCTTCCAGCTTGCGGATCCGCTCCTTCAGGTCGGCGATCTCGATGCGCGCCCCGGCACTCGGCACTGGAGCGTTAGCCGCGTGGCCCTGATCGAGCTCGGATCGCTTGAGCGCAAGCCAGCTGCGCCATCCGGAAAGTCCCGCGGTCGTCACCATCGCCAGCCCGGCAAGCGAGGCGGTCGCGAGCGTGATGTAGATGTTCGGATCGTTCATGTCCGCCTCCTCAGCGGTCGCGGAGCCGTTCGATCTCGCGGTCGAGATCGACGCTCTTGTGGTTGTCGGTGATGACGCGTTCGAGGACCTGGATCCGCTCGCGCATCTGGCGAACCTCGTCGCGCAGGTTGCGGGTCTCGCCGCTGTCGATCGGCGTGACGCTGCGCGATTCCATTGCGCGGTAGCGGGCGGTCAGCACCCTGCCGATCATCGCGATCAGCACGATGCATACGACCATCGAAAAAGGACCCATGACTCTCTCCAATATCCGTGAAGCGGACTAGTTGACCCGATCGTCGCGTAGCTGGTCGATCTGATCGGCAATGCCGATGCCTCGATCGGTCACGATGCGCTCGAGCACGCGAACCCGCTGTTCCAGTCGTTCGGTCTGCGCCGCATATTGCGCCGCCTTTTCCGCGACCATCGTCGCCTCGAGTTCGAGCCGACGCTGCCGGTAGGCGAACCACGGCTTGACGAACACGCCGCCGAAGATGGCCAGCAACCCGCAGCAGATGCCGAGGATGGGTATGATGATCGGGTTCATCTATCGTCCTTTCAGCGGTCGCGCAGTGCGTCGATCTCGCGGGCGGTGCGCTCGGCGGGATCGGTCGCGATCCGCTCGAGTACCCCGATCCGCTCCTCCAGCCGCGAGACCTGCCCGACCAGTCGCTCGTTCTCGCTGCTGAGCAGCTGCACCTTGCGGGAGTCGTCGGGATCGCGCTTCAGGGTGTTGCCCCAGTCGTCGCTCGGCGCGTAGCCGTGACGGGCCCGGATCCAGTTGTTGAGCACCCAGCCCCCGGTCGATATCGCGATGATCGCGAGCACGAAGAACGGTCCACCGAAATCCATCGTCATTCTCCCCTGACAGTTTCTGCGTCTCAGCGCAGGCTGTCGATTTCCTGAGCCAACTGGCTGTTACGGCTGGTGTAATGCAGCTCGATGTCGGCCAGGCGGCGGTCGATGTCGCGGAACTTGGAGCGAACCTCGGCGGTCGACCGCTTGGGGTTCGAACGGACGCCCTGCCAGAATTTCTGGTCCTCGGGCGTGTCGTAGAGGCCGAGCGGCTTGGTCTGGCCCATCCAGGCCACCAGGCCGTACGCGATCAGCGTCCAGGGAAAGCCGCCGGCGAAGGTCAGCAAGACCATCGCGACACGGACCCAGATCACTTCGATGCCGGTATAATCGGCGATCCCGGCGCAGACGCCCTTCCACTTGGCGTTCTGCTTGTCGAGGTAGAATACGGTGCGGCTGGCGGACATCTCAGTTCCTCCGATCGATCTGGTAAGTCGGCTGGGGTGCGCTGATGCTGCGCTTCCAGTCTGGATTGTCGGCGGCGATGATCCGCTCGACGGTGTTGACGCGGTCTTCGAGGCGTCGCGCGAGCATCTGCATCTCGTCGAGCAGTTTCTCGTCCTCGTCGGTGATCTTCGGGGCGGTCTTCCACTTGGTGACGTAGTGGAGGATCAGCCAGGGCAGCCCGATCAGCGCGCCGAGAATGGCGACCAGTCCTTCGATTTCCATCTCAAACGTCCTTGTTCATGCGCGCTTTGAGCGCGGCCAGTTCGGCGTCGACCTTGTCGCTGGCGCGCAGCTCCGAGATCTCGTCATCGAGCGTCTTCGGCAGCCCCAGGCCCATCGCGTCGGCACGCCCCTCGGCGTCGTCGACCCGGCGCTCGAGCACGTCGAAGCGGCTGAACGCGTCGTGCGTCTTCGGGCCGTTGTACATTTCGCGGAGGCGGTACCGGTTGGTCGCGCTCTCCATGCGGGTCTGCACGTTGGACTGTTTGGACCGCGCCTCGCTGAGCTTCTTCTGGAGCTTGGCGATGTCCTCTTCGGAGGCGCGCAGCGCGTCGTCGAGAACGGTGATCTCGATCTTCAGCTGGTCGGCCATGTCGACCGCCTTCTGCCGCTCGACCAAGGCGGCCTTGGCCAGATCCTCGCGATCCTTGGACAAGGCGAGCTCGGCCTTTTCGGTCCAGTTCGCCTGAAGCTGCTCAAGCTTCGAGATGTGACGGCGCATCTCCTTCTGATCGGCGATCGTCCGTGCGGCGGAGGCGCGGACCTCGACCAGCGTTTCCTCCATTTCGAGGATGATCATGCGGATCAGCTTCGCGGGATCTTCGGCCTTCTCGAGGAGATCGGCGAAGTTGGCGGCGACGATGTCGCGGGTGCGGGAGAAAATGCCCATCTGTTTAGGTACTCCTGGGTAGTGGGACCGGGGCGGGCGAGGGATCGATCCCGCCCCGGTGCGGCCGTTACGCCTGCGGGCGTGCGACCATCTCGGCGACCAGGCTATTCTGACCCGCCTGTGCCGGCAAGACGGCGCTCAATACGCAGGTGGCGCTGAACACGATCGTGCAAACGAGGGCGGCGAATTTGCGGCCGATATCCGAATTGAACATGATGTCCTCCTTGACTTTGCTGAACCTTTGACCGCCGCAAGGACGGTATGAACAAGGCATTGCAGGTGTCGTGCCAGTTTCAACAATCGTTGCATTACAGTATCTTGGCTACGGTGCTTCAGCCGACCATCACACCTTTTGCTTGCCAAGCGTTGGTGGAATTCGCCAGAGTTTAGGAATGGAAAGAACGACTCAGGTGATCGGGCAATCGGGCGCCTTCCTCGACGCGCTCGAACATGCTTCGCGTGCGGCGGCGCTCGACCGTCCGGTGCTGGTTATCGGCGAACGTGGCACCGGCAAGGAGCTCGTCGCGGAGCGCCTCCACCGGCTCAGCCCGCGCTGGGATCACCCGCTGGTCATCATGAACTGCGCGGCGTTGCCCGAGACGCTGATCGAGGCCGAACTGTTCGGGCACGAGGCGGGATCGTTCACCGGTGCGACCAAGGCGCGGGTAGGGCGGTTCGAAGAGGCGGATGGCGGCACGCTTTTCCTCGACGAACTCGGCACGCTATCGATGGGCGCGCAGGAGCGGCTGCTCCGCGCGGTTGAATATGGCGAGGTCACGCGGATCGGCTCGTCGCGGCCGATCCGGGTCGACGTTCGCATCGTCGCCGCGACCAACGAGCACCTCCCCGACAAGGTCGACGCGCATGAGTTCCGCGCGGATCTGCTCGATCGGTTGTCGTTCGAGGTCGTGACGCTCCCGCCGCTCCGCGCGAGGGCAGGGGATATCGTCGTGCTGGCGGATCATTTCGGACGGCGCATGGCGTCGGAGATCGGGCGCGACCGCTGGCACGGCTTCGGTCCGGTAGCGCTGGACGCACTGACGCAGCACCGCTGGCCGGGCAATGTCCGGGAATTGCGCAACGTCGTGGAGCGTGCGGTCTATCGATGGGATCGCGACGGACCGGTCGACGCGATCGAGATCGACCCGTTCCAGTCGCCCTACAGCCCGCAGGCGCGCCGCAGGCCTTCCGCGTCCGTGCAACAGCCGCACCAACAGCAGCCCAGCGAGCCGGCGGGACTGCCGGAGGATGCACCGATTGCGGCGTGCGAGGCGGGGCCATCGGACTTCAAGTCGCGGGTCGCCCGGTTCGAACGCGACCTGCTCGCGCGCGCCCTGGCGGAGCACCGGTTCAACCAGCGGTCTACCGCGGAGTCGCTCGGACTGAGCTACGACCAGCTACGCCACGCGTTGCGGCGACACGACCTCATCAACGCGGGCGCGGCCTAGCCGGATACGGCGGCACGGTTGCGTAACGACCCGGTCGGAGCCATTGCACCGGGCAGACGTTGTGGATCCGAACCCGAACCATGGAGAAGACCGATGGCTTTCGAACTGCCGCCGCTGCCATACGACTATGACGCGCTCGAGCCCGTGATCAGCTCGGAAACGATGCACTTCCACCACGACAAGCATCACAAGGCGTATACCGACAAGCTCAACGAGGGCGTCGAGAAGGATCCTGCGTTGCAGGGCAAGACGATCGAGCAGATCCTCGGCATGATCTCGTCGCAACCGCCACTCGTCCGCAACAATGGCGGCGGATATTGGAACCACGACTTCTTCTGGAAATCGATGAAGAAGGGTGGCGGTACGCCGTCCGGCAAGCTCGCCGAGGCCATCGATGCCTATGGCGGGCTCGACAAGTTGAAGGAGGACTTCAACACCAAGGGCGCGGGCCAGTTCGGCTCGGGCTGGGCCTGGGTGATCGTCGACGCGTCGGGCAAGCTCGCGGTGACCTCGACCCCGAACCAGGACAATCCGCTGATGGACGATGCCAAGGACAAGGGCACGCCGATCCTTGGCAACGACGTCTGGGAACACGCCTATTACCTGACCTACAAGAACGACCGTCCGGGCTATCTGAAGGCGTGGTGGGACGTGGTCGACTGGGAGACCGTCGGCCAACGTTTCGACGCGGCCGGCTGATCAGCCAACGGCAGACGTACCAACCTCTACCGTCATCCCGGCGAACGCCGGGACCCAGGGTTACCAACCGCCACGCTTGCGGCCCTGGGTCCCGGCCTCCGCCGGGATGACGGATGGGAACGGTTGAACCGGCCGGATCAATCCGCCGGCGGCGCGTCCACCACCGGATCGTCGCCGGTCTGGAGCCCGTGCCGCATCAGCATCGGGATGTTCGCCATTGCGAACAGCAACGTCAGCGGGA
>DATLME010000187.1:0-4367 GCA_035537395.1 Sphingomonas sp. | reverse complement strand
TTGCTGCACATGGCGGGCTAGCCTGAGATCAGCGATGTCGCCGCGTGCATCTCGCGAGATTGTCGATGGCACCGCGTTCGAAGCCTTTCGCTCGTGGCCGCTGTTCCGGATCATATGGTCACACTACAACATCCAGCTTGGCTCTGGCGCCAGCGTCAAGCTGCGCGGCGGGTTCCTGCGCTCGCCCGGCCCGTTCCCCGAGCCGACCTCCTTTGCCAACTGCCTCGCGATCGGATTGATCGCGACCTATGCGATGAAACACGTATTCCGAAGCGGTGTGCATCACGCCGCGATCATGGCGGTCGTTGTGCTCGGGATCATCGCGCCGCAATCGCGCGGCGGCTGGATGGGGGCGCTGGTCGGCGTCGTTGCGTTCCAGCTCTTCCATCGCGGCATGGCCAAGGTCGGGCAGCTCGCCCTGTTCGGGGTCGTCGCGGCACTCGCGGTGGTCGCTAACGCGACGGTCGCGGATCGGATCGCATCGACGCTCGGGATCGGCGGCGGCCCCGATTATCGCGTCGGGCTGTTCAACCGCGGCGTCGAGGAGGTGAAGCGCTACCCCTTCATCGGCCGACCGATCGACCAGGTCCTGTTCTCGCTTCGCGACCTCGTCCAGGGCGAGGGCATGGTCGATTTCGTCAACACCTATCTCTACGTCGCCCTGATTACCGGTCTGATCGGTATGATTGTCTTCATGGTCAATCTGGTGTGGCCCTTCGTTCCGCTATGGAGCCTGCGGACCAAGCGAGCGATCCCGCGGGTGGATCAGCCGCAGATCGCGTTCGTGTTCAGCGCCGCGACGGCGATGATCGTGATGCTGAGCGTGCAATCGCTCACCGGGCGGATCGTCGTGATGATCGTGGTGCTGATGGCGATGTCGGCTTCGGCACTCAATTTCCATCGCTCGCTGGTGCGCCGGCCCGCGCCGTCGCAAGGCGCGCAACCGGTCGACGCCGAGCCGCTCCCGGCGGCCTGAGCCACCGGGCCGCGGCGATCAGTCGATCCGGTTCGCCACCAGCTCGTCGACCACGCCGGGGTCGGCGAGCGTGCTGGTGTCGCCCAGCGTCGTCACGTCGCCTTCAGCGATCTTACGCAGGATCCGCCGCATGATCTTGCCGCTGCGGGTTTTCGGGAGCGCGGGCGCGAACTGGAGCTTGTCCGGCGCGGCGATCGGCCCGATCTCTCGGCGCACCCAGCGAACCAGTTCGTCGCGCAGCGCCTCCGACGGCGCGGCATCGGCGTTGAGCGTCACATAGGCGTAGATGCCCTGGCCCTTCACGTCGTGCGGCATGCCGACCACCGCCGCCTCGGCGACGCGGTCGTGGAGCACGAGCGCGCTTTCGACCTCGGCGGTCCCCATGCGGTGGCCCGACACGTTGATGACGTCGTCGACGCGCCCGGTGATCCAGTAATAGCCGTCCTCGTCGCGGCGGCAGCCGTCGCCGGTGAAATAATTGCCCGGATAGGTCGTGAAATAGGTCTGGAAGAACCGTTCGTGATCGCCCCAGATGGTGCGCATCTGCCCGGGCCAGCTCTGCGTGATGCACAGATTGCCGGCTGCCACGCCGTCCAGCACCGTGCCGCGGTCGTCGACAAGCACCGGGAACACGCCGGGGAGGGGCTTCGTTGCCGAGCCCGGCTTGAGGTCGGTCGCGCCCGGCACCGGCGCGATCAGGATACCGCCGGTCTCGGTCTGCCACCATGCGTCGATCACCGGGCAGCGGCCGCCGCCGACAACGTCGTGGTACCAGCGCCACGCCTCCGGATTGATCGGCTCGCCGACCGATCCGAGCAGCCGCAGCGAGGCGCGGCTGGTCGCGGCGACATAACCGTCGCCGTCCTTCATCAGCGCGCGCAGCGCGGTCGGCGCGGTGAACAATGTATGCACCTGATGCCGGTCGCAGATCTGCCAGATCCGGCTCGCGTCGGGCCAGTTGGGCAGGCCTTCGTACATCAGCGTCGTCGCGCCGTTGGCGAGCGGCCCGTAGAGGATGTAGCTGTGGCCGGTGACCCAGCCGATATCGGCGGCGCACCAGAACACCGTGCCCGGCCGATAGTCGAATGCGAGCCGGTGCGTGAAGCTCGCCCAGAACAGATAGCCGGCGCTGCTGTGCAACACCCCCTTCGGCTTGCCGGTCGAGCCGCTCGTATAGAGGATGAACAGCGGGTCTTCGGCGTTCATCGGCTCGGCCGGGCACTCCGCCGGGACCTGCGCCGCCTCGCCGTCATACCAGCGATCGCGCGGCGCCATCGTCACCGCACCGCCGGTAGCGCGTACCACGATGACCCGCTCGAGCCCCGGCGCACGCTCGGCCGCTGCGTCGACGTTCGCCTTCAAAGGGATCCGCTTGCCACCGCGGCGGCCCTCGTCGGCAGTGATCACGATCCGCGAGCCGCAATCCTCGATCCGCCCCGCCAGCGCGTCGGGGGAGAAGCCGCCGAACACCACCGAATGGATCGCGCCGATCCGCGCGCAGGCGAGCACCGCGAACGCTGCCTCGGGGATCATCGGCATGTAGATGGTGACGCGGTCGCCCTTGCCGACCCCGTTCGCCTTCAGCACGTTGGCGAACCGGCACACCTCGGCATGGAGCGCCCGATAGGTGATCCGGCGCGGCATCTCGCCGGGTTCGTCGGGCTCCCAGATGATCGCGACAGTGTCGCCGTCGGCGGCGAGATGCCGGTCGATGCAGTTAGCGGCGACGTTGATCTCGCCGTCCGCGAACCATTCGATCTTGAAGTCGTCGCGCGCGAAGGACCAGTCGCCGGCGCGGGTCGGCGGCACGATCCAGTCCAGCGTCTCGAGCGCCCGCTCGAGCCAGAAGGCACCGGGCGCCTCGGCCGCGGCAGCGTACATCGCCGCCAGGCTGGCGCGATCGTGCGTCGCCTCGGTCCAGTCGCCGCTGACAGGGTAGAGTTCGGACGGCGTCATCGCTTCACCGGACAAGAGGCGCCATCGCGCAAGGAAAGCGAACGGTAGCCACTCCGCCCGGACGGCGCCAGACCGCGTTCGGCGACTCGCACCATCCGATTCGCCGGTCGACACGCAAAACCGCCGCGTCCGTTAAACGGCATCGTTAACTGCCGGTTTCGCTCTCGCGTTGGAACACTTGTCGCGACGATCCGCGCCGGTTGGCGGCTCTCCGGCGGGCCGGGGCCCTGTATAACGCAGTCAACGGCAGCGAACGCGCCGCTCGCTTCAGCACAGGGGTCCGACCATGAAGATCATCGCCAAGTTCATCGCCTTCGCCGCTCTGTCCGCCGCTGCACCGTCGGCGCTCGCTGCGCCGATCGTCAGCCTCCCCGGCGGCACCGCGGTCGCGATGACTGGGCAGAACCAGGGTGGCGCGGCGCAATCCTTCGGACCGGGCATCACCTATAGCGGCCAGAGCGACGGTTATTACGGCTATTCCAACGCGTGGGGCTTCTCGGGCAACGGTCAGTGGAACGGCACCGCGATGATCGGCGCCAACAGCGGCTGGGGCTCGTTCACCCTGACCTTCGACCGTGCGATCACCGGCTTCCTGGCCGAGGTCAACTGGTCGAACGGTTGGTATGCCGACGCGACCATGACCTCGTTCGACGCGGCAGGCCAGATCCTCGATACGCTGGCGCTCAGCGAGCACACCGTCAACCAGGTTGCACCCGGCCTGCACGGGTTCGACGACGCCGCCGGCCGGATCAAGAGCATCCGTTTCAGCAACGCCTATATCGGCATCCGCAATCTCACGATCAGCGCGGCCGCGGTGCCCGAACCGGCAACCTGGGGCCTGATGCTCGTTGGCTTCGGCATGACCGGCGCCGCGTTGCGCCAGCGTCGGCGCAGCCCCGCTACCGCTACCGCGTGATCTGCAGAAAATGCATTAAAGGGTGCTTTTACCTTGCTATCGTAAAAATGGAGTTTATGAGAAAGGGACGGGGCGGCTGACCCTTGGCGGGCTGGGAGAAGATGGATGGCGAGCGCGATCGGCGAACCTGGCGGCACCGTCGTTCCGCCCGCCGACCTCGGCACCGGCATCATCCCGCCGGATCACGATCGTGGCACGGCCTATGGACGCGCGCCGGGCACGCCCGATCTGTACCTCACCCAGGTCGGCCCGGGCACACCGGGGGGCGAGTTCTGGCGGCGCTACTGGAACCCGGTGGCGCTATCCGAAGATGCCACCACCACGCCGATCCAGATCCGCATCCTCGGCGAGGACCTGATCCTGTTTCGCAACGGCCGCGGCGAGCCCGGGCTGCTCTATCCGCGCTGTGTCCACCGCGGCACCTCGCTGATCTACGGCAAGTGCGAGGATGACGGCATCCGCTGCTGCTATCATGGCTGGAAGTTCGCACCCGACGGCACCTGCCTCGACCAGCCCTGC
>DATLME010000186.1:0-14246 GCA_035537395.1 Sphingomonas sp. | reverse complement strand
GTTGACCCTGCATGACACAGAAGCCGAATCCGAAAGCGCGCGCAGCCGCTGCCGACGCTCCTCGCCCCACGCCGAGCTGGGCCGATTGGGCCTGGCGCAACCGGCCCTGGCTCTTTGCCGGCGCGGGTGCGGCGGCTGTCGTCGGGAGCGCGCTGGTCAACCGCGCAAGCACGCGCCGGGCAGAGACCGCGACTCCGCCCGCCGGCAAGTTCGTCGAGGTCGACGGGGTGCGGCTTCACTATGTCGATCGCGGCAAGGGGCCGGCGGTAGTGCTGTTGCACGGCAACGGCGTCATGCTGCAGGATTTCGAGGTGAGTGGGGTGCTTGCGCTCGCAGCCCAGAACCACCGCGTCATCGCTTTTGACCGCCCTGGCTTCGGTTACAGCGATCGACCGCGGTCGACGATCTGGACTCCCGCGGCGCAGGCGGCGCTGATCGCCAAGGCACTGCAGCAGATCGGGGTCGATCGTGCGATCGTGGTCGGCCATAGCTGGGGTACGATGGTGGCGCTCGCGATGGCGCTCGACGAGCCAAGGCAGGTCTCCGGGCTGGTGCTGGTATCCGGCTATTACTACGGCACCGCGCGCCCGGACGTGATCCCCGCGTCGCTTCCCGCAATCCCGGTGTTCGGCGACGTGCTTGCGCATACTACCGCGCCGTTCACGGGATTGGTGACGGGCCCGCTCGCCGTAAAGGCCAGCTTCGCGCCGGCGCCGGTGTCCGACAAGTTCGCTGCATTCCCCAAGGCAATGGCACTTCGGCCCTCGCAGGTGCGGGCAACCGCCGCGGACACCGCGTTCATGGTGCCAAGCGCGATCGCGCTCAGTCGGCGTTACGGCGAACTGACGGTGCCGGTGGTCGTGATGGCCGGGGCGGGCGATCTCATCGTCCATGTCGACAAGCATGCCGAGCGCGTCGTCGGGGATATCGCCGGGGCGGAGCTGCGCGTGGTGCAGGGGCAGGGGCACCTGCTCCACTATGCGGTACCCGAACAGGTCGTGAAGGCGATCGACGACGTGGCCGGACGCGGGGCCGGACGCGGGGCCGCACGCGGCGCCTAGATGGTCTCGCAGGCACTGGCAGGAGAGGGCGCATCGAGGCAATGCCAGATTGCCGATGCTGCCAACGACGGCTAAGCCCTGCACGACGTTAGCGCGATTGGTCCGGCCGACATGAACCCAGAACTGCCGAAGCCGCATGCGTGGCGGCCGGAGCATTTGCAACTGGCGGTGACGGCGGCGGGCGTGGCGCTGTGGGCGTGGGACGTCGATACCGATCAGTTCACGATGGACGAGCGCGGGTTCGAACTCTGGGGGCTCTCCTGGCGAGCGTCCGTCAGCTTCGCCGAATTGTCCGAACACATCCATCCGGCCGACCGGGACCGCGTCGGTGCGGCCTTTGCTGCGACCAGGGGCGTGCTTGGTCCGTACGAGACCGATTTCCGGATCATCGTCGGCGAGGAAATTCGCTGGATCGCGGCGCGCGGCAAGGGCGACGACGCCGGGATCGTCAATCGTACGATGTTCGGCATCTTCCTCGACGTCACCGGCCGCAAGCAAGCGGAGGAAGGGCACGAGCTTCTCGCCGGCGAGATGAGCCACCGCGTCAAGAACCTGCTGGCGATCGCCACCGGCCTTACCGCGATTACCTCGCGCAGCGCGAGCAGCGCGGACCACATGGCTAGCGAACTCACCGATCGCCTGAAGGCGCTTGGCCGGGCGCATGATCTGGTCCGCCCGTTGCCGAGCGGTCAGGGCAGTGCCGCGCTGATCGGCGACCTGATCTCGGTGCTGCTGGCGCCCTATGACGATCTCGGGGCGTTCAGTGGGCGAATCCGCGTGGCGGTCGAGCGCCTGGGCATAGGCGAACGATCCGCCACGAGCCTTGCCCTCGTCGTTCACGAGCTTGCGACAAACTCGATGAAATACGGCGCGCTGTCCGCGCCTTCGGGCACCCTCGACGTGTCGAGCACCTCGCAGGCTGACGAGATCTGCCTGATCTGGCTCGAGCGCGGCGGCCCCGACGTGATCCCGCCCGAGGCACCCGACGGCTTCGGCAGCATGCTGGTCCGGCGCAGCATGGCCGGCCAGCTCGGCGGCTCGATCGACTATGAATGGGCCAAACAAGGCCTGATCGTCACCCTGCGCATGAACCGCCCCCGGCTGGCGCACTAGGCACCGATCGAGCCGATACGCCTCCTCCGGACTGCTCGCTGGGAAATCGTTAAGCACCCCTGTGATACCCGGCATCGGCAAGCGAGGGGAGCAAGATGGCGTTCGACGATCTGGGAGCGATGACCGCGTCGATCTGGATCGAGGAGGATGCCGCACTCGATCGACGCAGTCTCGAGCGTCAGCCGGCCGATGTCAGCGCCGATATGCGCACCGCCTACAGCGAATTCGCCGATCTGCGCGTGCTCGATCTCTCGCCCGAGGGGTGCCGGGTTCACGTCAGCCACCTGTGCAGCGGCGATCGCGTCTATCTCAAGTTCGACGGGCTCGATCCGCTGTTGTGCGAGGTTCGCTGGTCCGACGCCGAAGAAGCCGGCTTGCAGTTCGCGGTCGCGCTCCACCCCGTCATCGCGCGCCACCTCGCCAAGAGCATGACCCGCCGCTGAGCCTGTGGTGCGCGCCGCGGATCAGCGGCCCTCGAGCATCGAGCGCGCGCGCTGCGCCAGCACGTCCACCGCGAACGGCTTGGTGATCAGCTCCATTCCCTCGGCGAGAAAGCCACCCGGCGCGGTCGGCTCGCCGGCATAGCCGGTCATGAACAGGATCTTGAGCCCCGGCCGGCGATCGCGCGCCGCGTCGGCGAGCTGGCGGCCGTTGATCCCGGGCAGGCCGACATCGGTGACGAGCAGGTCGATGCGGGCATCGGAGATCAGGATCTTGAGTCCCCCCGGGCCGTCCTCCGCCTCCAGCGTCGCATAGCCGAGCTCGGAAAGCACCTCGACGACGAGCGCGCGCACTGCGGCTTCGTCCTCGACGACAAGCACGACCTCGCCGGCATGCGCGCGCGGCGCGTCGCGGTCGTCCGCGGCGCCGTCGCCGGGTTCGGGGGCGGCGTGATGCCGCGGAAGATAGATGCTGACCGTGGTTCCCGCATCGACCTCGGAACGGATCCGCAGATGGCCGCCGGATTGCTGCGCGAAACCGTAGATCATCGACAGGCCGAGCCCGGTGCCCTGGCCGATCGGCTTGGTCGAGAAGAATGGCTCGAAGGCGCGCGAGATCACGTCCGGGGGCATGCCGGTGCCGGTATCCGAGACCGCGACGCAGATATAATCGCCCGGCTCGAGCCCGGCATGACCGTGCACGTCGTCCTCGCCGAGCTGCGTGTTGCAGGCCTCGATCGTCAGCGAGCCGCCGTCGGGCATCGCGTCGCGCGCGTTGATCGCCAGGTTCAGGACGGCGTTTTCGAGCTGGTGCGGGTCGCACAAGGTTGGCCACAAGGCCGGTTCCAGCGAGAAATCGAGCGCGATTCTTTCGCCCAGCGTCCGCCGCAACAGCTCCTCCATGCCGCGCACCAGCGCATCGGCCGCGACCGCACGCGGATCGAGCGGCTGGCGTCGCGAGAAGGCGAGCAGGCGGTGGGTAAGCGCGGCCGCGCGGTTGGCCGATGCGAGGGCGACATCGGCATGGCGTTCGAGCTGGTCGATCTTGCCGGCGCCGAGCTTGCGCTTGAGCAGGTCGAGCGACCCGATCACGCCGGTCAGCAAATTGTTGAAATCATGCGCGATGCCGCCGGTCAGCTGGCCGACCGCTTCCATCTTCTGCGATTGTCGCAGCGCTTCCTCGGCACCCGCGAGGCGGACCTCGCGTTCGACCCGCTCGCTGATATCCTGCGCGAACTGCACCGCGCCGACCAGTGCACCGGCGCGATCGCGCAACGGTCCGTAGCGCAGCTCGTGCGGGGTCTTCTCGCGACCTTCGGCGCCGAGCTCGACGATCAGGGTGAAGCTCTCGCCCGCCAGCGCGCGATCCCAGATCTGCTTGACGACCGCCACCACCTCGGGCCGGTCGGCGAGCAGGTCGAGCAACGACGTGCCCAGCCGGGGGCGATAGCCGTAGAGCCGAACGAACTGCTCCACGTAAGCCTTATTCATCGCCCTCCATACATACTCACTATCTACTACGCAGATGATCGCATCCGTATCGTCGAACACGTCAGCGAGTAGTTTGCGTTCGGTGAGGGCGTTGTCTACGCGTCGCTCTAGCGTTTCGTTTAGTCGGCGCAGTTCGTCCTCGGCGCGCTGCCGAAAGCCGATCTCGCGTTGCGCGGCCTGGTAGAGCCGTGCGTTGTCGATCGCGATCGCCGCCTGCGCCGCGACCCCGGCGACGATCCGCTCGGCGCGCTCGTCGAACACGGCGCTGCGCTGGTGACCGAACAACAGCCCACCGATCGCCTCGCCGTTGCGCGCGGCCACCGGCACCGCGAGATAGCTCCGGACCGGCAGATGCCCGGCCGGCATCCCCGCGTGCGGCGCATTGTGGCCGTAGCGCGGGTCGAGGGTGATGTCGTCGGAACGGATCACGCATTCGCCGCGGAAGGTCGGCCCGAACACCTCGGTATGCCGCGGCATGCCGAACTGCTCGAACGCGGCGCGATCCGCACCCGCAAGCGCATAGAGCATCATCCGCTCGCCATTGTCGGCCTCGACATTGTAGAAGAACGCGCCGAATTCCGCGCCGATCAGCTCGACGCCCGCCTCCACGACGATCTGGACAACGCGGTCGACGTCGAGCTCCGCAGCGACCCGAGCGCCGGTGCCGTTCAGGATTTCGAGCGCGTGGCGTTCGGCATCGAGATCGCTGCGCGCGCGGCGTTCGGCTTCCTCGGCGGTCTTGCGCTCGTGGACATCCTCGGTGGTGCCGTACCATTTGATCACCGTGCCGGCGGCGTCGCGCCGCGGATAGGCGCGCGAGTGCATCCAGCTATACTCGCCCGAGCGCATCCGGATCCGGTGCTCGATGTCGTAGGGCCGACCGCTGGCGCGCGCCGCCGCCCACACCGCGAACGAGCGATCGAGATCGTCGGGATGGATCGCGTCGGCCCAGGTCGAGCCGAGCCCGGTGGTGCCGGTCCAGTCGAACCAGCGGTTCGAGACCTGGTCGAGCTGCCCGTCGGGATGGGAGGTCCACGCGACCTGCGGGTTCAGCTCGACGGTATGGCGGTAATGATCCTCGCTTTCGCGCAATGCTTCCTCGGCGGTGCGGCGATCATGGATATCGAGGTTGGACCCGAACCAGCCGCTGACGGTGCCGAGGTCGTCGAGCGCGGGCTCGGCGCGGACCGCGAACCAGCGGAACGCCCCGTCGAAGCGCCGCAACCGGATCTCGGCGGTGAAGGTCGAAACCGCCGCGCGCGCGTGGGTCCATTGCCGTTCGAGCTCGGGAAGGTCGTCGTGGTGGACCGCGATCTCCCAATCGGACGGCACGTTCGCGCCGAGCTGCTGCCCGGTATAGTCGTACCATTGGCGATTGAGGAACCGGATCGCGCCGTCGGTGTCGCCGTACCAGATGATCGACGGCGACAGATCGGTGAGGTGGTTGAGCCGTTCCTCGGAGGTACGCAGCGCCGCGGTCAGGATCCGGCGATCGGTGCGGTCGCGAAGCACCTTCACGAAGCCGAACGGCGCACCGCCATCGGCGAGCGGCATCAATTCGCCCATCGCGAAGAAGCGGCTGCCGTCGCGGCGCAGGTGCCAGCGTTCGTCGATCGCCTGGCCGGTGCGGCGCGCGGTCTCCATCTCGGCGGCGGGTGCACCGGCGGCGCGGTCCTCGGGAGTGAAGATCATCGCACCGGGCTGGCCGATCGCCTCGGTCGCGGACCAGCCGAGGATCAGCTCCGCGCCCGGGTTCCACGTCGTGATGACCCCCCGATCGTCGAGGGTGATGATGCCGTAGCCGGTCACGCTGTCCGGGATGGCACGGACGATCCGATCGATCGTGGCGCGGTGATCGGCCGTTGGCGATCCGTCCGGATGCGTACTCATCTCTTCCCCCCGCGGGAGCATGATCACTTCGCCGCTTCGACCCGGTAGCAGCATGCGCACCAGCGTCCAAGGTGTTGGTGCCGAACCGGAATTAAACCGATCTGGTCAATGCTGGGGCGGCCGGCCGCGCCCGGCACCAGGCGTGGCGATCGGTAGCGCGAGGACGAACGCCGCGCCCGCAGGGGACGCACGCAAGTCGATGCCACCGCCCGCCGCGGCGAGCAGCGACCGCGCGATCGCGAGCCCCAGCCCGCTGCCGCCGGCGGCACGGCGGGTCGTGAAGAAGGGGTCGAAGATCCGCGCGCGGTCGCCTGGCGCGACGCCGGGGCCATCGTCCGCCACGTCGACCACGATCGTTCCGCCGCTTCGTGTCGCGGTGATCGCGATCCTGCGTGCGCCGGCGTGGCGGCTGTTGTCGAGCAGCGTCGCGAGGATCGCCTCGATCGTCGCTGCGGGCACCAGCGTCGGGGGCAGCGACGCCGGGACGTCGACCTCGATCGCGACATCGTCGCGGCGGGCGGCGTCGGCGCTGCGGAGCACGACCGGCGCGAGATCGGTTTGCGCGTGCGGATCGGCGGGGGTCATGTCGGCGCGCGCGAGATCGAGCAGCCGCGTCACCAGCAGCACCAGCCGATCCGCATCCGCATCGGCATTGGCAAGGAAGCGGCGGCGGTCCGCCGCGGCCATCGTCGCATCGTGATCGCGCAACAGTTCGAGCGCGCCGCGGATCCCGGCGAGCGGGGTCTTGAACTCATGGCTGACGGCATGCGCGAAATCGCGGAGGTAGCGCGACCGCCGGTCGATCGCCGCCGCCATCGTCGCGAAGTCGCGGTACAGGTCCTGGATCTCGATCGTCGCGGTCGCGGGAACGGCGGGTACCGAACCGCGCCCGGCGGCAACCGCCTTCGTCGCCGCGCCGAGTGCCTCGATCGGCCGGGCGATGCCGCGCGACAGGATCGCGGTCAGCACCACCAGCGTGCCCAGGATCGCGAGAAAGCCGATCGCGATCTTGCCGCGATCCTCGTACATCCCGCGAAACAGCGCGCGTGCCGAGCGCGACAGCAACAACACGCCGACCACGCGCCCTGCGACCACGATCGGGCGCGCATGATGGACGCGGATCGCGGCGGCGCGCGACAGCCATTCGAAGCGATAGACCGCACGGTAGCTGCCGTTGCGACGGATCACGGTGTCCGGTCGACCGTTCGCCGCCGCGCGGACCTCGGGAAGGGCGGCGTGGCTCGCCCCGCGGTTCGGACCCGCGACGACGATGCCGTGGCGATCGAGCAGCTGGATGTCGGCGAGGGTGGTCCGCCTCGTCAGCGCGACGATCGGCGCGAGCCGCCCCGCCGCGACGCTCGCAGCGGGGTCGGCCGCGTCCCCGGCAACGGCCCGCGGACGTTCGGGGAGGATCGGCGTGGCGTTGAGATCGATCCGCGGCGGTTCGGGGCGGAGATCGCCCGTCGCAACGGTGGCGAGCGCGGGTGCCCCCGGCCACAGCGCGGCACCCGTAGCGGCGAGCGCCGCGCCTTGCGAGACGAGTTCGGCCTCGGTCTGCCTGACCAGAGTGTTCTCATAGACGCGCAGGAAAACCGCGCCGAAGCCCGGTAATGCCGCCACCGTGAACAGCGTCGCGAACAGCACGGTGCGCAGGCGCAGCCGCGGCCAGTGACGCTTGCCCCAGTCCTTCGCGCGCTCGATCACCCGGCGCTGCCGCTACACGCGCCGAGCCGGTAGCCGATCCCCGCGCGCGTCTCGATCACGTCCGATGCACCGACGTCCGCGAATTTCGCGCGCAGGTTGCGGATATGGCTGTCGATCGTTCGGTCGGTCACCGCGAAGCCGGGGCCGTGCAACCGGTCGATGATCGAATCGCGGCTGAAGACCTTGGCCGGCATCGAGGCCAGTGTGCGCAGGATCGAGAATTCGGTCACGGTCAGCGGCACCTCGGCGCCGTTCCACGTCGCGCGCCAGCCGTCGAGGTCGAGCGACAGCTTCGCCTGGCGGATCGCCTGCCCCGCATGATCCGCGGCGGGTGGATTGCCCGCGGTGCGCCGCAGGATCGCCATCACCCTTGCGGTCACCTCGCGCGGGGAGAAAGGCTTGACGACATAGTCGTCGGCGCCGAGCTCGATGCCCAGGATCCGGTCGATCTCGTCGTCGCGCGACGACAGGAACAGGATCGGCGTGTCGCCGGCGGCGCGGAGCCGGCGACATACTTCCAGCCCGTCGATCCGCGGCATGTTGATATCGAGGATGACGAGATCGGGGGCGTGGGCGCCCGCCATCGCCAGCGCGCTTTCGCCATCCTCGGCCTCGATCGTCTCCAGTCCAGCCTTGCCGAGCGCAAAGACGAGCAACTGGCGGATGTGCGGATCGTCGTCGACGACGAGAATGGTGCGCGGCATGGGGCACTGGATCATCGCTCGCCCCCCTTCGTCAACGTCGCAGATGCGCGCGGGGCAACGACGACCGGTGGCGGCGTGGCCGCGGTGCCGCCGCAGCCGCGGCCGTGCGGCGCCGGGCGCAGCGTTGCCGGCATCGTCGCGACCGCCGCGCGGGCTGCGGCCAGCCGGCGTGCGCCGCGCCAGCTCCAGCTATGCCAATCCGCCTGTTCGCGGGTGAGCCGCGCGAGCTTGCCGATGCGCAGATACCGCGCCTGATCGCGCAGCCGCGGCCCGGCGGCGCGACGTTCGAGCGCGATCACGGGCAGCAACGCCGACGCGCCGAGCCGGTCGAGATAGCAAAGGTCGAGCCGTTCGGCGCGACGCGCATGATCGACGTTCCAGGTCGCCGCCGCCGCGCCGAGATCGACCACGCTCGCCGCCGCGAGAACCGCCGCGGCGGCCGCGGCGTTGGCGTTGATCAGCCAGGTCGCGGTGCGGCCCGCCAGCATCCGCCAGCAGATCAGCACCAGCCCGCACGCGACCAACGCCATCCACGCCAGCGCCGCGATCCGCAGCTCGGTCAGCGAATAGGCGGCGATGTAGTCCAGCGTGCGCAGCACGCTCGACGCGACCAGCAGCAGGTTCTGCGCGACCCAGAGGACGACGAGCCGGCGGACCATCGGGCTGCGCGCGCCAGCGCCACCCGGGCGAAGCGCGACCAGCACGAACAGCCCGGCGAGCAGCGCGGTCGCGATCAGCGCATAGGCGCCGCGATGCGCGTACTCCGCCATGGTCACCCCCGCCGGGAGTGCCGCACCACGCCACAGAAAGACGATGTCGAGCAGATTCTGCACGAGGAAGATCGCGTTGAAGGTCAGGAGCGACAAGGTCAGCGTCGCGCGGGGCAGTTCCGGCAGGCGTACCGGGTCCGCACCGACGATCCGGGCGACCAGTGCGAAGGTCCTGGGCCGCAGGGTGGGCCAGACCAGCACGAGCACGAATGCCCAAAGCAGCAGGTGCAGCAGAGCCCGGCCGAGGCCGGGGATCTCGATCGTCGCAAAGACGGCGGCGATCACCGGGTTGGCGTTTGCGAACAGGAGCGTGAAGATCGTTCCGCCCACCAACGGCAGCGCCACCAGCGAGGCGAGCGCGACGATACCGCCGCCACGCCCGGCGCGGCTTCGCGCGAGACGGCGAGCGTCCCAGAACGGCGAGGACAATCCGTAGAGCCCGTGCGCGCCGAGCCGAACCATCCACCGCGCGGCATCGTCGAAGCTGACCCGCCCGAGCAGCGCGGCGCTCGCATTGGCGAGCCAGAACAGGCACCAGGCGAGCGGATTGGGATCGTCGACCAGCACTGCGGCGAACAGTGCCGCGGCGAGCAGCGCGACCTGGCGCGCACGGGGCGCGACGGTCGACCGCAGCACCAGTGCGCCGAGCGCGACCCACGCCGCCGCGAACAATCCCAGGGTCCAGCCCAGTTCCTGGTCGAAGAACAGGATGTCGGCGAGCGCGACGAGCGCGACGGCCGCGCCGATCTTGCCGACGAAGCGGGTGCGAGAGAGGACGGGAACGGGAACGGGGGCGACGCGATCGGCCATGACGACTCCTGATGGACTGTCCGCATCCTCGCCTCGCCGTGTCGAGGCGTTGCGTGGGCGGCGGTCCGCTTCGTGTCGACGCGCGGTGCAGCTTTGGTGCAGGGCCGTCGTGCAGGACCGTCGTGCAGGGCCGTGGCGCAGGGCGTCGGCAGCAGGAGCCGGTGAAAACGACATTCGCGCTTAAGCGCCTGCTAACCCTCAATTTTGCGGAACCGCATTTCTCGTGAAGGTTTGACCCGGCGAGCGATCAGGGGTTTCCATGCAGGCCAGTCACGTTTCCGATCCTTGCCGCGCGCAGCGGCACAAGATCTTCCAGCCGATCCAGATGAGCTGCGCGGGCGAGGCGTTCCGCGCGCATCTGCTCGACCTGTCGAGCACCGGCGCACTCGCGCATGCCGAGGCACCGCCGCCGGTGGGGGCGCGGATCGCGCTTGCCGCGGATCTCAGCCTCGGCACCGCGCGCGTGAAGTGGGCGAGCGGCAAGCGGTTCGGCATCGCCTTTACGATCCCGTTGACGCGCGCGCAGATCGATGGGGCTATCGCCGCCCGTCGTGCTCTGGTCGCCGCGGGAACCCAGCGGCTCGCGATGCCGGGCGGGGGTGCTCGCGCCTAATCGAGCCGATCGCGGTTTCGCTTTGCCCAGCGCTCGCCCTCGTCGCCGCCCCAGAGCAGCCACGCAATGAAGCCGGCCGACGGATCCTTGGGGTCACCCCACGTCGTCGATTTCGCGTCCTTGTCGACCGCGTGCCGCGCGAAGTAGCTCGCCATCGACTTGATGTCCGCCGCGGTCAGGTCCGCGCGCGCGACGAGCTGTTCGGCGCGCGCAACGCCGACATCGGTGCCGCCGCGATCGAATTGCGCACGCAGCTTCAACCCGCGCTTGGCGTTGGCCGCCATCTTGATCGTCGGCTTGAAAACCTGGTCGGGCATCGACAATCTTCCATCTGCTCGCGCGACATCGGTGCAATCCCGCAGTCGGCCGCGATCAACTCACGCGCGATCAACGACGACGGGCGCGATCAGGTCCGCGCCGACCCGAACTTCGCCGCTGCTCGTGCTGCTGGGCCAGCGCCTCGGCCCGCAGGTCAGCGGCGCTGGCCCAGCAGCACGAGCAGCCGGACGAGATCGGCTTGCCGGTGGGTGCCGGTCTTGGCGAAGAGATTGCGCAGGTGGATACGCGCGGTTTCGCGCGAGATCGCCAGGCGCTCCGCGATCAGCTTCAGGTCGTCCCCCGCGGCGAGCAGATCGGCGACGCGGACCTCCTGCGCAGTGAACCCGAACGCCTGCCGCAGGACACGGTCCGCCGCATTGTCCGCCCGCGTCCGATCGGTCACCACGATCATCGCGGCAAGCCGCGCATGCGGGAGCAGATGGCGCTCGCGGTCGATCGGAAAGGCGCTGACCATCAGCGCCGCGCCGCCCGGCCCCGCGATCGCGACCGCCCCCGGCTCGGCGGCGGGATGGCGCGTGCTGCGGGCGATCATCGCCTGCAGCGCCGCGTCGACCGCGGGCTGCTGCGCGAACAGCCGTGACTGCCTCACGCTCAGGCCATGCGGGATCGCCAGATAGCGGTCGAACGCGGCGGTCGTCCGCAGGATCTGCCCGCGCTCGTCGAGCAGGCATGCGGCTTCGGCGGATCCGCTCGCCATGCCCGACCAACGCGCCTCCTGGAGCAGCGCGGCGTGCCGGAAGCCGAGCAGCATCGCGGGTTCGAGCCGGCGCTGCACGGCCCTGAGCAGCGCACGTTCGTCACGGCCGACGTGACCCTGCGCCGCGGTGCGATGGATCGCCACCCCGGCGACGAGCGGGCCGATGTCGCTCGCGCAGGAAATGTGGTGGCGAACCGCCAGCCGATCCTCCTGCCAGGCGATGTAGTTCGCGGTCACCGGATCGCTGAGCACGATGTGGTCGGTGTCCGCGAACACGCGCGAGCCGCTGGAATTGCGGACGAACACCGTCTGGGGGTCGGTCGGGGCCATGACCGCGGAATATTCGGCGAGCGCGCGATCGATGTCGGTGCCGAACCCGACGAGGTCGAACCGGGTCGGCTGCGGGTAGCGCGGATCGAGCACCGCGAAGATGATCCCGGTGGCAGCGAACGGCCCGATCAGGTCGGCCATGATCGCGGTCCATTGCGTCGGATCGAGCGCGGCGCTCAACGCCCTCGTCCCGAGCCGATCGAGATCGATCGAAGAGCCCCCGCCTCGTGCCATTGCGATTCCCCCGAATCCGACAAGCATCTGATGATCTAGCGTACCTTAAACAGATTATTTCGGTTGCGTGCGAGTCCAATTAATGCGGAGTTAACAAAGGGGGGATCGCGATTGGTGCGCAACGGGGTTCTGCCATCGGCGAACGGCAGCGAAGCCGATCTCGACTCCCTGGCGGCCCGCGCCTTGTCCGCCGCGCTCGATGTCACGAAATGGCGCGAGATGCTCGCGACGCTAGCCCCCGGATTCGCGGCGGCGGCGGTGAGCTTCGGCGCGGTTGACGGCGCGGCGGCGACGTTGATGCGCGGCGAGTTCATCGGGCTCGATACCGATCTTGCGGGTTATTGGCGCGACTATCACGAGCGCATGGCGGCGGACGATCCGCACCTCCGACACGCGGCGCGCGGCGGCGGCGCACGCGTCGTCACCGATCTCGAAAGCGTCGATCCGGCGCGCGCGTCGGATCGCAATTTCGTCGCCTGGCAGGAGCGCCAGCTGGGCGTGCGCCACCATCTTTCGTACCTGATCGACGTCGGGCAGGTCAGCGTCGGCCTGGGGCTGCACCGGACCGCGGCGACCGGGCCGGCGACACCGATGGACCGGCTCCGGCTACGCGCGCTCGGCGAGCAGCTGGCGCCCGCGCTACAGCTCGGTTTCGTGCATGCGGAGCTGCTGCTGGACGCGTTCTGGGATGGCCTGACGACCGGGCAGAGCAAGGCCGCGTGCCTGCTCGACGATCGTGGCACGATGCTGCGGATCACGCCCCCGTTGGAGCGGATCCTGCATCAGCAGGACGGGCTGCGTGCGCGCGCCGATCGGCTCGAGGCGATCGACGAGACGGCAAACGCGCGCCTGCTCGCCGTCACGGGAGCCGCGATCACGCCGAATGCGGCACTCGCGGGCGCGGTGGTGCTGCCGCGGCATGCGGTGCCGCCGGCGGTACTGAGCGTCTACCCGCTCGACCGGAGCGTCCACCAGTTCCAGTCGCGCCGGGTCGCCGCGCTTGCGGTGCTGACCGATCCGTCGCGGAAATCGCAGACCGTCGACCTCCAGCTCCAGCATGCCTTTTCACTGACCGCGCAGGAGGCGCGGGTCGCGGCAAGGCTGGCGGACGGCGACGATCTCGCCGCGGTCGCCGCGCTTCTCGACATCTCGCGGGAAACCGTCCGCGTGCACCTGAAGAAGATCTTCCAGAAGACCGGCACGCGTCGCCAGTCCGAGCTGATGCGTCTCGCTACCTTGCTGCAAGGCCGGCGATAGACGGGTCGAATGTCACGGGATTGGCGGCGAGAAGCGCATCGACCTGCTGCTGGACCCATTTTTCGCGCAGATTGTACTCGAGCAATCGCCCCTTGGTTTCGACGGTCGCCGGCTTGACCTCGTCGAGCCGGATCAGATGGTATCCGTCGACGCCGCGGACGGGCGCGCTCACCTCGCCGCGCCGAAGCGCCCGGACGGCGGGCGCGACGGAGGGTTTGAGATCCTCGCGGTGGATTTCCGGCAGGGCACCGCCTTCGCCCGCGCTCTCGGCGTCCTCCGAATATTTGCGGGCAAGTATCGCGAAATCGGCGCCACGCGCCAGCTCGGCGCGGACGGATTGTATACGCGCCGCGGCTTCGACCTCGGTATGTTGAACCGCATCCGGTGAGTTTCCCGTCCCAATGCGCACCAGAATGTGGCTGAGGCGGAGTTCGTCGAGCGCATCCGGCCGGGCGACGAACGCGGCACGAACGGTGGCTGCGTCCACCGGGGCGATCGCGTGGAGCCGTTCCTTCTCCGCAAATGCCAGAATACGGGCCCGCGCCGCCGAGAGCCGCTGTTCGATCAGTGGATCCTGCGCTACGCCGGCGGCTTCGCCCGCCCGGGCCAGAAGCCGGCGTTCGGCGATTTGCGCGATCTGCGGTCGTAGCAGGTCAGCGCTGGCCATCTCGGGTAGTTCCTCCGCCTGCACCAGCCACCTGAACTTGGCCTGCGACCACTCCTCCGTGCCGATGCGCAGCACGATCCCGTCCGGTGCAGCCGCAGCTGCGGTGGCCGTATGTGGCGGCAACGC
>DATLME010000185.1:0-47002 GCA_035537395.1 Sphingomonas sp. | reverse complement strand
TCGGGATCGGAAGCAGCCCTCATCAAGGCAGTCCTATCGAGGCCACGCTGACGATATCGAACCTGGACCTGCTCACCGGGCGTTAGCCGCGCCATCGCGGAGGGGAGGTCTGTGGCGTTGGCGAGAGGCGTGCGGCCAAGGGTAACGAGTTGGTCTCCAGCGTCGACCCCGGCGAGATAGAGCGGCGTCCCTTCCGCCGGTGCCTGGCCGAGCGACACGATCGAGCCCTCGACCGTCACCCGATCGGCACCCAGCCAGGCCCGCTCCGGATGGGCACGGCGCAGCGTCAGGCCGGCCTGGGCAAGTAGCGGCGCGAAATCCGGCAATGCGCTGCCTTCGACCGACGCACGGAAGAAGCGGTCGGCAAATACCTGGTCGCCCGTGAGCTTGCCGAGCGTCTGTCGAAGGTCATCGGGCGAGTAGGGCGTCTCCGTCGCACCATAGGTCTGCCAAAGCAGGCGCATATAATCGTCGAGCGAAACACCCGGGAAGCGCTGCCGGAGCTCCAGATCCAGCGCCAGCGCCAGAACCGCGCCGTACGGATAGTAGGACACGAACATGTTCGAGTTCACCGGGTCGATCGCCCTGGCCGCATCGACGAACGGCGCTCTCAGGCTCATCTCCTGCGGCGACGCGTTGATGCGTGCGGCAGCGCGTGCCGGGCTGTTCACGATGGAGTTCACCGTGGCGCCGAGATCGGCGAGAAACGCGTCGATCGAGGACACGCCCGCTCGGCGGATCATCAGCGGCCCGTAATATTGCGTGAACCCCTCCGCGACCCAAAGCGAAGGTGTGGGGTTGGCGCGCGTGAAATCGAACGGCTCCAGCCCGCGGGGGCGAATGCGCTCCACGTTCCAGCTGTGCACGAACTCGTGGCTGAGCGTATTCAGCTGGGCGTCGTCGGCCCGGTGGAGCGAGCGCTTGTCGGTGATGATCGTGGAGTTGCGGTGCTCCATGCCGTCGCCGGTGATCTGCGGCATATAATCGGCGATGAAGGTGTAGGTGCCGAAGTCATAAGCGGGCGGTTCGCGAAAAACCGCGATGTGCTGCCGGACAGTCCGCTTCACCTTTTCGGTAAAGCGATCGAGGTCGGCGGCCGTGCCGGTATGGTGCACGGCGAGCCGGTAGGTGCGTCCCGCCTCACGCCATTCCCGCACCATGTGATCGCTGAGTTCGGTGGGGCTATCCATGAAATACTGAAGGTTGGGCGCCCAATAGGTGTTGCTCGCGGTCGCGGCAGGCAGCTGCGTCGCCACCCTCCACTTCGGATCGAACGGCTGGAAGCGTACCCGGATCGGCCGCGCGTCGTACCCGCTCGCCCAGAGAAACGTCGCCGGCATATTGAGGTGCGCATGCGTGGCGTCGATCTGCGCATAGGTGCCGTCACCGTGATCGCCGAACAGCGTATAGGTGACGACGACCGTCCCATCGTGCCCTTCGACGCTCCACCCATAAGGATCGTTGCGGATGAGCCGCAGCGGCCGGCCGGCGCCGTCGCGCGCGCTGATATCATACACGTTCTTCGCAAACTCGTGGATCGCATAACGCCCCGGTGACGAGCGCGACATCTGCACGCGCAGGGGACCAGCAGGCACAACGCGCCACGTTGCGGCCACCCGAGCCTCGTGATGTACCGCGTTCGGGAACGACACCTCATAGTGTACGAGCGCACTCGTGCCCGGATCTGCCGCTGCCGGGCTCTGCGCCAGGCTTGGCGCTGTGGCGAGTGCGGCCGTGATGCTACAGGCCAGCCTCAGATTGCGCATTGGGTTCTCCATCTATGCTGCGGATGTAGCGGGCAGCCGACGAGCTGGGTAGCTGCCGGAGAAACGAAGTTGCAGGTGCCTCCCGATACTCGTCCCCTCTCTGCAGACGACGAGATGTCGACCGCTCGTTCATCGGCTCTCCCGCAGCGGGAACGCGCCGGAGCCAAGGCGCTCAGGCATTGCCGCGGTTCTCTCACTGGCCCACGATCATCCCACAGCGATGAACGGCCTCGAAAGGAGGCTGGAGGCCTGGTAAAAGGTGCATCCAGCGGAGTGCCCGTGGTGAAACTTGCGCGATCGATCTTACTGGTGCTTGCGGCATTGTCGCCGCTCGGGATGTCGTATCTTGCCCAGGCGCAGGCAGGTGGAGCGCCGGGCTCGAAAGCAGCGAGCACCTACTTCATCGAATTGCTGGCCGAGCGGCGCGTCGATGATCTGCCGCCAGACCCGCTCTACTGGCAGCTCGAAGACTTCAAAACGGCTGAGGAGGCCAGGGCGGCTGCGGGCCCACTCTCGCTCACCGCGACGACGTCGAAGCGTCATTGGCTCTTCACCTTGGGTCCGCGAGGCAAGCGCAGCCCGAGGGGCAGCCTCATTGCGGAGATCGGCCCGGTGGCCCGACCATCCGCCACGACCTATCTCATCAGGATCAACCTAGCCGGCGGTCCACCGGGCTCACGGACGCCCGTTCACAGCCATCCCGGATCGGAAGCAATCTATGTTCTGAAGGGTCGAGTATCGCAGAGAACGCCGCATGGTACCCAGTACGCGAACGCTGGCGGGGTGCTGAACGCCCACGCGCCCGAAATGGCGATGCAATTATCGAGCAGCGGTGCGACCGAGCTGGAACAGGTGGTAATGTTCCTCGTGGACGCCGATCGGCCTTTCTCACCGGTAGCCCGCTTCTAGCAGCCGGATGCCTATCCGGCCGCGCCGAGAGGCGGCAAGTCGAGCCGGCGGCCCGCCGCCATATGGACGTACAGCTTGAGAATGCGGGCATCGAACGCCCCATCGTGTCGCTGTTCGACCGCCTCGTGAAGCGCGATCAGGGCACGCCGCAGCCGCGCGTTGGCGCGATCGCAACCTTGCAGGTCGTCGGTCGCAGGCTCGGCATGACCGGTCACCGCGTAGCCGGCATCCGCGGCATCGGCGAGCAAAGCGTCGATCGCCGCGTTCTCGGCGCGAACCGCGGCGTCGCCACGCTCGGCCTCCTGTGCCGCGAGCAGGCTCAACAGCGCGACGACACCGATCCGGCTCGCGAGATAGTCGCCGGCGGTCTCAGCTGTCGGTGGCGTTGCGAGCGCCAGAAAATTGCCGCGCAGGATTTCGGGCAAGGTCGGCGTCATTGCGCTGCCGCGAAGCTGGCGAGCGAGTCGGCGAGGATCTCGTCGTGACGCCGCGCGGTGTACCAGCCCGAGATGCCGAGGATCGGATCGGTGCAGCCGCCCGCGCGATATTCCTTGGCGGAGGTGGTCCAGATCGCGCGCCCTTTCACCGCGTTGAACAGCGACCACCAGGCGAGCGCCGCCGGATCGACGGTGAGCCCGCTCGCGGCCTCCCAGATCGCGATCGCCCGGTCCTTCGACACCATCCCGCAGACACTGTCGGCATCGAAGTGGTTCCAGAGCGGATCGAACGCCCAACCGAGATCCTCCAGCGGATCGCCGAGATGCGTCATTTCCCAATCCAGCACCGCGAGGATCTTTCCGGCACCGTCGTGCATCAGATTGCCCGAACGGTAATCGCCATGAACGATCCGAACCATTTGCGCCGGCGGCGGCGGATGCGCCCGGAGCCGGCGGATCGCCGCGCGCACGATCGGCTGAGGATGCTCTTCGTCCGCCTCGATGACCGCGGACCATTGATCGAGTGCGATCCGCCAGCATGCGTCCGGCGCGGGCGTGTCGAGCAGCGCGCCGAGCGGGGTCCCCGCAGGATCGAGCGCGGCGATCTGGCCGAGCGTGGCGAAGAACCGCTCACCGATCGCTTCTGCATGCGTACCGAAGGGGGCGGCAACGAACGGCGAGGTGACGATCCCGCCGTCGATCCGCGCCATGATGAAGAATGGCCGTCCCAGCTCCGCGCCGCCGGCTTCGAGTGCGATCGCTTCGGGCACCGCGATGCGGCCGTGGAAGGTGCGATACGCCTCGAACTCGATTGCGCGATCGGTGTCGATCAGGCTGGCAGTCGGATCGCGCCGCAGGATCAGGCGCTTGAGATCGTCACCGGTCCGCGCGTCGAAGCGGTAGGTTTCGCGACTGGCGCCTCCGGGTATTCGCGACAGTGCCTCGACGGAAACCGGCGTCTGCCAGACCCGGCAGAGATAGGTCTCGAGCTCGGCTGCCAGCGTCACGCCGGGTCGGCCAATCCGGTGAAGCCCGCGGGCGCATAGGGGCCGATCGCAAGCTGTTCGAGTACGCCGCGACCGATCCGCTCGCGTCCGTCCGCATCGCGCCAGGTCACGCGCGACAAGGCCTGGACGTGGAAATGCTGCGGCAGGCGGCGGTCGAGCTCGGCGGTGACCAGATCCTCGCGCTCGACGTCGGCAATGCCGCGATTGATGCCGTGTCCCCAGGTCGGGTGGCCATAGCCCAGGCCAAGCATGAAGAAGCTCCCACCAGGCTCGAAATGCAGCATGCCGCCGGCGAGCGCGACCGACGCAGCGGCGACGTTGCGGGTGCCGCTCCGCCAGTCGAGTACCGGATCGTGCGCTGCGAGATGCCGCTCGCCGTCGCGGTCGCTGCCGATCGGCGCCCAGACCGCGCGGCGATTCCAGGGCCGGCCGACCTCGTCGTCGTTGGTATGGAAGAACAGGTCGCCGTCGGCGAAGACGCAGGGGCTCCACAGCCAGAAGAATTGCGGCGCGATGGCGGGCGCAGGTGGCTGCGGATCGCGCGCGCCGATCGGGCGGACGCCCCAGGACCGGTCACGGGTGCCGACGAAACCGGCGACGTCGATCCGCTCGCCATCGACCTCGATCCATCCCGCATAGCTGCCGTTCTGGGTCAGCCGCGTATAATCGAGCAGCGTGCGCGGACCGATCCGGCGGGTGAAGCGGGGTTCCTCGATCGGGAAGGATCGGCCGGTGAAGACGATGTCGGCGGCGATCCCCTGGCCGGGTGCGTCGACCCGGATCCGCAAGCGCTCGAGGGGCTGCTCGATCTCGATCGAAATCGGACCTACTGCCAGATCCATCCGCTCCATGCCGAGCCAGCGGCTGGCGTGGAGATTGATCTGCCGCCCGGCCGCAAGCCAGCAGAACGACGCATCGGCAATGTTGAGCTGAGGGTAGACCCCGAACGCCAGCGCGAACATGCGGTCGTCACCGGTGTCGACCGGGTAACCGTTGAAGAAGTAGCGATCGTAGAAATTACGATCGGTTCCGGCATGCGCGATCGGTTCGGCGGTCTGGTGGATGGGATATTCGTCGGCACGGGTAAGTACCACGCTCAAGCGGCCCGGCGTTCGGGCGTGAACGATACTTCGAGTCGGCGGATGCCGTGGACGAAGTTGTTGGGCGCGACATCGTAGTCACCGTCCCACCGCATGTCGGGGAAGCGCGCGAAGATCTGCCGGTAGCTCTCCTCAAGCTGCAACTGGGCCGCCAGCCGGCCGATGCAGATGTGCGGACCGTGGCCGAAAGCGATATTCTTTTCGGCATTGGCGCGGGCGATGTCGAAGCGGTCAGGATCCGCGAACATCGCGGCGTCGCGGTTCGCGGCACCATACCACATGATCACCTTCTCGCCTTCGGCGATGCGCTGGCCGCCGATCTCGGTGTCGCAAGTCGCGATCCGCTTCATGTAGATGACGGGGCTGATCATGCGCGTGATCTCGTGCACCGCATTGGGGAGCAGCATCGCATCGGTCATCAACCGCTGCTTCTCGCCCGGGTTTTCGGTGAAAAGCTTCATTCCGCCCGACAAGGTGTTGCGGGTGGTGTCGTTGCCCGCGAACACGATCAGCAGCCACGACCCGTCGAGATATTCGTCGGCGAGGAACTCGCCGTCGATCTGCGCGCGGGCGATCGCACTCATCAGGTCGTTCTGCGGATCGGCGCGGCGCTTGTGGAGCATCGCGCGGCCATAGGCGAACATCTCCGCGACATTGTGGTTGAACAGCTGGATGAATGCGAGCAGCTCGGGCGTCATCTCGCCGTCGTGCTTGCCTTCCTGCTCGGCTGCAATCTGCTGCGCCATTTCGAGGAAATGGATCCAGCGGATGAACTGGTCGCGATCGGCGAGCGGCACGCCGAGCATCTCGCACAGCGTGAAAGAGGGCAGGTGGCTCGCGAACATGCCGACGAAATCGCAACGCCCCAGCCGGGCCATGTCGTCCAGCCGCCGCGTCACCTCCGCCGCAACCCGCGCGCGCAGCTCGCGCATGTAGCTGGCGGTGAAATAGGGCATGTGTTCCTTGCGCAGCTGGCGGTGATCGGCGCCGTCGAGGTTGATCATCGTGTTCATCGCCGCGCCGAACAGCTGGTCGTTGCGGCGCTCGGGCGGTGGCAGCGCCATGTTGATGCCGCCGCGCTCGGAGGAGAAGGTCTTCGGATCGCCGTTGACGCGCTTGATGTCGTCGTAGCGCGTGATCGCCCAGAAACCCGGACGGTGCTCGCCTGGTTCGGGATGCCACATCACCGGCGCCTCGGCGCGCATCCGTGCATAATCGTCCCAGGGCTGCCCGGCGGTGAAGCGCGCAATGTCTGCCAGATCGATCCCCGGCAGCGTCGGATAGACCGGCGCATGCCTCGGCCCGCGAGCGCCCTCGACGACATGGTCGCTTACGAGCCGCATGGTCATCCACCCCTTCGTTGCCGCGATATCGACCATAACATTCGTTATGGAGCCTGCCGTGTCAACCGACGGCAGTTGTTCCGCAGGCGCCGTCCCCCGTGGCAAGGGTCGCCCAAGACAACGAAAATTGCTGTAGTTCAGATGGTGTGGGGAGCACGGACGTGCTTCCCTGCTTCTACCGCGTCCCGTACCGTCTTTGCAGCAAAGGCGAACCCGCCGTCTCGGCCAAGGAGAACGACCATTCCTATCCAACGCCCGGCGCGTGAGTCGTACAGCCGCTATTCGAAGGTCGCGATTGCGCTGCACTGGATCATCGCGCTCCTGATCCTCGGCAACATCGCCGGCGCGCTGCTGTCAGAGCAGGTCGACAAGGCCACCGCCGGCGCGATCATGGCGACCCACAAGTCGATCGGGCTGACCGTGCTGATGCTATCGATCGTCCGGCTGCTATGGCGCCTGACGCATCCGTTTCCGGATTTCCCGGGGACGACGCCCAGATGGGACGCGGTATTGGCGCGTGCCACACACGTGGCGTTCTACGGCTTGATGATCGGCATTCCGCTGGCGGGTTGGATCATGGTGTCGGCCGGGCCGCGACCGTTGGAGTGGTTCGGTCTTTTCCCCTGGCCTAAACTGCCCGTCTCGAAATCGTTCGCAGACGTTGCGCACGACGCGCACGGCATCCTGGCGTTTACCACGCTGGGGCTCGCCGCACTCCACATCGCCGGCGCGCTGAAGCACCATTTCCTGGACCGTGACGACGTTCTGGCCCGCATGCTTCCGCTCGTTCGCAAGTGACGGCCCCGGCGGAACGGCCTAGCCGTTTCGCCGTTCGCGAGGTCCGTTCGACTGCAGCGGTACGAGCAGGCCTAGAAGGTCAGCTTGACGTCCGCGGCAACGCTACGCTGCGGAAAGGGATGGAAGAGGTAATAACGGTCGTTGTTGACGTTATCGATCCCGAGCCCGAGCTGCATTCGCCTGGCAATCCGCACCTGCGCGCGCAGGTCGACGACCAGATATCCGTAGAAGCCCTGATAGGTGTTGCCGACGACGTCGCCATTGTCGAGCGTACCATAGCTGCGGCTGGCATATCGCGCCGCGACCGTCAGCGCGACCGGATCGACCGGACGCCAGGTACCGACGAATGCCGCTTTCCAGCGCGGAACGCTGGGCAGGCGTTTGCCGACCGCCGCGGGAAACGCGCTGTTCTTCCGCGTCGTCGCGTCGGCATAGGTGAGGCTGGCCTGAAGGTCGACCGCGGGGACCAGGTCGCGCCGCTGGGTCGCCAGCTCGACCCCGCGGGCGCGGGTGCGATCGACGTTCTGGACGAAGGTGCCGAACTGGACGGGTGTCGTCGTCAGCGCGCCGGTCTGCGAAATGAGCGCGTCCTCGACCACCTCGTCGAAGAGGGAGGCACGAACGGTGCCGTGATCGTCGTGCCGTTCGATCGCCAACTCGGCAGCGCGGGCGCGTTCGGGGCGGAGCGTCGGATCGGGTACCGACGGCACCGGTGTGGTCACGATCTGGTACAGCTCGCCGACCGTGGGAAATCGCCATGCCTGACCGAACGACAGCCGTGCCGTCAGATCCGGCGCCAGCGCGTAGGCGAGCGCCGCCTTGGGCGAAAAGGCGGCGCTCGTCACCGCGGGCTGGCGCACCGGGCCGATCGGCGGGGAGCGGGCGTAGTTGACGCCGTCCTCGGCCCGCCACCATTCGTAGCGGCCGCCGATCGTCAGGGTCATCGGCGAGGCCGGATGCCAGGCGTCCTGTGCCCATAACGCATAGGTGCGTGTCCGCCCGCTGCCCTCGAGGTTCAGCGCTCCGCGCGAACCGTCGACCCAGTCGTCGGTATCGTAGCGCCTGCTCGCCAGCCTGAACCAGTCGGCATGCGCGCCCATGCTGACGGTGTGGGTAGCCGTCGCGTCCGACCGCCACACGGCCTTGGCGTCGAACGTCTTCCAGCCAGTGCCGGCAAGATCGGCGATGAACCCGGCGCCGCCGGCAAGCCCGGCGGGCAATGCCGTGTTCGCGATCCGCTGCTCGTCCTGGTCGACATCGTACAGGGTGCCGACGACCTGCCAATCGATCCGCCGATCGCTGCCGCTCAGCGACAGGTTGTGCGACCATTGCCGCTGCCTGGTCCGGTAGACCTGCCCCGCAAAGGCGCTGGCGGCGAGCGTGTAGGCGCGGCCATCGTTGTTGATCGCACCCGCATAGACCGGCAGCCCGGTCGTGGTGTCGGTAAGGTAGCTCTCGACGGTCGAGGCAGTGTCGTTGAGAAACAGGCTGCCCACATAGATGACGCGCAGCGCAGCCGAGAGATCGAGCGCTGCCTTGACCTTGAACCTGTTCTGCACCTGGTGCTCGAACCCGGTGGCGCCGAATACGCGTATGGCGTCGCCAGTGCGGTTGCGATCGTCGATCCCGCCGGTGACCCGGGCGCCATTGGTGCCCGTCGCCGCAGGTCGGAGTGCGGTCGCGAAGCCCAGCGGCTGACCGCGGCTGTCGACATGGTCGGCGCTCGCGAACACTGCGAACGGGCCGAACCGATCCCCGACCGTGCCCCCCGCCTGGTAAGCGGGCAGCGTGCGGCGCGTATCCTGCAGGTCGAACTGCTGAACCGTGACGCCGGTGTTGAGCGTAGCCTCGAAGCGATCAGGCAGCCGCGTGATGATGTTGACGACGGCGCCGATCGAGTTCCCCGGATAGGCCGCGGAGAAAGGGCCATAGAGCACGTCGACGCGCGCGATCTCCTCTGTCGAGACGAGGTTCCAGCGCGGGCTCGCGGATGTGTTGTTGTTGCCGATCAGCGCCGAAAGCAGTGCGCCGTCGGCGTAGATCAGGCTACGCGCGCTCGCGCCGAGGCCGGACGTCCGTGTGGCAAGCGGCGCCTGGCTATCGCCGATGTGGCGTTTGCGCACGATGAGGCTTGGCAGGTATTTGAGCGTGTCCTCGACATTGCGTGCATTGATCGTCTCTTCGATCGTGTCGGCGTCGATCGACGCCGTCGACGCCGGTACCTTCTCGATCGTCTGGTTCTGCCGCCGCGCCGTGACGAGGATGTCCGTCGCAGCTTCTCCGGACGAGGGCCGCTGGCGATCCTGGCCGAACACGGGTGAGGTACGGACCGCCATTGCGAGTACGGCGATGGCAAGACAGCGCGAGGAGATCCGAAGCCACGCAACGGGCGAAGGTTCTGGACGCCGCGGCGGCGGTCGCAGGTAGAAGTAAGGCATGTCGCGAACTCCGCGCGGATCAGGCACGCAGTAGCGGCTGCGTACCAAAAGGCTCGCCGAGCGGCGAGCGGCTGTCGATCAGGCGCGGAAGGCGGGAGGAGCGTGGGAGGGAGGCGGCGGCGCAGCGAGGCCAAGGCCTGGCGCGAGGTTCGCCAGTGACGCCATGGCTTCGGTCGACGCCTGACCAGTCAACTTGATGGCGATGACGTGGGAATGCGCGGCGAGCGGTGTGGAGGCGGTCGCGGCATAGGGACACGGATGGTCTCCGCGATCCGGCGCCTTCGATGGCTCGTGATGACCGTGATGCGCCATCGCCTTCGCAGCCGGAGGAGCAGCCTGGCCCGGGCACAGCACGATCGGTACGGCCAGGCTGGCGCCAGGCATGAAACCGGCCGGCACCATAAGCTTGAGCGCAAGGGCGAGAAGGACGAGCACGGCAAACGCTCGCCTCCAGCTCTCCTGTCCTCTCAACGCCTCCAGCATGAGCATCGCTTACCGGCGCGGCATGGCGGAGTCACGTCCGTGGAGCCGATTACGTGGACCGGACGTCCCATCGCACGCGGTTCGCGTCCGAAGTCCTTCATAGCCCCCATTCGGGGGTTAGGAGGACGGGCAGGATCTGCCAAATCGGGTCGTCGCAACTCTTCGGTCTAATGCGGTTAACATCCTGGGAACCGAATTCGACCGGGCGTGTTGCGAGGCTATAACAAAGAAGTGCGGGTTGCTCTTTTAGCACTCTTTACTGGGGATCATCATGCATAAGACTGCGTATGTAGCTCTTGCCGCAACGGCACTTTGCGCTTTGCCTGCAACCGCCAACGCCGCACTCGTCGGCAGCCTGGGCGGCGGTACCGGTCCGTTCTCGACCCTGAGCTCGGCCGGCCTCAACGGCGGCGCCGTGGCTACTCTCTCGGGTGGCACCGTCCTTACCCAGGACCAGCCGTTCGCGGACATTCCCGAGAACGTCTTCGGCGGGACCTTCCTCGCCGCAGGTCCGACCTCGGGTCAGCCCGCAACGCTGACGTTCACCCAGCCGCTCGGTTACCTGAGCTTCCTGTGGGGCTCGCCCGACACGTACAACGTGCTGACGCTGACGACCAACCAGCAGACCTACACGTTCAACGTCGCCAACCTCAACTTCGCGGTTCGTGACGGCAACCAGGCCTTCTCGCAATATGTGCAGTTCGTCGCCACTGCCGGCGAGTCGATCCGCAGCGTGTCGTTCACCAACAATCCCGGCATCGATGCGTTCGAAGTCGCGAACTTCACCGCCGTGGTTCCCGAGCCGGCAACGTGGGCGATGATGCTCGTCGGCTTCGGCATGGTCGGCGCCGCAACGCGCTACCGTCGTCGGTCGGCGAAGGTCGTCTACTCCTAACATCCACACTCCGTTTGGATCGGAAAAGCCGTCGGCCGAGGGGTCGGCGGCTTTTTCGTCGGTACGGGGGAACGGCGCCGGATCGAGGGCGTTAGCCCAGCTTCATTACCGTTCAACCCTGTGAGTATGCGTCATGTTGACCGGGATAGGTCTGTGCTGCCTGGCGTTTGCCAGTGCCATGTTTGCGTATGGCCGACACGTCGACCGCACGCACCGCGCCTGGATGGCGACGCAGCAAGCCCGCCGCCAGCGCGGCGACGGAACGCCGCACTACCGCTGATGCGAGACTGGAACCCCTGCGAGGCGCTGCCGCTCGAGGGCGTGCGCATCCTCGTGGTCGAGGACGAGCCGCTGATAGCGATGTGCGTGGAAGCCGCCCTGCAGGAATTCGGGGCGATCGTGTTCGTCGCGATGAGCGAGGCGGACGCCTATCGCCTGCTCGAACAGGTCTGCAGCTTCGAATTGCTCATGACCGACGTGAACCTGGGTGATGGCGGCAGCGGGTTCGACGTCGCTCGCATCGCCCGGCAGCGCGACCCTGCCACCGCGGTGATCTACCTCAGCGGCAGATCCGAATCGGCAGTCCGCAAGGGCGGCGTGGCCCGTGCCGAATATCTGTCGAAGCCGGTCAGCGAAGCGGCGCTGATCCGCACGGCGGCGCAAGCCGTCGCGACCATGCGGAGTGCCGTCGAGCAATAAGGGCACCCGATCGGCACCGCATCCCGACCTACAAGGTGTCGGCCAGTCGACCGTACGTCTTGGCCAGGGTCTGCATCAAACCCAGCATCTCGACGCGTTGCGGATCGGGCATGGTGCCGTTCAACTCGGCAAGGATCGGGTTCATCGCGCGCGTGATCCGTTCGTCGGGCCCGAACAGCGCCATGCGCCAGTTGGGAAAACGCCGGGTCGGCAATTGCACGGGTTCCCAGACGACCAGATCGGTATGGCGTTCGTCGCGGCGTATGCTCGCCATTACCCGTTCGAGCGATGCCTCTTCGCCCTCGATATATTGGGCAAAATGCGAGGGGCTGACGATCAACAGTCCGGTGAGATCGAGTTCACGGTTCCTCGCGGCCGCGTAAAGCTGGATGGCGGACAACTGCCCGGTGTCGTCCGGCATCGCCAGCAGGTTTCGGCTGACATAGGTTATCGAATGCATCATTCGGCTGCCCGGCGCGATGAAGACCCAGCACCCGCGCGTGACCAACAAACGGCAGATTTTGTCGTGTTTCTCACGTCTTGCCCTTCCGGGGTGCTCACCCGTCATGGTCTAGCATAACCGCATCATAAGCTACAGTATGCCGCGTCGTACCCTTGCTCGTAAGATGCCCGCCTCAGCCTTCAGCCCCCAGCCCGATGGACCATGATGACGCTCACAACGCTGCCGACGCAACCGCCCGGAACCGAGTGGCCGACGCACCACTGGCCCGAGGCACCGCTGGCGGGCACGACCGACATCGATCGGCTGAGCAGCCTGATGGACGTCGCGTTTTCGGACGAGGCGCAAACGGGACTCAGCAAAACCCACTCGGTCGTCCTGGTCCAACGCGGTGAAATCGTCTTCGAGCGCTACGCATCGGGGCATGATGCCGCGACGCTCCAGCCGTCCTGGTCGATGGCCAAGAGCATCACGCATGCGCTGGTCGGCCTGCTCGTCGGCGATGGCTTGCTCGCGATCGACTCGCCGGCGCAAGTGCCGGAATGGCAGCAGGAGGGGGATCCACGACGCGACATCACGCTGGATCACCTGTTGCGCATGTCGAGCGGTCTCCGCTTCCTCGAAGAGTATGTCGAAGGCCAGCCATCGGACGTGATCGAGATGCTGTTCGGTGCCGGCAAGGCCGACGTCGCCGGCTTCGCCGCCAGCTTTCCGCTGGATCACGCTCCCGGCTCGCACTGGAGCTACGCCAGCGGGACGACCAACATCATCGCCCGGGCCGCCGCGCATGCGCTCGGCTCCGATTTTCGCGACTACATGATCGCGCGGCTTTTCGAACCGCTCGGCATGCGCAGTGCGGCACCTCGCTTCGACGACAGTGGCACCTTCATCGGCTCGTCCTTCTGCTTCGCCACGCCGCGCGACTTCGCCCGCTTCGGCTTGCTCTACCTGCGAGACGGCGTGTGGGAAGGTAATCGCCTGCTGCCGCATGGCTGGGTCGATCATGCGCGTACGCCGACTCCACAGCAGGATGCCGTCGGTGCCAACCGGTACGGCGCGCATTGGTGGCTCGACTACGCAGCACCCGGGTCCTTTTCGGCGAATGGCTATGCCGGCCAGTTCATCATCCTGGTGCCGGATCGCGACCTGATCCTGGTACGGAACGGCGACACGCCCGAAGCCGGCAAGGACATATTGCAAGGCTGGCTGGCGCAGGTCGTCGGCTGCTTTCGTGCGATCTAATCAGTGATCAGGCCGGTCGCGCCAGTCATGACAATTTGCCGGTATCGCTGGCAACGGCTTCGTGGGCGCCGCTCGTCGATGGTAATCCGACATGGTGACGGCGCGCGACGGAAAGGTCACCGCCCACGACCGGCAATTGCCGGTCTCGATCGGCGAGTTCGACGCTTTTTCATGCTGCTCGACCGACCCTGTCCACGCATCGCCGAGGCAGTGTGAACGGTGAGAGCGCGCGACACCGAAGGCGTGCCCGTTGCGCTGTTCCGCGATCCGCCCCCCGACGCGGCATGGCCCGCGCAAACCTCCGCCGAGGCGATCCCCACCACCGGCGGCGTCAACCTGAATGCGCTGCTGTTCTCTGCGGCGGGCGAAGGGCCGCACCCGAGCGTGCTGCTGCTGCACGGGCTGCCGGGGAACGAGCAAAATCTCGATCTCGCGCAAACGCTGCGCCGTGCCGGCTGGCATGTCCTGACCGTCCATTATCGCGGATCATGGGGCACCCCCGGCGCCTTCTCGTTCACTCACTGCCTGGAGGACGCAACCGCCGCGCTGACGTGGCTGCGGGACGCGGGTTCGACGCCGGGCCGACGGATCGATTCCGCGCGGGTGATCGTGATCGGGCACAGCATGGGCGGCTTCATCGCCGCTCATCTCGCGGCGTCGGATCCGACAGTCCGCGCAGCCTGCCTGATTTCGGGCGTCGATCTCGGGTCGGCGTTCGGCGCGCCGTCACGCCCGGCGGGTGCGGCAGCGGTGGACGACAATGTCGGGTTCAGCGACGGATTGCACATCCTCGCCGGAACCTCGGCCGGTGCACTGGCCGCCGAGGCTGCCGAGCGTGCGGCGACGTGGCGCCTCGAGAGCCATGCGGGTGCGCTCGCCGATCGGCCAGTGCTGCTCGTCACCTCGGACGACGGGTTCGCGGGCGGCAGCGATGCACTTGCGGACGCCATCGAGGCCGTCGAGCGCGGCCTGCTGACGCGGGCGCACATCGCGACGGACCACAGCTATTCGGATCGGCGGATCGGCCTGCAGGGCGAGATCCTGAACTGGCTCGCACGGGTGGCGCCCTTGCCGGACCGCTGAGCCGCGATTTTGCCGCTTGTCGGGCCGGAGGGGCGGCTGGTGAGCGGGCGATTCCGGGCGATGGACATCGCGCCGCTTCGGCGTAGTTTCGCTGCGACCCAATGCGTGGACAAGGGGGGTAAGCGCCGTGGCCGTCGACGAAGCTGCCATTGCCGCACGCTCGCGTGTCGTCCCGCCGACGCGACCGACGGTGTTCCTCAACGGCGATCCCGAACGCGTCATCGGCGTGGGCCGGCTGCTGATCTCCACCTTCGCGCTTTGCGCCATCTACCTCGATCCTACCCAGCCGGCCAATCTGGTCACCGAAGCCTATCGGATCCTGTCGGGCTATGTGGCGCTCGCGGTCCTGCTGCTGTTCATCCCGGCGGTCGTCACCGGGCGCGACGTCTACAAGCTCGCGGTGATGGCGATCGACATCGGCGTGTGCGGCGTCCTCGTCTTCATCACCGACGAGCTGGAAAGCCCGTTCCTCACCTTTTTCACCTTTACGATCATCTCGGCGGCGATCCGCTGGGAATGGCCGGGAACGCTGACGACCGCCGGCATCTTGCAGGTCATCCTGTTCGCGATCGGCCTTCCGGACCTGTCCGACGGGGATCCGGAGCTCAATCTGCTGATCATCCGCTCGGTGTTCTGCTGGGCGAACGTCCTGCTGCTCGGCTATTTCGGCAGCTATCGCGATCGCAGCAACAACCGGCTTCGCGAGCTTGCCTCCTGGCCGCACCCGATCGTGCAGGAGGACGACCGGCCGTGGCTGGCCTCGTCGATGCGCCACGCGTCGATGACGCTGGGTGCGAACGCCATCGTCGTCCTGTGGACCGATCGCGACGAATCCCTGCAGCACGCGGCGATCTGGGCCGGCGGGGCGTGCCATTTCGTCGACCTGCACAGCGGCGAGGACGCGCTGATCCTGACGGCGAAGGCGAACGTCATCGTCGAGATGGGCGCCGAGGCGGCGCACCTGCCGCGCGACGTTGCGGCCACCCTCGGCATCCCCGAGCAGGCCCTGCGCCAAGCCTATATGTGCGGGTTCGAGACGATCAGGTTCCGGGGCTGTGCGATCGTCATCGAGCCCGCGTTTCGCGATCGCGACACGTTCCTGCTGACGCAGATCGTCGCCTCGCGACTGGCGCTGGAGCTCGAGCAATATGCGCTGGTGCGCGACTATGCGTCGGCGGTCGGGCTGAAGGAGCGGGCACGGATCGCGCACGATCTTCACGACAGCATCCTGCAGGACCTTACCGCTGCGGTGCTGCAGATCGACTCGACGCAGCGGCATGCCGCGGCCGAGGCGCCGGACATGATGCGGATCCGCGACATGCTCCAGATCAACCAGCGCAAGATCCGCGACCTCGTCGACGGCGCACGGGCGTGTTCGGTGGAAGGCAAGAAGCTTCACGACGTGCTGCGGCTGTTCGTCGAGCCGCTCGGCGCGCAATGGGACTGCACCGTGCTGCTCAACGTGACGCCGGCCGGGCTGGAAGTGAGCGACGGGGTCGCCGCGGAGCTGTGCCTGACCCTGTCGGAAGCGACCGCCAACGCGGTTCGTCACGGCGGCGCGAAGCATCTGTGGATCGATATCAGCCGGCAGGCGGATGCGCTCGACATCACGATCGAGGACGACGGATCCTGCGGCGACGGCAGCGTGCCGCGACCGGCGTCGATCAACAGCCGGGTGAAGGCGCTCGGCGGCACGCTGGCGGTGGCTCGCCATCTTGCGGGGCTGCGGCTGCGGATCGCGGTTCCGCTCGAACAGCCGGCGCAATGATCAGCATCCTCCTGTGCGACGATCATCCGCTGCTGCTCAGGGGGCTCGGCGACCTGATCGGCACCGAGCCGGGGATGCGCGTCGTCGCGGCCACGACCAGCGGGGAGGAGGCGCTGGCGGCGCTCGAGCTGCATCGGCCGGATCTCGCGGTGCTCGACGTCGGGCTGCCGGGGCTCGGCGGCCTCGACGTGCTGAAGCGGGTGAAACGCGAAGGCTGGCCGGTGCGGATCCTGCTGCTGACCGCCAGCATCGCGGACGACGACGTCATCCAGGCGGTGGCGGCAGGGGTGTCGGGCATCGTGTTGAAGGAAACCGCATCGGCGACGCTCACGCAGGCGCTGCGGCGCGTGGCCGAGGGCGGGCGGTGGCTGCCGCCGGAGATCGTTCGCACCGCCATCGCGCGCGCGGCGCAGGCCTCGCGCGCGACCTCGCCGGTCGACCAGCTTACCCGGCGCGAACTGGAGGTGGCGCGGCTGGTCGCGGCGGGACGGTCCAACCGCGAGGCGGCAGCGGCGCTCGGCATTTCCGAGGGCACGGTGAAGGTGCACCTCCACAGCATCTATTCGAAGCTCGAGGTCGACAACCGCACTGCGGTGGCGATCCTGTTCGCGCGCAGCCGGGCCGGGGCGGGCTGACCTGCTCGGAAGGGGTATATCGAACAACAGATCTGTCGACGCGGCATCGGTGCGATGGTCGGTGAACATATCGTCAGCCGCGAAGGGGCGTCATGCTCGAGCCATATCCACTCGTTGAGCCGCTACTGCGCTGTCCGCGCTCGGGCGCGCGACTGATGCGCGACCCCAACGGCTACCGATCGGCGGACGGCCAATTGTCGTTCTACCCGTTCGTCGGCGAGACGCCGGTGCTGATCGACTTCGAGCATTCGGTGTTGTCGTCGCAGGAGATCCTGAAGTCGGGCGGCGACAGCGTGCTGACCCGGTCGCGCAGCAGCTGGTCGGATCGCCTCAAGCGGCTGCTCGTGCCGGTGAAGCGGAGCACGCTCGACAACGTCGCGGCGCTGATCGACGCGCTGCCGAAGACGCATTCGGGCGTGACCCTGGTGATCGGCGGCGGCACGGTGGGGCAGGGAATGGCGGCGCTGTACGACCACCCCGAACTGCGCGTGATCGCGCTCGACATCTACAGCTCGCCGTTCGTCCAGATCGTGGCGGACGCCCACCACATTCCGCTCGCCGACGGCTGTGTCGATGCGGTGGTGGTGCAGGCGGTGCTCGAACACGTGCTGCAACCCGACCAGGTCGTCGCGGAAATCTGGCGCGTGCTTCGTCCGGGCGGGGTGATCTACGCAGAAACCCCGTTCCTCCAGCAAGTGCACGAAGGCGCGTATGATTTCACGCGGTTCACCGAGAGCGGGCATCGCTACCTGTTCCGGCGCTTCGCGCTGCTGCGGTCGGGTTCGAGCGGCGGACCCGGTGCGCAGCTTACCTGGTCGATCGACTATTTCTTCCGCGGCCTGTTCCGGTCGCGGCTGGCAGGCAAGATTTCGAAGGCGGCGTTTTCCTGGCTCCGGCTGTTCGACCGGCTGATCCCGTCGGATTACGCGTCCGACGGTGCGAGCGGCTTCTTCTTCCTCGGCCGCAAATGCGACGAGGAGGTCACCGCGCGCGAGATCATCGCGTTCTATCCCGGAAGCGAGCGGGGGCGCCGCGACGTACTCGTGTAAGCGGCGGCGGCGAACAATCGTCCGCCACCGCCGCCTTTCATCGCTGAGTCGAGCTCAATAGGTCGAAACGCGCGAGCGTCGCGAGGTATGGCCGCCGTTGCGATAGAGGATGTCGGTCGCGGTTTCCGCCGAGACCTGGTCGGTCCGCGTGTCCACCGACACGAGAACGCCGCCACGGCCGAGATGATCGCCGAAGTAGCTCGAGTCTTCCTCGTCGATGCCGTGCTTGGCGAGCGTCTCGTTCAGCGTGCCGGCAGCAGCGCCGGCGGCGGCACCGACCGCCATCGCCCCGGGAACCGCGGAGGCGGCAATGGCGCCAGCCGCGACCAGCGGCCCGACTCCCGGAATGGCAAGCGCTGCGATGCCGAGCCCGGCGCCGAGCGCGCCGCCGCCAAGGATACCGCGCAGCACGCTGCCGTGACCGTCGTCGACGACTTCACCGTCGCCGCCGGTCGTGCTTGTGACGTCGCCGCGCTGGGTGACCACCGAAAGGGCCTGGTCCGACACGCCGGCGGTGCGGAGTTCCGCGACCGCGCGCTGTGCCTCTGCGTGGTTGTCGAATACGGCCGAAGCCAGATGCGTGTTCATGTTGCTTTCTCCCATGATCAGCGCGCCGCGCCGCGGCGAAACAGGTTGATGATGGCGAGCAGGACGATCGCACCGACCAGCGACACGAGGATCGACTGCAGGTTGATCGCGCCGCTCGTGATCGGAGCTCCGCCGATCAGCGGGGTGACGATGAAGCCGGCGAGCAGCGCGCCGACGATCCCGACGACGACATTGAGGACGATACCCTGCTGGCCGTCGGTCCGCATGATCATGCTGGCTACCCAGCCGATCAGTCCGCCGACAATAAGCAGTATGATGAGGCCCATGATGATTTCCTTCGTTTCGAATGTATGACCTCGACGAAAACGGTTGCCGATCCGCGATGGTTCAGATCGGCAGCTGGAGCGGGTCGCGGCGGTTAGTGCTGGGACACCATGTCCGTTAGTGTCCACCGGAGGAACGCTCTGGCGCGTCAAGCGCTTGAGCAAGCATGGCAGACCAGGATCAGACCAACGCCCAGCCGACACTGCGTCACCTCGAGCAGCTGATGTCGCAACTGCTCGACGGCGTCATCCTGATCGACCTGGCCGGGACTATTCTGAGCGCGAATGCCGCGGCGCTTCGCATGCATGGCCTTGCCGACGTCGCGGAGCTGGGCGGCACCGCGGAAGGCTATGCCCAGCGCTTCTCGCTGCGGTCGGAGGACCACCGCCCGCTCAAGCACCGGCAATATCCCTTGTTTCGCCTGCTCGCCGGCGAGAGTTTCCCCGACCTGATCGTCCAGGTCACGCCGTCGGGCGACGATCAGGTGCGGTGGGTTCATCAGGTGCGCGACGTCACGCTCGACGTGGACGGCGGCGAACCCGATTATCTCGCGCTGGTGATCAGCGACGTGTCGGAACGCTTCGACGCCGAGGCGCGGTTCAAGGCGATGTTCAATGCCAACCCGGCGCCCGCGCTGGTGGTTCGGCTCGCGGACCACCGCATCGTCGAAGCCAATCCCGGATTCCAGGCGCTCACCCGCTTCGACCCCGAGCAACTCGTCGGCAAGTCGCTGTTCGGGCTCGACCTGCTCGGCGGCCTCCAGGACCCGCGGGCGGTGCGGCAGCGGATCGAGGAGGGCGAGATCGTGCCGCAAAGCCATGCCGAACTGCTCGTCGCGGATGGATCGAGGCGGCTGGTGCTGTTCGCCGGCCAACCGATCGACGTCACGGACGAGGATGCGCTGTTGCTCACCTTCGCCGACCTGGAAGATCGTCGACAGGCGGAACTGGCGCTTGCCTCGAGCGAGCGCCACCTGTCGGCGGTGTTCGAGATGGCGCCCGTCGCCATGATGGTGACGCGCGATGCCGATCACCGGATCGCCAGGGTCAACGCGGCCTGCCGCGACCTGACCGGCTTCGAGGACAGCGAACTGCTCGGCCGTACCGCCGAGGAGATCCAGCTCTGGCAACAATCCGAGCAACGCCAGGGGTTGGAGGGCGAACTCGGCACTCAGCCGAGCCTCCGAAACCGGGAGGCGCTGCTGCGATCGAAGGCGGGGCTGACCATCCATTGCCTGGTATCGGCGGAAACGATCAGCGTGGAGCGCGTCCCGTGCGTTCTCTGGGTGTATCAGGACGTGACCGAACGCCGCCGTAGCGAGGCCGAACTGGCCGACGCGATCGAGGAGGTCATGAAGGACGCGAGCTGGCTCAGCCGTTCGATCCTGGACAAGCTGGCGGGCCTGCGCCGGCCGGAGACACGCGCGCCGCTGGTGGATCTCAGTCCGCGCGAGCGCGAGATCCTCGACCTGTTGTGCGACAATCTCGACGACGACGAGATCGCGCGCCGTCTCGAGATCGCGCGCAACACGGTACGCAACCACGTGACCCGGCTCTATGCCAAGATCGGCGTCAATCGCCGCAGCGGCGCGGTCGTGTGGGGCAGGGAACGTGGCATGGGCAGCCGCAGGGATTGAAACCACCGGCCGCCCGAGTTCGCCCGCGAACGATCCGGATTGCTGCTGACAAGCCGCGAGCGAACGGGCAGGGCTGCGCCGCGTCGATCCGGATCGCGGCGATGTCTCGGCCTGCAGCGCGGTGTCGCATCGCCGCCGACGACAATGCCTTGGACCCTAGAAAGCGGAGCGACGCGTGACATCCAGCCTTACGACCAAAGAGGCAGTTCGCGTGCCGGCGCCCGCGCCGGTGCCGGCGTCGGCGATCCGTGCGCCACGCGGCCGAGGACTGGAGCCGCTGGTTCCCTGGATCATCGCCGCGATCGTCGCCGGCGGCCTGTATTTCGGCCGCTCGGTGCTGATCCCGATCACCCTGGCAATCCTGCTGTCGTTTTTGCTGGCACCTGTGGTCGCTGCCTTTCGGCGGATCCGGATCGGCCGTACGCCCGCGGTCGTGCTCGCGCTGCTGCTGTCGTTGACGGCGATGATGGTGACGAGCGCGATCATCTTCAGCCAGGCGGCGATGCTCGCCAAGGATGCCCCCGCCTATGCGGAACGCATCTCCGAGCGCGTCGGCAACGTTCGCGCCGACGTCCAGCAACGCTTCGGGTTCCTGTTGAAGGAAAGAGACGGCGGCGGCAGCGATCGGCTGAAGGCGCGAACGGAGCGTCAGGGCGCCCGCCGGTCGTTGCCGACGCAAGCGGATGATGCCGTGCCGGTGGAGGTGCGCGAGCCGCGCATGACCGCGATGGAGGAAGTCGAGACGATCGTGTTGCCTGCGCTGGCGCCGATCGAGACGACATTGATCGTGCTGATCGTCACCATCTTCATCCTCTTCCAAAAGGAAGACCTGCGCGACCGCCTGATCCGGCTGATGGGCACCGCCGACCTGCACCGCACCACGCTCGCGCTCGACGACGGGGCCAAGCGGCTCAGCCGCTATTTCCTGTCGCAGTTCATCGTCAATTGCGGTTTCGGCGCGATCATCTGGGTGGGCCTGTTCTTCCTCGGCGTTCCTTCGCCCGGGCTCTGGGGCATCCTGGCGGGACTGCTGCGCTTCATCCCCTATGTCGGCGTGCTGATCGCTGCGATCGGGCCGCTTGCGCTGGCGTCGGCGATCGATCCGGGCTGGGGGCTGGTGCTCTCGGTGGCGGCGCTCTTCGTCGTCGTCGAGCCGCTCATCGGGTACGCGATCGAGCCGTTCCTGTACGGGCGCTCGACCGGGCTGTCGCCGGTTTCCGTGGTGCTCGCCGCGTTGTTCTGGACCTGGATCTGGGGTCCGCTCGGGCTGGTGCTGGCAATGCCGCTCACGCTCATGCTCGTGGTGCTCGGGCGACACATTCCGGCGTTCGCGTTTTTCGAGATCCTGCTCGGCGATCGGCCCGCATTGTCGCCGGCGGAAACGCTGTACCAGCGAGCGCTTGCCGGGCACGTCGACGAGGCAGTCGACCAGGCCGAGGATCTCCTCGAGACGATGGCGCTGGCGGAATATTACGACGACGTCGTGCTGGCCGCGCTGCGTCTCGCGGCGGCCGACCGGGATCGCGGCGTGGTCCAGCGCGAGGCGATGCACGGCGTCGCAGACGTGATCCTGCAGGTGCTGGCGACGATCGACCCGCAATCCGCAACGTCGGCACACGACATCACCGGCGGCACGTGCATCTGCATCCCCGGGCGCGGGCCGCTCGACGTGGTCGTCGCCACGATGGCCGTCAGCCTGCTCCGGCGCGACGCCGTGCCGGCGGGGCTGCGCGCGCGCGAAGACCGGCCGGGGACGGGCGCGACCGACGCAACGCTGGATCAGGCGCGTCTCGTCTGCCTGCTCGGACTGTTCGACGAGCGCGCGGCCCGCCGGATCAAGCCGCTCTTTGCCGAAGTCGAGGCGAGATCGCAGGCCGAGGCGGTCCTGATCGGCGTGCAGCGCGCGTCGGGCGAGGTGACCGAGGACGCAGGCATGATCGTGCATGACGATCTCGCGGGCATCTGCCTCGCTGCCATGAAAGCGCTCGGGATCGGCGAGCGGCCGGCCGCAGCCTTGCCTAGCGCCCGGTGACCGTAGGCGGCAGCTTCCTCCCGCCCGCATCATCGCCGGTCTTCCTCAGTCGTTCGATCTCGTCCTCGCTGCGATTTTCGAGCCCGATCAGTGAATCGCGCGCGTGACGGCTCGTCTTGATGAGTTCGTCGAGCTTGGCCTGGAGCGCTGCGCCGTCGCGGTTCTGCGTGGCCTGCAGGATGGGCAGGATCATCAGCGTGACGATGTTGATCGCGAGGCTGGTCCCGCCGATCAGATGTTCGCTGCCGGACACATAGGCGGCGACGCCACCGACCGACAGCGCCACGCAGAAGATCAGCATCGCGGGCCGGCCGGTGAACCGCGCACAGCCGGTGGTGAACCGATCGAAATTGCGCATCGACTATTTCCTGAGTGCAAGGGTTAGAACCGGAGCGTGGCGGCCGATGACGGCCGGTCGCTCAACGAAGCTCGACATGATTCGTGCACGTGGTTCGTGCACGTGGTCTCGCACGACCGGCGGCGAGCCCGCCCGGAGGCGCGCTACTACTTCCGAGATCAGCCTTTGCGATGATTGAGGCTGCCCTTTGGGCGAGCTACGCTTCGCCCCGCTTGAGGGGGCGATCGCAATGGCAAGTCTGGCGAGCGACTTTCGAAATCCCGCGGTCTCGGACGACCGGTTCTTCGTGCGCGCGGCGTTTGCGATGGCGGCGGTGATCGCGGCGGGCTTTTCGGTTCAGCTCGGGATGGGCCGGTCGACCTTCTCGGCCCCGCCTCTGGTCCACGCGCATGCGCTCGTCTTCATGGGCTGGGTCGTGCTCTACCTGCTGCAGAACGTCTTCGCGACGACGGGCCGCACCGCGCTTCACCGCAGCCTGGGGTGGATCGCGACCGGCTGGATCGTCGCGATGCTGGTGTTGGGCTGCTGGGTGACCGTCGCGATGGCGCGCCGGGGCCAAGTGCCGTTCTTCTTCCAGCCGCTGCATTTCATCGTCTTCGATCCACTGTCGCTGTTCGCCTTTGCCGGCCTCACCACCGCGGCGATCCTGCTGCGCCGGCGCACCGACTGGCACCGGCGGCTGCATTATTGCGGCATGTCGATGTTGCTCGGGCCCGGCTTCGGCCGATTGCTGCCGATGCCACTGCTCGCGCCCTGGGCCTGGGAGGCGACGTTCGCCGCGACGTTGCTGTTCCCGCTGGCCGGCGTGCTGGCGGACATTCGCCGCAACGGCCATGCGCACCCGGCCTGGGGCTGGGGGATCGCGACGATGATCGGATCGATGCTTCTGGTCGAGGCGATTACCTATGGCCCGGCGGGTGCCGCGCTCTACGAAACAGTGACGGCGGGATCGCCGGGCGCGACCAAGCCGGCGCTCGGTCTCGCGCCGGCCCCGGACGGCCCGCTGGTGACCGGCCGCGCGGCGGCACCCTGACGTCGCGCCGCTTCGTTGCGGCGGCGCCCCGCTATTTGATGCGTCGCCATTCCTGTTGCTTGCATCCGAACCCCGCGATGACGCAGCCCTCTCCGACGAGCGTGCGCGCGTTCACCTGCGTGATCGTGCCCGTCACGCTCTGCCCGATATCGGGGATATAGACCTCGCCCGACCAGCGCCCGGGCTCGTCTTCATAGAAATCGCGGAACAGCTCCTCGCCGACGAGGCGATCCGCGCCGCCGCGCTCGGCATCCGCGATCGCCTTCGCACTTGCCCAGACGACCTTTCCGCACATCGCATCGCCGCAGCGCTTGAACGCGACGTGGACGGAACGTTGCGGGTTGGCCCAGATGCCCGGGGGCGGCGCGCCCCTGCCGAACGCGGCGGTTTCGAGCAGGATCGATCCCAGCATGAGCAATCGGTAACCGCGGCGCATGGCGCATCCTTTCTCGCTGTCCGCATGCCCAACGCACCAGCCTGCTTCGGGAGCCGGTACCTGCGTTAACACATTGCACACCGGCCTGTGCTAGGTGGCGTTGTGCCGGTAGCGGAAACCGGCGCGAAAGCCCGCCTCGCGAACTTGTGTCACTACGGCTCGCGGGGCGGCGCTTTCAGGATAACGGCCGCCGTGCAAGGCCCGTTACGGCAGCAGGCTGCCCCGCATGTCCCACATCCGTCGCACGCGATCTTGGACACGGTCCAGGCGACGGCGTACACCGTCTTCGGGCCCCCGGGCCCGGCGCTTCGCGGGACTGAGTCACTACGGAGTCGCGAAGCGCTACACCGGGCCCGCTAGCCGCCGTTGCGATCCGACGCACGAAAAAGGGCGCCCAAGTCGACCTCGGGCGCCCCTCCGACCGGAGCCGCGCTTCGGGCTGCTCCGCATTTCTACGCTGGTCGTTCGACCCTTACATGCCGTTCGACAAATTGGTGTCTGCGTCGTTCGTGCGCATGTCGTCGGCCTGGTTCTGGCCGGTCGCGCGGACTGCTTCCGCCTGGTTTTCGAGAGCGTCCTCGCCTGCGGACGTGCCTGCATTGTCTGCGGCTTCTTCCAGATTATCGGCCATCGCTTCGGCATTCGCTTCGATGTTGTCGGCAGTCTGTTCGCGCGGGCTGGAGTTGCAGGCCGTGAGCGACGCCAAACCGGCCGCAATCGCGAGAACGAACATCTTCTTCATAGTGGATCACCCTATCTAAACAGCCCCAGTGCCAAGGGAGCATCATCGTCAGCGCTGCCGGTTGTTCCGGAGTGCGATGCCGCTGTCAATCTAGCCGTACGCTGCATGCGTACCGTAGTTCTACGGTCGTGGGCTTACGAGCGCCTTCAAACTCGAATGCCATAGCCTTCCCGGCGACCGCAACGACGTTCGCGTGGATCGGGGTGCCCCCGAACCCCGATCCGCCTGCCAAGTGCGCTTGTAGGAGTAATGACGATGTCGTCGATGATGAAGAGGCTGCTCGAGGAGCATGAGAAGCTCCGCCAGCTGTCTTCGGTGATCTGCGAACTGCTGGAAGGCGACGAGCCCTGCGACCTCCGCCTGCTGGCACGAAGCCGGTGGGAACTGGCGAGCACGGCGTATCGCCACCTCGTCTTCGAGGAGCGGCAGGTGTTCCAGCGGTTGCTGACCGATCCGCGGCCCGAAGCCCGGATGATGAGCGAACGCTCGCGCGAGGCGATCCAGCAATTGCATTCAGCCTACAAGACACATGTGGATGCGTGGACCGCGGAGGAGGTGGTCGCACGGTGGCGCGAGTTCGGCATCGCGGTCACCATGCTGGTGCGGCACATGAACATCCGGATCGGCTTCGAGGAGAAGCATCTGTTCCCGTTGCTCGGCGACGATCCGCAGCCGCTGCCGACGCGACTTCCCGGCGCGCGCAACTGGGCAGGCGACGCGGTGGCGCTCGAATCGGCGATCAAGCTTCAAGCCTCGCTGCCGGTGCCGGCGGCGATCGCGGCCGGAGCGCGCGCAATGACGAGGAGGGAGGGCAAATGTCCGGCATCCGCATATTGATCGTCGACGATTCGGTGACGATCCGGGCCATGCTCGAACAGGTCATCGCGGGCGATCCCGACTGCATCGTCGTCGGCGTGGCCGCAGATGCGGGCGCTGCGAAGGACCTGGTCGCCACATCGTGGCCGGACGTCATCACGCTCGATCTGACCATGCCCGGCATCGGTGGGCTGGGCTTCCTCCGCGAATTGCAGAACGTCTCGCACCCGCCCGTGTTGGTGATCTCTTCGACGACGAAGGACGGCGCGCCCGAAACCGCGGAGGCATTGGCCGAAGGTGCGGCAGCCTGTTTCGACAAGAGCCGCCTGATGCAGGAGATGCCGCGATTCCTGCGGACGCTAAAGCGCGCTGGTCGTGCCGGGCAGAAGCGCAAGTCTTCGCCCGAGCCAATGCGCCGGCACGTCAAAACCCCCTGCGCCGCACCCCAGTTGCAAGAATCGATTGTGGTCTGATGGACAAGACCCTGGTCTATGTGAGCGCGAAGACGCCGCAATTCTACGAACGGGCGAACGCGATGGGCGACATCGTCCTAGCCGCGCAGGCGCGCAACGCGGAACTGGGAGTCACCGGTGCGTTGATCGAGACAGCGAACGGCTTCGCACAGATGCTGGAGGGCAATGCGGCCTCGCTGGACGACCTGATGGAAAGCATCGACCGTGACCCCCGGCATTCCTGTGTCTCGATCCTGGCGGAACGGACCAGCGATCGGCGACGACTGAGCGACTGGTCGATGGCCTATTCGGGCGAATCTTCCTGGGTCGCCCAGCAGATCGAGCCGCTCATCGGCGCAGCCCTGCCCCGCGCAGCGCGCCGGGTGGAACGGCTGGAGGCATTGCTGCTGGGGCTGGCGACCAGTCCGATTGGCAAAGCCGCGGCCACTCACTAGCGGTACGTCTTCCCCCCGTGCCGATCAGGAGCCGAGCTTGCGCCAACGACCGGTCTATATCGTCGATGACGACAGCATCGTCCGCCGGTCGATCTCGCTCGCGCTGTCGAGTTCGGGATATTCGCCGCGTTCGTTCGCGTCCGGGCGCGACTTTCTCGAGGAAGCCGGCGCGCTGACCGCGGGCTGCGTGCTGCTCGACGTCCGCATGCCGGACGTGAGCGGCATCGACGTCCTCGCCTCCTGCGATCGGCTGGCGACGCTGCCGGTGATCGTGATGACCGGGCATGGCGATATCGCGACGGCGGTCGCGGCCATGAAGCACGGTGCGAGCGACTTTCTCGAGAAGCCGTTCGAGGACAGCCTGCTGCTGGCCTTGCTGGAGCGGCTCTTCGCAACCCTGCCGGACACCCTGGACAGCGAGGCGGAACGTGCGGATGCGATAGCGCGAGTGAAGGCGTTGAAGCCGCGGGAGCGCGACATCCTGCGCGGTCTGGTCGCAGGGCTCGCGAACAAGGAAATCGCCGAGCGGCTCGCGTTGAGCGTGCGCACCGTCGAGATGCACCGTGCGCGGATGATGAAAAGCCTGCAGGCGCGATCGATCGCGCACTGTCTCCAAGCGGCGCAGGCTGCTGGCCTTACCGCGCTGTAGGGTCACTTACGTGCGTGGCGCTGCGTGATGGACCGGCACCGAGAAGGAAAAGGTCGAGCCCTGCGGGCCGGAATTTGCAAGCCAGATACGCCCGCCATGCGCCTCCACGATCGTCCGGCAGATCGACAGGCCGACGCCCATCCCGTCCTTCTTGTCGGACTCGCTCCACTCGAAGATCGTTCTTGCGACGTCCAGCGGCACTCCTGCGCCGCTATCGGTGACGGAGACGACGTGCATGCCGTTTTCCTCGACGACGGCCAGCGTGACGCGGGGGTGCGGTGCTCCTTCCATCGCCTCACACGCATTCTTCAGCAGATTGATGATGACCTGCTGGATCTGGATGCGATCCGCGAAGACGAACGTCTCGAACGTGCTCAAGTCGTGAAGCTCCGGCGAGCCGCATGCGCCCGCGCGAACGAGACGGATGCATTCGCTTATCGCGGGCTTGAGTTCGAAGAGGATCCATTGCGGCTTACCGCGTCGGGTCATTTCGCGGAGGTGACGGATCATCTCACCTGCGCGATGGGCGCTTGTCGCGATGCCCGCGAGGCATTCGTCGAGTTCCTCACCGGTGCCGTCACGTCCGGCAAGTCGCCGTGCCGCGGCCGCGAAGTTGGTGATGGCGACCAGCGGCTGATTGATCTCGTGCGCTAGCGTCGTCGCCATCGTACCCATGGCGGTCAGGCGGGACAGGTGGAGCACTTCGTTCTGGAGTTCAGCCACCTTGTCGGCGGCTTCCTGCTGCTCGGTGACGTCGTGGCCTTCGCTGAACAGGCCGACGATATAGCCGTCGACGTCGCGTACCGGCTGGTAGACGAAGGTGATGTAGCGGATTTCATGCTCGTCGGATCCCCGTCGAAGGCGGATCGGCATGTTCGCCCCGACGAACGGTTCGCCGGTTTCGAACACCCGGTCGAGCAGCGCGACGAACCCCTGTTCGGCAGCTTCGGGAAGCGCCGCCGCGACCGTCATGCCCTTGTCGATCCGCCGGCCGACGAGGCGTTCGTAAGCCCGGTTGGCGAACACGAAACGGTGATCGCGGCCCTCCGTCCTGGCGATGAACCCGGGCGCGTCGTTGTAGATCGCGAACAGTTCGTCGCGTTCGCGCCGCAGGCTCGCAAACTGGCCGCCGAGCTCGACCAGCGACATGAAATTCTGCACGATGGTCCCATCGGCGTCGCGTACCGGGCTGAAGAACAGCGCGGCGAGGAAGGTGCTGCCGTCACGGCGGCGACATTCGAGCTCGGCCGTCGTCCCGGTTCGGTGATCGCGCGCCGCGTGCAGCACCTCTGCCGCGGAACGATCGGTCAGATCCGCCAGCACGAAGCCGAGCCCCTTGCCCAGGATCTGCTCGCGGTGGAAGCCGGTCAGGTTCAGAAAGCTGTCGTTGACGTAGACGATCGGTTCGTCCGGCTCGGCGGGGTTGGTGAAGACCATCGCCATCCGGGTCTCGCTGGCAGCGACCACGAACGGACCCAGCGCATGCCGGAAGGAATCGATCTCGGCGACGGCGGCGGTCTGCGCCTCGGCTCTTTCGTCCGGCTCGGTCATCGAAAACTCCTCCTGTGCCGCGCTATGCACCACCGTCCGGTGCGCGTCTTTAACGATGAGCAGGACGAACTATAAGGTCGTATCGGCCCTATCCCTCTTGCGCCGCCGCTACCCGCATTGGTGACAACATCCGCGACCCGCCCGGGTTATCGTCGAAGCACGCACGCGGTGGGGCACACGTGGCGCGTCACGACAGCGGAAAGGGCGGGACGATGACGGCAGGCGGCTACCTGTTAAATGGGAGCGAGTCGTTGGTGAACACCACGACCGCGGGGGTGCAGACCGATTCCACTGTGACTGCGCTGATCGGCGGCGGCTTCGTCGTCACCTGGACCGACAACAGCGCCAGTGGCGCCGACACCAGCGGTGCCGCGATCCGGGGCCAGCGCTACGATGCGAACGGCGTCCGCATCGGCGGCGAATTCCTCGTCAACAGCATCACCGCCAACGGGCAGACCCAATCGTCGGTGACCGCGCTCGCCGATGGCGGGTTCGCCGTGACCTGGACCGACGCGAGCCTGGTGGGCGGCGACGCCGACGGGCAAAGCGTGAAGGCGCGGATCTTCGATGCGAACGGCACCGCCGCCGGCGGCGATTTCCTGGTCAACACCACGACCAAGCTGAACCAGGGCGCGCCCGCGATCACCAGCCTGGCATCGGGCGGTTTCGTGGTGAGCTGGACCGATGCGAGCGGACTCGGCCCCGATACCAAGGGCGCGAGCGTCAGGGCGCAGCTTTATTCGGCGACGGGCACCAAGATCGGCGGCGAGTTCCTCGTCAACACCACCACGCTCAACAGCCAGAACAATGTCGTGATGACCGGGCTCGCGTCCGGCGGCTTCGTCGCGACCTGGACCGATAGCAGCGGGCAGGGCGGCGATCCCACCGCGCCGTCGGTGAAGGCGCAGCTGTTCGCCGCCAACGGCAGCAAGATCGGGGGCGAGTTCCTCGTCAACACCGCGGTCGCCGGCTCGCAGGACCAGCCCGCGATCACCTCGCTGTCGAACGGCGGATTCGTGATCGTGTGGCGCGACGTGAGCCTGCAGGGCGATACCAGCGGAGCCGGGGTCAAGGCGCAGGTCTACGATGCGAACGGCGCCAAGGTGGGTGGCGAGTTGCTGGTCAACACGACGACGGTCAACACCCAGGACCAGCCGGTAGTGGTTGCGATGCCCGGCGGCGGCTTCACCGTGACCTGGCACGACAACAGCATCCTCGCGGCCGACGCGAGCGGCTTCGGAATCAAGGCACAGGTCTTCGACAATGCGGGCACGAAGCTCGGCAGCGAAGTCCAGATCAACACGGTGACCGGCGGCAACCAGGAACAGCCGTCGATCGCGGCGCTCGCATCGGGCGCGCTGGTGGTGACCTGGACCGATTTCAGCGGGATCGGCGGCGATGCCGATGGCGCGGTCAAGATGCAGATGTTCGCGCCGACCGCCGGATCGGTGAGCAACCTGACGGTGTCGGCGAGCCAATTGTCCGAGACCAGCATGCAGAACGTCGCGGTCGCCAGCCTGAGCGCGAACGGCGCGTACAACGCCGCCTACAGCTATCAGCTGATCGACGATTCGACCGGCGGCGCGTTCCGCATCGAGGGCGACAAGCTGATCGTCGCGGACAGCCAGAAGCTCGACTATGAAGTCGCCACCGCTGCGACGCTGACGATCCGGGTGAGCGACGGCTTCGGCAACAGCTTCGACAAGATCTTCGATTTCGCGATCCGCGACGCGGTGACCGAGCGGCGTTTCGCGGGTGGCGACGAGCTGCTGGTGAACACCGCGATCGCGAACAACCAGCAGCAGCCCGCCGCGGCGCTGCTCGCATCGGGCAACAGCGTGATCGCATGGGCGGATGCCAGCGGGCAGGGCGGCGACGCGAGCAGCTACGGCATCAAGCTGCAACTGCTCGACGCCACCGGCAACCGCGTGGGTGGCGAGGTGCGGGTCAACACGCAGACGCTCAACAGCCAGGACAGCCCCAGCATCGCCGCGCTGGCATCGGGCGGCTTCGTGGTCAGCTGGACGGATGCGAGCGGCGTCGGCGGGGATGCCGCGAGCAGCGGGATCAAGGCGCAACTGTTCGACGCGAGCGGCGGCGCGATCGGCGGCGAATTCCTCGTCAACACCGCCACCGGCGGCGCGCAGAAGGTCTCGGTGGTCGCAGGCCTCGCCTCGGGCGGGTTCGTGGTGACGTGGAACGACGCCAGCCTCCAGGGCGGCGACGCGAGCGTCTCGAGCGTGAAGGCGCAGGTCTATGATGCCGCGGGCAATCGCCTCGGCGGCGAGCTGCTGGTCAACACGCTGACGCCCAACGGACAGGAGACCCCGGTCGTCACCGGGCTGCTGTCGGGCGGGTTCGTGATCTCGTGGAACGATCGCAGCCTGCTCGGCGGCGACGCCAGCAAGGATTCGGTAAAGGCGCAGCTGTTCGATGCCGGCGGCGCCAAGATCGGCGGCGAGCTGCTGGTCAACACTACGACCGTGAGCAACCAGCAACAGGAATCGATCGCGGCGCTCGATACCGGCGGTTTCGTGATCGCCTGGGCCGATTCGAGCGGCAGCGGCGGCGATCCCGACAATTTCGGAATCAAGCTGCAGGTCTTCGATGCGAGCGGCGCCAAGGTCGGGGGCGAGATACTCGCCAACAGCAATGTCGCGGGCGCGCAGATCGCGCCGTCGGTGAGCGCGATGCCGGGCGGCGGCTTCGTGGTGAACTGGGCGGATTATGGCGGCAGCGGGCCGGAGCGCGGCACCCCGGGGATCAAGGGGCGGCTGTTCACCAGCGACGGCACCGTGCTCGGCGACGAGTTCATCGTCGACACCCTGACGCGGGGCGGGCAGGTCGACCCGGCGGTGATCGGTACCGCCGGTGGCGGGTTCCTCACCGTCTGGACCGACAGCAGCGGGCTGGGCGGCGACGATTCCGCGAGTTCGATAAAGGCCAAGTTCTTCGTGCCGCTGCCCGACCAGAACGGCCCCGCGGCGCTGATCGCGACTGCGGACACGCTTGCCGGCAACGAGGACCAGATACTGGTGGTCGCGCCGGGCGCGCTGACCGCCAACGACACCACGAATACCGGGCAGCCACTGACGATCCAGAGCGTCGGATCGGTCTCCGGCGGTACCGCCAGCCTGCTGAGCGACGGCAGCGTCACCTTCACCCCGTTCGCGGATTTTTCGGGGACCGCGCTGTTCACCTATGTCGTCACCGACGGCACCGCGATCGCGACCGGCCGCGTCACCGTGACGATCGCCGGGGTCGACGACGCGCCGGTGGCGGCGGACGATGCGGTGACGCTGGGTCAGAATGGCGGGACGATCGCGAAGGCGGCGTTGCTGGCCAACGACCGCGACGTCGATGTCGGCGACGTGCTGACGATCGCGTCGATCCCCGCGACGTCGGCAAACGGGATCGCGCTGACGCTGGTGAACGGCAATGTCGTGTATGCGCCGGGTAGCGCCTTCCAGTCGCTCGGCGCGGCGCAGACCGCCACCGACAGCTTCGCCTACACGGTGGCCGACATCGCGGGCACGACGGCGACCGCCAACGTCACAGTGACGATCACGGGCGCGAACGACGCGCCGCTGGCGCTGGCGCTGTCGAACGCGCGGGTGGACGAGAATGCGGCCAACGGGACCGTGGTCGGCACGCTTGCGGCGAGCGACGTCGATCAGGGCGATACGCTGACCTACAGCCTGACCGACAATGCCGGCGGGCGCTTCGTGGTGGATGCGGTGACCGGGATCGTCACCGTCGCCAACGGCACCCTGCTCGATTACGAAAAGGCGACGTCGTGGACGATCGCCGGGCGCGCGGTCGACGCCGGGGGGCTGGCGGTCACCGCGACGTTCGCGATCGCGGTCAACAATCTTCCCGAACCGAAATCCTACACCGGCGACAATGGCGCCAACGTGTTCACCGCGTCGAGCAACGATTTCTGGACGATCAGCGGGCTGGGCGGCAACGACGTCCTGACCCGCAACGCCAGCGCGGACACGATCTATGGCGGTGCGGGCAACGACCAGATCAACGGCGCCGGCGGGGCGGACCTGATGTACGGCGGGATCGGCAACGACATCTACACCGTCGATAACAGCGGCGATCAGGTGATCGAGAATGTCGGCGAGGGTACCGATCTGATCAACGCCAGCGTGGATCTCACGCTGGGCGCCAATATCGAGCAGCTCACGCTGACCGGGATCCTCAACCTCGCCGCGGTCGGCAACGACATCGCGAACACGATCAACGGCAATGCCGGCAACAACAGCCTGCGCGGCGGGCTCGGCGGGGACCTGCTGGTCGGCAACGACGGCAACGACCAGCTATGGGGCGAGGCCGGCGGCGATTTCCTCCAGGGCGGGGCGGGCAGCGACCTGCTGATCGGTGGCGCCGGGCTGGACGATCTCATCGGCGGCGCAGGCAACGACGTGTTCGTGTTCGATTCGCTGACCACGAGCGCCGAGCGCGACACGGTGCGCGACTTCGTGCGCGGCGAGGACTTGCTGCAACTGGCGTCGTCGACCTTCGCGGGGGTAGCGGGATCGGCGGGCGGGACGCTGGCGGCGAGCGCGTTCGTCAGCGGCACGCAGGCGACGACCGCGGACCACCACATCGTCTACAACGCGTCGACCGGGTTCCTGTACTACGACGCGGACGGCGCGGGCGGCGCCGCGATGATCCAGATCGCGTTCTTCAGCACGCGGCCGGCGCTGACCAGTTCGGACTTCATCGTCTCCTGAACGGCGCTCAGCGCGCCTCCAGGACCATGTTGAAGGGGCCTTCGGTGGCGCGCCGCACCTCCGCGAAGCCGCCGCTGCGGATCACCTCGGCGAGCCGGGCTTCGCCGGCCTGTGCACCGAGACCGGCCCCGACCTCCTGATCGAGCGAGGTCGGGATGCAGATCATGGTGGAAGCGTTGTAGTAGAGCCGCCCGACCGGGTTCATGTTGTCCGCGGGCGCATCGCCGGCATTGGGCTCGACCACCATCCAGGTGCCGTCGTCGGCGAGGATCCGCCGCATGTGCGCGGCGCACCCGCAGGGATCGCCCATGTCGTGCAGGCAATCGAACATCGTCACCAGGTCGAACCCGGTTTCGGCGATTTCCTTGGCGGCGACCGCTTCGAAGCGGACCCGGTCGCCGAAGCCGTGACGGTCGGCGTGGCGGCGGGCTTCGTCGATCGAGGGCTCGTGAAAATCGTACCCGACGAAGCTGCTGTTCGGATAGGATTTGGCCATCAGCAGGGTCGAGAAGCCGACCCCGCAACCGACATCGGCGACCCGCGCGCCGGCATCGAGCTTGACCTCGACCCCTGCCAGCGCGGGGAGCCAGTTCTGGACGATATTGTTGACATAGCCGGGGCGGAAGAACTGCCCGGTCGCGCAGAACAGGCATCCCGCATGATCGCCCCAGCGCACCCCGGTTCCCCGGCGGAAACACTCCTCGACCTTGGCCTCGGCCTCGATCGCGGCGGCCGCGAGTTCGAACGCGCCCTGGAGATAGACCGGGCTGTCCTCGATGACGAAGACCATCGCCTGTTCAGGCGACAGCTCGAAACTGTCGTCGTCCGGCGAGTAATCGACATAGCCGTTGGCGCTTTGCGCGAGCAGCCATTCGCGGACGTAGCGCTCGTGGAGACCGCCGGCCCTGCGCGCCAGCTCGGCCGCCGTCGCAGGCCCGTCGCCCAAGGCTTGCCACAGGCCGAGGCGCTTGCCCAATCGGACCGTGGGTACGCTCATCGCCCCGCCGAGATCGCCGAGCATCTTGTGGAGGAAGGTTTCGAGCTTCGCGTGATCGGGCGCGGTGGCCATGGTCGCTCTCCTTGCGGCAGTGTCGCGCGACCATCGTCTTTTGCCGGATCATAGCATCATCGCGGCGCCGCGACGAGCCCCGCCACGTCGGGGCTGCGGCCGCGACCTAGGCCGCGGACCAGTAGCTTTTCTCCTCGACCAGCGCGGAACCGAGCGCGACGTCGATCCGGCGCTTGATCGCGGCGCGTTCGTCGTTCTTGCGGTACACCGAGCGGGCGAGATCGACGAAGGCAGGGCCGAAGCTGGCTCTTGCTTCCTCGGCGCGGATCGCATCCTCGATGTCCCACAATTGCTCGTTGACGTGGCGCAGCGTGTCGAACAGCGCCGCGACCTCGGCCTCGCGCAGCACGGCGGCGCCGACCTGGTGCAGCAGCGCATATTCGCGCGCGACATTGGCGTTGGCTTCGGCGGCGTGGATCCGCTCGCGCTTGATCGCGAGGATCGACAATTTGTCCAGCAGCTCGCCCCAGGAGACGGGGATGCGCGGGCTGGTCAGGCTGGCCATGCGGCAGAGCTCCTGCGGGGCGCCAGGGTGGCAAGATCGGCGGCGACCGCAACGAGCACGGCAGGCCAGTCACCGGGGGTGGGCTGGGCGTAGAGCCGCAGGCTCGGATACCAGGGCGTGTCCTGACGCGACGGCGACCAGCGCCAGTCGGGCTCGTGCTTGAGCAGCAGCCAGGTCGGCCGGCCCATCGCGCCGGCGAGGTGCGCGATCATGGTGTCGACGGTGACGACGAGATCGACCGCGGCGACGAGCGCGGCGGTCGCCTCGAGATCGAAGGGGCAGCCTTCCGGATTGAGGCAGGGGAGGTCGGTCGCGCCCGGCGCGAGCATCAGCGCGGGGTACTGCGTGCAGAGCGGGCGGAACAGCTCGGCGGGGATCGAGCGATCGAGGTCCCAGTCGCCGGCGAGGTGGCAGACGCCAATCGTCCCGGCGGGCACGATCGCGGGCGCGCTCGCCAGATAGGGCGGCGGCGCGGCGTCGGGCGCGAGGCGGAGCGCGCGCGGAAGCTCGGTGATCTCGATGGCGACGCCGTCCCACTGCGTCGGGTGGCGGACGTCGAACGGGACGATGCGGTCGACCGGCAGGTGCGCGAGCAGCGAGGCGAGCCGCGGCTGTACTTCGAGCGTGACGGATCGGGCGCGGGCGGCGAGCGCGGGAAGATAGCGCGCGAACTGGATCGTGTCGCCGAGGCCGTGATAGCAGCGCACCAGCACGTCGGCACCGGCGAGCGAGCGACCGTCCCACACCCAGCGCCGGTGATAGGGGAGCGCGGGATCGTCGGCGGACGCGGGGTCGCGGGCGGCGGCGGCGCGGTCCTCGATCGCCCACGCGTCCGCATAGCGTTCGCCGCGCATCGCCGCCGTCCATGCCTGCATCGAAATCGTCACGAGGGCGAAATGACGGCGGGCTCGTCATGGTTCCGCGAGTGCCGCGCTTTTCGACGGCGTGGCGAGGAACGGTGAGGGGTGCCGTTGGTTTGCGGATCGGGGTTTGCAAGCCCCGCAGGTCCGCGCCACGCCGGCCTGCGACGACGAGGCGGGGAGTATAGATGGGAAGCGACAAAGCCGTGCTCGAGCAACCGACGCGGAGCGACTTGCGGGCAGAGATCGATGCGCTCGCGCCCTGGTTCCACAATATCGATCTCGACGGCGTGCAGACCGCGCCGGACCATTTCCTGGGCGATTATCCGCGTGCCAAGTTCGCGGGCTTCGCGCACGCGCTACCGGCCGACCTGACCGGCAAGACCGTGCTCGACATCGGCTGCAACGCAGGCTTCTATTCGGTCGAGATGGCACGCCGCGGTGCCGCGCGGGTCGTCGGCATCGACAGCGACGAGCGCTATCTGGCGCAGGCCCGGCTCGCGAGCCGCAGCCTGGGCTTCGAGCAGATCGAGTTCCGCAATCTCGACGTCTACCAGGTCGCCGCGCTGGGCGAGACGTTCGACCTCGTGATCTTCATGGGGGTGCTCTACCATTTGCGGCATCCGCTGCTCGCGCTCGACCTGATCCGCGAGCATGTCGCGGGCGACCTGCTGCTCTTCCAGACGATGCAGCAGGGCGCCGACGAGATCGCCGAGGTGCCCGAGAACCACCCCTTCTTCATGCCCGGCGGCTACGAGAAGCCGAGCTATTTCGACGACCCCGCCTATCCCAAGATGCACTTCATCGAGCGACGCTTCGCCGACGACTGGACCAACTGGTGGGCGCCCAATCGCGCGTGCAGCGCGGCGATGCTGCGCGCCGCCGGCTTCGCGATCCTCGACAATCCCGAACCCGAGGTGTTCCTGTGCCGCGCGGCGCCAGTGCCCTATGCGCAGTTCGGCCCTGCCGCGGTCTACCCCGCAGGCGGAAAGGCGGTCGCATGATCGATGCGGCGATGCTCTGGAACGAGCCCAACAACAAGTCGCACTGGAACCCCGCGCTCGATCCGGACTGGTCGATCTACGCGGACATGGTGATCCGCGCGGGCAATGCGATCCACACGGTCAATCCCGCAATCCAGCGGGTGCTCGGCGGCATGTCGCCGATCGATCCCGACTGGATCGGCGCGATGCGTGCCAAGGGCGTGCTCGACGCGGTCGACGTCGTGGCGGTGCACGGCTTCCCGATCGACTGGAACCTGTGGCCGCTCGATACCTGGCCCGACAAGATCGCCGAGATCGAAGCCGCGGTGCCGGACAAGCCGGTCTGGGTCACCGAAGTCGGCGTGGGATCGTTCGGCGCCGACGAGGTGCAGGCGTTCGGGCTCAAGCGCACCGCCGAGCTGCTGATCGGGCGGGTACCGCGGGTCTATTGGTATTCGCTGTTCGACCTGCCGATGGCGTGGGGCGCGGAAACCCGCCACCGCGAGGCGGAAGGATCGTCCTATTACCGCCATTTCTACATGGGGCTGATCCGCGAGGACGGCACCGCCAAGCCCGCGCTCGACATCTATGCCGAGCATGCGCGCGATATCGGGTTGATGCAGTGGTTCCACTTCGAGGACCCGCGCCTCGACGAAGCGGTGACGTGGATGAAGCGGCTCGGTACCCGGCGGCTGCGCACCGGCATCTCGTGGGCCGACAGTTTCCGGCCCAACGCAATCGACTGGTTCGATCGGCAGATGGAGGCGCTCGCGGATTTCGAGGTGACCGCGACGTTCTGCTTCACCCCCGCGCATCTGGGCGTCGAGCCGCACCACACGAGCCCGCCGCGCGAGCCGCAGGCCTTTGCCGACTTCTGCGCGTGGATGATCGATCGCTACGCTCCCGCCGGCACCAGCGCGGCGCCGTCGCTCGCCTTCGATGCGCGCGAGGCAATGCCGCCGTCGCCGCTCGACTATGCGACGCGCAAGGACGCCGCGTGAGCCGCATCACGGCAGGCTGATCCTGCCGACCGCGGACGCATGTAGCGAAAAGTCGATGCGGCGCTTGAGGTCGCGAGCGTTTTGCACGACGGATGCCGACACGGCCAAGCGGCCAATCTCACGAGAAAGCACGCAATATCCTGATGTCGATCGGCGTCCTCACTTTTCACGACAGCATCAACTACGGCTCCTATTGGCAGGCGCGCTGCCTTGCCGAGGGGCTCGCGGCCCGGGGCGAGCGCACCGTGCTGCTCGATCATCGTGCGCGATCGATCCGCTCGGCGGAACTGCGCAACGCATTCCAGCCCGAACTGCCGGTGCGAACCCCGCGCCACCGGCATCCCGCGCTCGGCCGCAAGGTGCGCGCCTTCGCACAGGCGGTGGCCGAGCTGCCGCTGTCGGCGCCGTTCTCGCTCGATCACCCCGAAGAGGCGGAACCGTTCGACGCGGTGGTAGTCGGCAGCGACGAAGTCTGGAATTTCTCGCATCCCTGGTACAGTTCGCGCCCGATCTTCTTCGGCGAGGCGCTGCGCACCTCGCGTCTCGTTTCCTACGCCGCCAGCTTCGGCAATCATGATGCCGCCTCCGGGCTGGACGCGCCGTGGATCGCCAGGCTGCGCAAGTTCGACGCGATCTCGGTGCGCGACGACAATTCGCGGACGCTGATCGCCGCCAGCCTGGGCGACGATCCGGCGATGGTGCTGGACCCGTGCCTGCAATTCCCCGAGGTGCTGCCGCCAACCCCTGCCACCCTCGGCGACTATGTCGTGCTTTACGGTCATGGCTTGCCGAACTGGTTCGCGCAGGCGGTCCGGCGCTGGGCGGATGGAGCAGGGCTGCGCATCGTCAGCATCGGTTATGCCAATCCATGCGCCGACGAAGAGCGGATCGACGCCGGTCCGCTGGAATTCGCGGCGCTGATCGCGGGCGCGCGGGCAGTGGCGACCAGCTTCTTCCACGGCGCCGTGTTCGCGCTGCACTATGACAAGCCGTTCGTCGCCGCCGCGTCGCCGTATCGCCGCCTCAAGCTCGAGGGGCTGACCAACGCGCTCGACGCGCAGCATCGTTTGATCGAGCCGACCACGAGCGACGCCGAAATCCGCCGCCTGTTCGAGACGCCGCTCGAGGACCAGGTCCATCGCCGCATCGCGCAGGGCCGGGCGCAGTCGACACGCTTTCTGGATCAGGCGCTTGGCTGAGGACCTGTCGCTCAGCCCGAAGGCGATCGTCGGTTCCGGGATGTGCATCGGCTGCGGCAGCTGTGCGGTGGCGCCGCAGCGGTCGATGGCGTGGGACGGCCATGGCCTGCGCAAGCCCGCGGGTGAGATCGCCGAACCGACGACGGCGTTCGCCCGGACCTGCCCGTTCTCGCCGGCCGCACGCGACGAGGATGCGATCGCCGCCGAGCGGTTTCCCGTGCCGGCGCATGTCGACGCGCGGCTCGGTCGCTACGAGACCGCCTATGTCGGGCATGTCGCGGAAGCCGAATTCCGCGCGAACGGGAGTTCGGGCGGGCTGGTGAGCTGGGTCGCCGCCGAGCTGCTGCGGTCGGGCAAGATCGACGGGGTGGTGCACGTGGTGCCGACCGAAGGCAGCGGCGAGGTCTATTTCCGCTATGCCGTGTCGCGCAGCCTCGACGAGATCGCACGGGGAGCGCGCTCGCGCTATTTCCCGGTCGACATGGCGGCGGTGCTGCGCGAGATCCGCGCGACACCGGGACGCTACGCGATCGTCGGGGTGCCGTGCTTCATCAAGGCGATCAACCTGCTCCGGGCGGAGGACCCGGTGATCCACGAGCGGGTGACGCACCTGCTGGGCCTGTTCTGCGGGCACATGAAGAGCGCACGCTTCGTCGACAGTTTCGCGTGGCAGCTGGATGCCGACCCGCAGGATGTCCGCGCGGTCGAATATCGTCGCAAGGACGCCAGCCGGCCCGCCAATTGGTATACCGCGCAGCTGACGCTGGCCGATGGCAGCGTCCGCGAGCGCGACTGGTGGCATCTCGCCGACGGCGACTGGGGCGCCGGATTCTTCCAGGCGTCGGCGTGCAACTGGTGCGACGACGTGACCGCCGAAACCGCCGACATCGCGTTCGGCGACGCCTGGGTGGAGCCCTATTCGTCGGACGGTCGCGGGACCAACGTGGCGGTGATCCGCTCCGCCGAGATCCGCGACCTCGTCGCCGCGGCGACGCGCGACGGGCGGCTTGCAATGGAGCAGGTCGATGCCGCGTTCATCGTCGGCACGCAGGCGGCGGGGTTCCGGCAGCGCCGCGAGGGGCTGGCCTATCGGCTGACCTGGGCGAAGCGCGGGATCACGCCACGCAAGCGGGTCGAGCCGAGCGCGCGCGGACTGCCGTGGCGGCGCAAGCTGGTCTACCGCGCGCGGAGCCATATCTCGGCGTGGAGCCACCGCATGGCGCGGCTCGCGCGATGGTCCGGGATGCCGAGCATCTATGTGGGTTGGGCGCGGGCGGCGTTGTCGTTCTACGCGGGCGTCACCTATTCGCGCGGGCGTGCGGGACGGTTCTTCGATCGTCTCGAGGGCAAGGCGGGATCGCCGGACTAGCGGCGGGGTGCTCGACGTGACTGGGTCGACATAATCGCGAAACATGACTCCGCGATCACGCTGCCATGCACAACGAAAAAGCCGCCGACCTTTCGGCCGGCGGCTTTCCCGATACACACGGAGTGTGGATGTTAGGCGTAGACGACCTTCGACGAACGACGACGGTAGCGCGTTGCGGCGCCGACCATGCCGAAGCCGACGAGCATCATCGCCCACGTTGCGGGCTCAGGAACCACGGCGGTGAAGTTCGCAACTTCGAACGCATCGACTGCGGGCGAGTTGTTGAACGTCACGCTACGGATCGACTCGCCGGCAGTGGCAACGAACTGCACATACTGCGAGAAAGCCTGGTTGCCGTCACGAACCGCAAAGTTGAGGTTGTCGACGTTGAACGTGTAGGTCTGCTGGTTGGTGGTCAGCGTCAGCACGTTGTACGTGTCCGGCGAACCCCACAGGAAGCTCAGGTAACCGAGCGGCTGGGTGAACGTCAGGATCGCAGGCTGGCCAGCGGTCGGGCCAGTCGCGAGGAAGGTACCACCGAAGACGTTCTCGGGGATATCAGCAAACGGCTGATCCTGGGTGTAGACGGTGCCGCCCGAGAGCGTTGCAACCGAACCGCCGTTGAGGCCGGCCGAGCTCAGCGTCGAGAACGGACCGGTGCCGCCGCCCAGGCTTGCAACCAACGCCGCGTTTGCGGTCGACGGAAGCGCGCAGAGAGCAGTCGCCGCAAGCGCGGTGTAGAGCATTTTGTTCATATGGATCCCTTTGGTTACAAGCGTGATGGCAGCCCGCTTGTTTTCTCTTATCGTGGGTGCAACAGAAAATTAACCGATTGGTTCCCGCAGGCCAAGCGATTTTTGTGCGCTGCACCTAAAAAACTGCATGCGATCGATCAAGCTATGCCGGCAGCGCAGCTGAATGAATGCTGCACGTGCGAGCCAAGTCTCTCGTTCGAAACGCAATTCGGGCCGGAAACGATCAGCTTCCGGCCCGAACCAATTTAGATCGCGGCCGTACGGGCACGCGACGCATTATGACCGCCGTGATCGAACAGGATGTCGCGGATGCGATCATTGTCGATCCCCGCGCCGGGGCTGACCGTCACCAGGACACCGCCCGACTTGATGCGATCGCCATAATAGCCCGCATCCTCGTCGCTGATGCCGTGCTTGGCGAGGACTTCGCCGAAGGTTCCGGCGGCGGCACCGACGGCTGCGCCGATGGCAACCGCCTCGGGCACCGCGGACGCTGCGATCGCACCGACCGCTGCGAGTGGGCCGACGCCGGGGATCGCGAGCGCGAGCACCCCGAGACCCGCACCGAGCGCACCACCGCCGAGGATGCCGCGCAGCACGCTGCCGTGATGCTCGTCGGTGACGTCGCCGGCGCCGCTCGTCGCGGTCGTCGTGCCCTTGTTCTGCGCGATGATCGACAAAGACGTGTCACTGACGCCCGCGCTGCGCAGCGCGGAGACCGCGCGCTCGGCTTCGGACTGGCTGTCGAACACCGCCGAGACGACGCCGCCGCCGTGCGATCCGGTCGTGGTTCCGGCGGACTGGTGCGACATGTCCGAAGAATGCCCGCCGACCGCGCCCGAGACACCGCCGCTGCCGCCGGTCACCGCGTTCGCCGCGCGATCGAGTGGACCCCGGTTGGGATCGTCATACCCGCCGGTGGTTCCGCCGAAGCCGCTTCTGTTGTTGTCACTCATCATCTCTCTCCATGTTACGCGAGACCACGATAGCGGCTGTGACCTGATGTCACTGATCCGCAGCAATGCTTCGTGGCGCAGGCTCAACCCGCATCGAGCGCCAAAGGTTCACGTGCGAACGATGGCCGGTTCGCCCCCGACGACGGGCCGGTGGCGGCTCGGGTCGCGCGCCGGTGGCGTGCCTGGCGGATGGTCGCGGCGAGCAGGTTGCGGGCCAGGCGCGTGCCGCGATCGACGACGATCTCGCTGACGACGCCGACCACCGCGCCGGCCGCGACGTCCGACGGATAATGTTTGGAGCGGGGCACCTGGACGATGCCGACCCCGGCGGCGATCGCATAGGCGGGGATCGCCTGCGCCGGATAGACCCGGGCGACCGCGCGCGCGACCGCCACGGCGCCGGCGGTATGGCCCGACGGGAAGCTGTTCATCTCGCTGCGGTCGTCGTGCCCGGGTTCGGCACGGTAGCCGCGGCCTTCGGCGACGACGCGCGGCCGGGTGCGATCGAAGCGGTGCTTGACGATGCCTTTCAGCTTGGTCGCGACCAGCTCGGCGGCGAGCGCGCGCGCACCCGCGCGAGCCAGCCGGCGATTGCCGGTAAGCAGCCCGACGGCGGCGACCGCGGCGCACGCCGAGATGAGCGGCGGCTGATCGGCGATCTCGCTGAGCGTGCCGAGGCCGCGGATCAAAAGAGTGTGTCGCGCGGGGGCGGCGGCCATCGCGACCGCGACATCGGCCCGTTCTGCTTGCTTGCTGTCCATTGCGCCCGAACGCACGGTCGGGGCGGGTCGTGCCGCGGGCCGGCGTAAATTCCCGCGACGCGCCGGGCGGCGCGGGCACGAACCGCGGCCGCAACGGAACGCGACGTTCGCTAGCTGGTTGGTAACCGGGATCCCCCCCCGATCATCACGGAGCCTTACATGTCGAGTCAACAAGATGTCATCCAGTCGGTGTTCGTCACCGGATTGAAGAACGCGCATGGCGTCGAGCATCAGGCGCTCGCGCTGATCGATCGCCAGCTCGATCATCTCGCGAATTACCCCGAAGTCGCGGACATGCTCCGCCAGCATCGCGGCGAGACCGAGCAGCAGATCCAGCGGCTCGAGGAGATCCTCGCCGGGTTCAACGAAAGCCACTCGGCGTTGAAGGACATCGCCCTGTCGCTCACCGGCAACCTCGCCGCGATCGCGCATGTGTTCGCGCCCGACGAGATCCTCAAGAACAGCTTCGCCAATTTCGCGTTCGAGAATTTCGAGGCGGCTGCGTACACTTCGCTGATCACGCTGGCCGATGCGGGCAGCTTCGTGAGCGCGACGCCGCTGCTGCAGATGTCGCTGCGCGAAGAACAATCGATGGCGGCATGGATCGACCAGAACAACGCATCGCTGACGATGAAATATGTCGCGCGGCGCGCGGCCGGCGAAACCGCCAGCCACTGATGCCCAGCCACTGACGGGATGGCGGGAGCCGGGCGGAGTGCCCGGCTCCCGAGCCGTCAGGCGGGCGCGGCCACGCGGGTCGGCCAGTGATCGACGTCGATCGGCGGCAACGCGCGGAGCTCGGTCTCGCTGAGCGCGGTGCGGATCTGGCCCGGGGTCAGCGTCATCGCCTCGGGAGCGAGGCCGTGGAGCGATTCGCCGACGCCGCCGATGCCGCCGACGCTGATCACCGCATAGGCGAGCGCGCCGCGGTCGCACGTCACCATCGCGTCGACCACGGTGGCCACCTTCGTACCGTCGCAATCCACCACGTCGGTGCCGGTTAGGCCGCTGACCGGCATGATCTGCGAGCCGGGCTCGACTTCGCTGCGTGCGGTCGCGGCGCGGCTGCCGTCCGCGTAGCGTGCCTGGCGGCCGAGCCAGCGCCAGATTCCGACCGCGTTGACCAGGGTCAGGAAGGCGTTGCTGAGCAGCAGGTTCTGCTGGCCCGAGGCGAGGCCGATCACGCACCAGCCGACCGAGCCGATCGTGAAGACGACGAAGCCCCAGCCGGTCACGCGCGGGCTGAGATTGGCGGCGGTCATCATCGCCGCGATCATCGTCGCGGCGGGGGCCGCGATCGCGGCGATATCGGCGGCGGTGGAGGCCATGCGCTAAGGGTTCCTTCGGGTCGCCCAGCGCGCCCGCGGGGGTAACGCAGCAGCGGGCGGAAGTTGCCGTGCGGGCGCGTGGAACGTCAGCGGACGGTGCGGGTTCGAACCCTTCCATTGCCAAGGTACTTTCCCACCCATGCCAGCGACCAAGCCATCGACCAAGCCGTTGTCCTCCCCTGCCGCCATCGCCGTCCTGACCGCGCCGATCGCCACGAGCCCGCTCGGGATGGGCCCGCTGGGTCTCGGCGACGTCGTCGCGGCGCTCGCCGAGACGCTGGCGGATAACGACGTAATCTACGCCGCCGCGGACGATGCCGAGGCGGTGCTGGTCGCGCGGGCGCTGGCGGGCTTCGCGCCGACCGCGACGGTGCTGCATTGCCCCGCATCGGACGCGCTGATCGGGGACGACGCGCCGGCATCACCCGCGAATGTCGGGCAGCGGGTATCGGCGCTGCGCCGGGTGCGGATCGCGCTGGCGCAGCCGGATCGCGCGCCGATCGCACTGATCACCAGCGGCGAAGCGTTCGGCCGCGCGCATCCCGATCCTGCCGCGTTCGATGCGACGTCGCCGCGTGCGGATGTCGGCGCCGACATCGATCTCGCAGCCTTGTATGAGGAACTGCAGGCGGCGGGGTATCTGGTCGACGAGCGCGTCGACGAGCCGGGCGAGGTCGCGTTGCGCGGCCACGTCCTCGACGTCTTCCCCGCCGACGCCGACCAGCCGCTGCGGATCGAAGTCGCCGAGGGCCGGATCGCGTCGCTTCGCTATTACGACCCTGCCGACCAGCGCACGACTCACGAGTGCGACGGCATCGAGCTCGGCCGGGTCGCCGAGCCGGCACCCGCCAAGGCCGCGGTGACGCTGCTCGATCACCTCCCGGGCGCGGCGCTGATCATGGCGCCGGGAGCCGACGACCGCCGCCGACGGCTGCTGGCGCTTGCGGCGGATGCAGCCAGGCGACGCCCGGGCCGCGCGGCGCCCGAAGTGGTCGCCGAGGCGCGCTGGCGTCGCGCGGTAGACGCCTGCGACCAGCGGACGATCGAGGTGCTCGGCGAGCCGCCGGCGCGCTTCGTCGAGGGCAGGACGCCGCTGAAGAAGCTGGCGACCGCGATTACCGCGGCGATCGCGGCGGGCGACCGGGTGGTGCTGCTCGGCAGCGTGCGCGACCTGCGTTTTCTCAAGCCGCGGCTCGCGACCCGCGCCGTGCCCGAGTTTCGCGACGTTGCCGCATGGGCCGAGGTCGTCGACGCACCCGCGGGTGCGACGCTGGCGCTCGCGGTGCCGATCGACCGTGGCTTTCGCCGCGACGGGATTCTCGCGATCGCCGCCGCGGACCTGCTCGGCAGTCGTGCCGACCGGAGCGACACCGGGCACGGCACGGTCGACAGCGGCTTGTTCGACATGGGGGAGGTGCGCGTCGGCGACGTGGTGGTGCACGAGGATCACGGCATCGGCATCGTCGGCGGGCTGGAGCCGATGCCCGCGCTCGAGGGGGGCGAGCCCGGCGACGCGATCAAGCTCGTCTACGCGGACGAGGGCGTGCGGCTGGTGCCGGTGGCGGAGGCCAACCGGATCTGGCGGTACGGCGCGGATGCGGACGCGATCGCGCTCGACAAGCTCGACGGCGCGAGCTGGATCAAGCGCCGCGCCGCGATCGACGCCGCTATCGCCGAGAGCGCGCGCGGCCTGACCGTGCTGGCGGCGGAACGTGCGGAACGCACCGCGCCGATCCTTCAGCCTGATCCGGCCGCATACGAGCGGTTCGCCGCAGGCTTTCCGTACAACGAGACCCCCGACCAGGCGCGCGCGATCGATGCGGTCCGCAACGACCTCGCGGAAGGGCGCGCGATGGAACGGCTCGTCATCGGCGATGTCGGCTACGGCAAGACCGAGGTGGCGTTGCGCGCCGCCGCGATCGCGGCGCTGGCCGGACACCAGGCTGCGATCGCGGCGCCGACGACGGTGCTCGCGCGCCAGCATCTGGAAGAGTTCACCGAGCGTTTCGCCGAGAGCGGCATCGTCGTCGCGGGGCTGTCGCGGCTGACCAGTACCGCCGATCGCAAGAAGGTGCGGGCGGGACTGGCCGACGGATCGATCCAGGTGGTCGTCGGTACCGGCGCGATCGCGGCGAAGGGCGTCGCCTACCGCGATCTCGCACTGGTCGTGGTCGACGAGGAGCAGCGCTTCGGCGCGGCGGACAAGGAGCGGCTTCGCGCGCTCGGCGCGGGCCATGTGCTGACGCTGTCCGCGACCCCGATCCCGCGCACCTTGCAGACCGCGCTGGTCGGGCTCCAGCAATTGTCGGTGATCGCGACCCCGCCGGCG
>DATLME010000184.1:0-11970 GCA_035537395.1 Sphingomonas sp. | reverse complement strand
AGCACTTCGGCGCCGGCTAGATTGCCCGGTACCGCCGCGATCCGCGCCAGCAATTGTCCGTCGAAGAGGAAGTTCTGCCCAAGCGCCTTGCTTGCGGTCAGCCCATGTCGCGCGATCACGTCGCGCAGCGGCGGCAAGCTCACGTCGCGGCGCGCGCGCGCCGGTCCGCCGCCTCGCCGGCCATGATGATCGCGGCTATCATCGCGCCGGGCTCGGCCTGGTTCTGCCCGGCGATGCCGAACGCGGTGCCGTGATCCGGCGACGTCCGGACGATCGGCAGCCCGAGCGTGATGTTGACGCCCTCATCGAAATGGAGCGTCTTGATCGGGATGAGCGCCTGATCGTGGTAGCAGCACAGCACCGCGTCGTAGCGCGCCCGGGCCCGACCGTGGAACAGCGTGTCGGCGGCAAATGGCCCTGCCGCGTCGATGCCGTCGGCTTGCAGCTGGGCGATAGCCGGTTCGAGAATCTCGATCTCCTCGCGACCGAGCGCCCCGCTTTCGCCGGCATGCGGGTTGAGTCCGGCAAAGGCCAGGCGCGGGCGTTCGATGCCGAAGTTCTTGATCAGGCCGCGCGCGGTCGCGCGTCCCTTCGCCACGACGAGCTCGATCGACAGGAGGCCGGCGACGCTGGCGAGCGGCACATGGGTCGTCATCGGCACGACCCGCAGCGTCGGACCGGCCAGCATCATCACCGCATTCTCGCCCGCGATGCCGCAGCGCTCCGCGACGAACTCGGTCTGTCCCGGATGCGAGAAGCCGATGGCGTAGAGCTGCGACTTGGACACCGGCCCGGTCACCAGCGCGCGTGCCGCACCCGAACGTACCAGCCCCGCCGCAAGCTCGAGCGAGTGGAGCGCGCAACGCGCGCCCTCAACATCGGGAACGCCCGGGACGATGTCGCCGGCATCGTCGACCGTCAGGATCGGCAGCGCGTCGGCGAAATAGTGCGCCGCATCGGCGAGGTCAGTGATCGGTGCGATCGGTCCTTGCCAGACCCGGGTCACCGCGCGCGCGTCGCCGACCGCGACGAAGATCGGCAGGCCGGCTTCGCCGCGCCGCTGCCAGGCCTTGGCAACGATCTCGGGCCCGATCCCCGCCGGGTCGCCCATCGACACCGCGATCGGGGCGGGTGGCGCGGCGGGACGAAGGGTCACCGCCCGGGCCTCAACGATACTCGATCACGGCGTCGCGGCGCAGATCGCGCAGCTTGCCCTGCGCGCGCAGGTTCACGCGCTGCTGTTCGAGCTGTCCCTGGATCTGCGACGCCTTGGGCAGTTCGCCGGTCTTCGGGTCGTCGCGGCCGCAAAGTACCAGCGAGCGGACGCCCTCCTGGGGCGAGCCGAACGGCGGTGTCGCCTGCCCGATCTGGAGCTTGAGCATGATTTCCTGCAGTGGCGCGGGGAGATCGCGCACTCGAACGGTATCGTTGTCGACGACCTCGGCCCTGATCGTCGCGGCGACACGCTCGACGGTGCCGCAGCCCTGGATCGTCTGCACGGTCTTGGCGAATTCGGCGGCGCGCGCGGTCGCGTCGGCCTGGCTGGTGTTCGCGGGGAAGCGTACCGTCAGCTGCTTGAGGCTGAGCCTGGCATCGCGCGGGTCCGCGGTCAGCACCGCGCGCTTGTCGGTGAGGTAGAGGATCGAGAAGCCGCCCGGCGTCTCGACCGGGCCGACGACCTGGCCGACCTGCATCTGCTGGGTCGCATCGGCGAGCGGCTGCGGCAGCGTGTTGAGCCGGATCCAGCCGAGATCGCCGCCGACACCCTTCGTCGAGGCTTCGGAGAAGTTGCGCGCGAAATATTCGAACGGCCGCTCGCCCTTCTGGATCTCCGCGATCAGCTGGCGCGCGTTGGCGAACACCTGCTGGTTGTTGCTGCCGTCTGCGGACAGATAGATCTCGTGGAGGTTATACTCGGCGGTGCCCTTGGATTGTTCGAGCCGGTCCATGATCGCCTTGACCTCGGCATCGCCGACGTTGACGAACGGCTCGACCTTGCGGCGCAGATAGCGCTGCCAAGCCAGCTCGCCCTCGATCTGGCGCTTGAGCGAGCGTTCGGACGAACCGCTTTCCTTCAGATAGTCGCGCATCTGCGCAGGCGTCCGCTGGAAGTTCTTGGCGATGCGATCGAAGCTCTGGTTGAGTTCGTCGGCGGTGATGACGATCTCGGAGGTACGCGCTTCCTGGATCTGCAGCGTCTCGTCGATTAACTGGCGCAACACTTGGAAACGCAGCCGGTCACGCTCCTCGTCGCTGAGCTTGGTCGCGTTGTTCGCGGCGGCGACGAGCTGGACCCGCTGGTCGACATCGGTGCCGGTGATGACGGTGTCGTTGACGATCGCCGTCGGCTTGCGGATGTTGGGATCGAGCTTGCCGAAAATCTGCAGATTGGCCGGGATGTCGAGATTGGTCTCGGGAACCGCCTGATCGGGAACGGTCTGGGCGATCGCCGCGGAAGCCAGCGCAGCGAGGATCACCGCGCCGAACATGCGACCCTTGCGTGCCGCCGGTCGAAAATCATGCGTCAAAATGTCGATACCCCATCATCGCCCCCGTGCGGGGGCATGCGCCGCCCAATGCGCAAAACAAGCTGAACCGCGGCTTAGCGACCCAAATTGGTCAATGCCAGCGTCAACAGGAAGCTGTTGCCGGCGCGCGCATCGCCGGTGTCCTGGTAATCGCGGCGCCAGATCACGCCCAGCCGAAGGCAATCGTCCTCATATTGCACGCCGACCCGGTGGCGAACCGGATCGAAGCCGTCCGACTGCGACAATGGATCTTCGTCGCGGTTGGTGAGATCGACCACTGCCGAGGCGAATGCTGACCAGAATGGCGCGAACTGTACGCGACCGGCCAAACGGGCTTCCTCGCGATCCTGGAGGTCTTCGTTCGTGGTGGCGATGTTGCGGTTGAGGTGGAGGTAACCGAGCAGCGCATAGGAGGTGCGCGACCCGACCGTGGCGTCGATCTCGTTGCGGCGAAAGGCGAGGCCGTTCTTGTCGAGCCGATAGCGATGGGTGAGCGAGACGAGGTCCTGGAAGCGCAGCTCGGTTCGCCCGACATAGTCCGAGAAGCGATCGCTGAGCCCGGTGCCGTCCGGCAGGATCGTCGGGCGCAGCGAGAGCCGGTAGCTCTGGCCGATCAGCGCATCGATGCTGACGCCGGGGAGGATCGCGCCCCATTGCGCGCCATAGGTAACGCGAGAGCTGTCCTCGACACGGTCATAGCCCGGGAAGCGGTTGAGCGAGAACAGGTTGGAGTCTTCGAGATCGACCGCGCGCGAATCCTCGTTCGGCACCGACAGATTGGCGAATCTGGGCGCGGCGACCAGCTGGATGCGGGGGGTGAAGCGCTGCGTTCCGCCGAGGAACTCGCCGATCAACGGCCAGCGCATGTCGACCGAGAGCGAGCCGATCGCGCGGGTCTGGAAGCCCTCGATGCCACGATAGCTCGCGATCGCGGTCGTGAGCGTGTCGTTGGTGTTGTAGGCGTCGCCGCGTGCATAGGCGGTGAAGGTCACTTCCTGGCCCCAGCGGGTCAGCTTGCGCAGGTCCCAGCGCGCGCTGGCGAACGCGCGTTGCGTGTCCTGCCCACCGGTGCGGGTGAGCGCCAGCGAGTTGAGCTGCAGCTGTACCTTGCCCCCCAGCACGCCGTCGTCGAAACGACGACGATAGTCGATCTCGGGCAGCGCGATCGGCTGGAGGCCCTGGCGGTCGTTTACCCTGAGTGTCTGCACCGCCCAGCCGTTGATCGCGAAATAGCTGTCGGCGTCGATCCGCTCGACGCTGATCGTCGAGCGCAGCCGATCGTCGCGCGAGATGTCGTAGCGTCGCAGGAAGGTGCGATCGGTGGTGACCCGCAAGGATCCGGCGATGCTCCAGTTCGGCGACAGCTGGTAGCGTGCGATGCCATCGATATAGCCGCGAAAGGCAAGGTCGGTGTCGCTCGGCGTGGCGGTGTTGAGGTCGTCGCTGCGCCGGCTTTCGGTAGCGTAGGCGCGCACGCGGAAGGCGCCATTGTCGTCCAGCGCGCTGTACTGCGCCTCCAGCATCGGCAGCACATTGGAATAGACGTGCGGGGTGACGACCAGTCCGCGATTGGGCGCGAGCCGGAAATAATAGGGCACCGCGACCTCGAAGCCGTTGACCTGGCTGTAGCGCGCATTCGGCGACAACAGCCCGCTTTCCGAGCCGGCGCCGATCGGGTTCGAGAAATCGGGGAGGGGGATCGTCGGCAGCCCGAACAGGTGGAAACGCGCGCCCTTGTAGTAGATCCGGCTGCGATCGGGCCGATACGTCACGCGAAAGGCGGTGATCTTCCACGAGGGTTCCTTGGGGCAGCCCTCGGCGGTGACGACGGCGCACGGCGTGTAGGCGGCGCTTTCGAGTTCGAGCGTGCCGTTGGTCGCCCGCGTTCCCCTGGATGCCGCCAGGCGGCCGCCCTGTTCCAGAACGACGAGCATGTTGTCGACCATGCCGTCCTTCAACGAATCGGTCAGCTCGATCGAGTCGCCATAGGCGATATCGCCTTCGGGATTGGTGACCGCGATGTTGCCGGTGGCGACGACCTGCCCGGTCTTGCGGTTCCACACGACCTGGTCGGCGCGCAGCCGGCTGCCCTGGCGGAACATGCGCACGTCCGTCTTGGCGGTGACGATGTCGCTGTCGGTATCGTATTCGAGGGCACCTGCGCTGAACTGGACCTGGTCCGGATCGGCGGGCGGCGCGACCTCGGCAGCCGATGGCGGCGCGACGTCACGGTTCTGCAGATCCTGCGCGAGCGTGGGGGTAGCGCCGACCAGCGCGAAGGGCAGGGCACAACCTGCCATGAGGGCTAGACGCAACACGATTACCGACCAACCCCATCCGACGACTGCGCCATCGCCCTGAACGGCGACCCAGTCCGGCCGCTATCGCAATTTCGGCGCGCCGCTGCAATCGCGCGCTTTGCGTGGCAGCCCGTGCTGGCCTAGAGCGACCCGAGTCTTCCGATTATCCGAGGTTTTTCATGCAAATCCGTTTCGTTTCCGCCGTTCCCTCCGACGCGACGATCGTCGCGATCGCGATCGGCAAAGACGGACTCGAGCGCACGAGCTGGGGCGATTTCGGCACCGCCGCGCAGGCACTCTCGGCCGCCGCGGCCCGTGCCAACCGCTTCAGCGGAGAGGCAGGCGCGATCGTCGAGCTGTTCCTGCCGGCGGACGGCGGTGCGCGTCACATTCTGATGCTGGGCGTGGGCCAGGGTGACGAGGCCGCGTGGGAAAAGGCGGGTGGCGCGCTGACCGCGAAGCTGTTGACCTCCGGTGCTACCAAAGTCGCGGTCGATCTGTCCGCGCTGCCCGACGCGCCGACCGCGAAGGCGGCGGCGCGCTTTGCGGCGACAGCGTCGCAGCGCGCGTGGCGCTATGATCAGTACCGGACCAAGCTCGCCGACAAAGCCAAGCCGACCCTGACCGCGATCGACATCGTCGGCGCGCCGGCCGCCACCGAAGCGGCGTGGACCCAGGTCGACGCGGTCACGCAGGGCATGGCGTTGACCCGCACGCTGGTGTCGGCGCCGCCCAACATCCTCTACCCCGAAAGCTTCGTCGAATGGGTGACGAAGGACGTCGAAGGCCTCGGCCTCGAGATCACGGTGCTCGGCGAGGCCGAGATGGCCGCGCTCGGCATGGGTGCGTTGCTGGGCGTCAGCCAGGGGTCGCGCCGCGAGGCCAAGCTGCTCGCGCTGAAGTGGAACGGCGCGGGGGCGGGGGACCCCGCACTGGCGCTGGTCGGCAAGGGAGTCACCTTCGATACCGGCGGCATTTCCATCAAGCCGGCCGCCGGCATGGAGGACATGAAGTGGGACATGGGCGGCGCGGGCGCGGTCGCGGGCGCGATGAAGGCGCTGGCGCTGCGCAAGGCCAAGGTCAACGTGATCGGTGTCTGCGGGCTGGTCGAGAACATGCCCGACGGCGATGCACAGCGTCCCGGCGACGTCGTCACGTCGATGTCGGGGCAGACAATCGAGGTGATCAACACCGATGCCGAAGGCCGGCTGGTGCTCTGCGACGCGATCACCTGGGTGCAGAAGACCCATCGCCCCGGCACGATCGTCGACCTCGCGACGCTTACCGGCGCGATGATCGTCGCTCTCGGCAATGAACATGGCGGACTGTTCGCGAACGACGACGCGCTGGCGGATCAGCTGCTCGCCGCGGGGCTCGCGACCGGCGACAAATTGTGGCGCTTCCCGCTGTCGGACAATTACAACAAGATCATCGACTCGCCGATCGCGGACATGAAGAATGTCGGTCCGCGCGGGGCGGGATCGATCACCGCCGCGCAGTTCATCCAGCGCTTCGTCGACGAGGGCGTCGAATGGGCGCATCTCGACATCGCCGGGATGGTTTGGTCCGACAAGGCGGGCAGCACGCATGACAAGGGCGCGACCGGCTATGGCGTGCGGTTGCTCGATCGCTTCGTCGCGGATAATTTCGAACGCTGAGCGGACGGGGTTCGGACGGGGGTGGCGGCGTGCAGGTCGATTTCTATCATCTGACCGCGACGCCGCTGGACCGCGCACTGCCGCAGATCGCGGAAAAGATCGTCGGCAGCGGCGCGCGGCTGTTGATCGTCGCCGCCGATCCGGTGCAGCGGGTCGCGCTCGATCGGCTGTTGTGGAGCTACGCGCCCGACAGTTTCCTGCCGCATGCCGAGATCGGCTCGGGCGACGATACCGCCCAACCGATCCTGATCGCCGGCGACGTCAACGCCGCGAACGGCGCGCGCCATATCGCGCTGGTCGACGGCAGCTGGCGCGACGAGGCACTCGACTTCGATCGGGCATTCCACTTCTTCGACGACGATGCGATCCGCGAGGCGCGGCTGGCGTGGAAGGGGCTCGCCGACCGCGACGGGGTCGAGCGGCGCTATTGGAAGCAGAACGAGGCGGGCCGCTGGGAACAGGCGGCGTGACGTCTTCGACGATCGATCCCTACTCTTCGTCATGCCGGGGCTCGTCCCGGCATCCACCGTGCGGCACACCTAGGGCTTTAGAAAAGGCGGGGCCGTGGATGCCGGAACAAGCCCGGCATGACGTCGTGGAGCAGGAGGAGCGAGTGTCCTGCGCTTGCATCGGCACCGCCCGCCGCCTAGTGCAGCGCCACTTTTCCATCGCCTCATATCCAGGAGCCCGTGACCATCATGGCCGCGAACCGTACCTTTTCGATCATCAAGCCCGACGCGACGCGTCGCAACCTGACCGGCGCGGTCACCAAGATGCTGGAGGAAGCCGGGCTCCGCGTCGTCGCGTCGAAGCGGATCCAGATGACCCGCGAGCAGGCCGAAGGCTTCTACGCAGTCCATAAGGAGCGTCCGTTCTTCGGCGAGCTCGTCAGCTTCATGATCTCGGGCCCCGTCGTGGTCCAGGTGCTCGAGGGCGAGAACGCGATGCAGCGCAACCGCGACATCATGGGCGCGACCAATCCCGCCAACGCCGAGCCGGGCACGATCCGCAAGGAACTCGCCGAGTCGATCGAGGCGAACAGCGTCCACGGCTCGGACTCGGACGAGAATGCCGAGATCGAGATCGCCTATTTCTTCAAGCCAGAAGAAATCGTCGGCTGATGCTCGGTCGCGTCCGACCGGCGCGACTGGAGGATGCGGATGCCCTCGCGCTTGTCGCGAGGGCAACCTTTCTCGAAACCTATGCGGGGATCGTGCCCGCCGCCGACATCGTGGCGCACTGCGCGACGAAGTGCGCCGCGGCGCTGTTCCTCGATTGGCTCGGCCGTGACGATCACCACGTCACGATCGCGGAGCACGCCGTGGGCGATGCGCCGATCGGCTTCACCGTCCTGAGCCCGCCCGATCTACCCGTGGCGCTCCGCCCCGGCGACATCGAGCTGCGGCGCATCTACGTGCTCGCGACCGCCCATGGCATCGGCCTCGGCCATGCGCTGATGAACCGGGCGGTGGACGATGCCAGGGCGATGAACGGCGCCCGGCTGCTGCTCGGCGTGCATGGCGGTAACACGCGTGCGCACCGGTTTTACGAGCGTCAGGGGTTCACGGTCGCGGGGACGCGCCGGTTTCTGGTCGGCACCAGCTGGTTCGACGATCTGGTCTACGCCCGCGACATCTAGCGAGGATCGGCCGCGGGCCTGACCCGCTTCCATGCAGCGTCGACCGCGGCTTGCGAACCGCCGCGCTGGCGCAGCTTGAGGCCTTCGAGCAGCAGGGCCCGCCCGCGGAGAAGCTGTCCCTTCGTCCGCCAGACGATGTCGTACACGCCGCTCGTCGAACGAGCCACGTCGCCATCCCAATAGCGCACGGTGATCAACACCGGGAGCCGCCCGGTGCGCTCGTCGGCGCCGCCGTCCGTCAGCTTGAGCAGCGCGGGGGCAACCCATTCGGCGGCGATCTCGGGGTCGCCTGCGGGGCGCTGCACGGCAACCCCGAGCGGGGTGGGAAACCGGATCACGGCATCCTGGAGATCATGGCGAGGATCGGTCAGTGCGAGGACCGCGCCGTCGCGCTCCACCGTCCCGGTCAGATCCAGGCGCGCCTTGTCGCGCGCCGCATTCGACGCCTCCGCGCTCTTCTCGGTCTCGTCGGCGCGGCGATCGGCCCAGTTGCTCCACAGGGTCAGCGCGGCGATCAGCACGCCCGCAACTGCGAGCACCTCGGCGAGCGTGATCCATCGCCGCCGCGTGGCCGCGGCTTCCTGGCGCTCGGCGGGCGTTTCCTTGCTCATCGTCCACCGGCCTCCAGCAAGCGACGGGGCGCCGCCAGCTCCCAGCTGCGCGCGATCCGATCCTCGACCAGCGTCCAGTCGACGTCGCCGGCAAGGTTGACGCCGACCCATCCGGCCGCGCCCAGATAGGCGGGGCGCGAATAGGTCTCGGGCGCCGCCTCGATCAGCATGGCCTGTTCGTCGGTGCCGCCGGTGCGGACGCAGACCACGTCGCGGCCGTCGCCGTGATGGTTCAGGCGAACCTGTGCGAACTGCTTTCCCCCGACGAAGAACGTCGGCTGGCCATGCGAGGGCCGTTCCTCGGTGCCGGGCAGGAGCTGCGCGATGTCGCGGACGCGGGCGAGCGGATCGGTCATGCGGCGGCAAACTCCTTCAGGACGCGCGGATAGAGCCGATGTTCGGCCGCGAGCACGCGTTCGGCAAGGCTTGCGGCGTCGTCACCGGGCAGGATCGGGACCTCGGCCCGTGCGAGCACCGTGCCCGCATCGAGCTCCTCCGTAACGAGATGGACCGAACACCCCGCCACCGTATCACCCGCCGCGATCGCGCGAGCATGCGTGTCGAGCCCCTTGTACTTGGGCAGCAGCGAGGGATGGATGTTGACGATGCGGCCGCGCCATTTGCCGACGAACTCATCGGAAAGCAGCCGCATATAGCCGGCGAGTGCGATCACCTCGACCCCGGCGTTGCGCAGCGCGGCGTCGAGCGCTGCTTCATAGGCGGGCTTGCCGATGCCCTTGGGCGCCAGCGCGAAGGTGGCGAGGTCCCGCTCGCGCGCCCAGGCGAGGCCGGGCGCGTCGGGCTTGTCGGACGCGACCAGGGCGACATCGATGCCAGCGCCGACCAGCGCCATCATGTTCGATCCACGGCCGGAGATGAGGATGCCGACGGGTTTGCTCGGCGCCACGTCAGTCATCATCGTCACCCCGGACTCGTTCCGGGGTCCACGTCGAACCGGATCTCACGGTTGCAGGATGTGCGGCACAGTGGATGCCGGAACCAGTCCGGCATGACGGTAAACCGGCAGACTTATGCCACATGCGTGGCGGTCCAGTCGGCGCGCGCGCTCCAGGTCTCGGTCGAACCGCGGACTGTGCAGCCTTTCGCGCCTGCCTCGATCCGGCCGATCGTGAGGACGGTCTCGCCGCTCGCAACCAGCGCCTCGCTCACCGCATCGGCGGCGTCGGCAGCGACGATCACCGCCATGCCGATTCCGCAGTTGAAGGTGCGCGCCATCTCCTCGGGCTCGATCCCGCCCTGCGCCTGTAGGAATGCCATCAGCCGCGGCTGTTCCCACGCGTCGGCGTCGACCGCGGCGTGAACGCCGGCGGGCAGGATCCGCGGGAGATTTTCGAGGAGCCCGCCGCCGGTGATGTGCGCGAGCCCCTTGATCCGGCCCTCGCGCAGCAGCGGCAACAGGCTGGCGACGTAGATCCGGGTCGGCGCCATCAGGTGATCGATCAGCAGGCGATCCTGGTCGAACAGCGCGGGCCGGTCGAGCTTCCAGCCGCGGTCCGTCGCCAGTCGCCTGACAAGCGAGAACCCGTTCGAATGGACCCCCGACGAGGCGAGGCCGAGGATCACGTCGCCGGGGCCGATCTCGCGGCCGGTCAGCACCCGGTCGCGCTCGACCGCCCCGACGCAGAAGCCGGCGAGGTCGTAGTCGCCGTCGGCATACATGCCCGGCATTTCAGCGGTCTCGCCGCCGATCAGCGCGCAGCCGGCCTGCTTGCAGCCCTCCGCAATCGAGGCGACGACGCGCTCGGCAATACCGTTGTCGAGCTTGGCGCAGGCGTAATAATCGAGGAAGAACAACGGCTCGGCGCCCTGAACGACGAGGTCGTTGGCGCACATCGCGACCAGGTCGACGCCGACGCCCTCGTGGCGATCCCATTCGATCGCGAGCTTGAGCTTGGTGCCGACGCCGTCGTTCGCGGCGACCAGCAGCGGATCGACGAAGCCGGCGGCCTTCAGGTCGAAAAAGCCGCCAAAGCCGCCGAGATCGGCATCCGCGCCCGCGCGGCGGGTCGAGCGCGCGAGCGGCGCGATGGCGCGGACCAGCGCGTTTCCGGCGGCGATTGAGACCCCGGCCTGGGCGTAGGTATAGGGCTGGGCGGTGGTTTCGTCGGTCATGGACGACGCTGCTACCGATAACGCGCTTGGATTTCCACGCCTGCTTCGCCAAAAGGCGCCGGATGCGTGCCGGTTCCCTGTTCACCCCGATGGCGATCGCCGCCCTGCTCCTCGGCGCGGCGGCGCTGGCGCAGATCGACGCCGACAAGGGCGTCGCGCCGATCGACAGTTCGGGCAGCTACGAAGTGAGCGGGATCCGCGTCGACGTCGCCGCAAAGACCGCCGATGCGGCACGCTATGGCGGCTGGCGGGTGGCGCAGCGCAAGGCCTGGGTGCAGCTGTCGACCCGGCTCGGCGCGGGCGGGGCGCTGGTATCGGACGGGACGCTCGACCAGATGGTGTCGGGGATCGTCGTCGAGAACGAGCAGATCGGGCCGACCCGCTACATCGCGCGCCTCGGCGTGCTGTTCAATCGCGCGCGCGCCAGCAGCCTGCTCGGCGTGTCGGCCTATGCCGATCGCTCGCCGCCGCTGCTGGTCGTGCCGCTGCAGATCTCGGGCGGGGTCGCGACCGCGTTCGAGCGCCGCAACGACTGGCAGGAGGCCTGGGCGCGGTTCCGGACGGGCAACAGCGCGGTCGACTATGTCCGCCCGTCGGGCACCGGCGCCGATTCGCTGTTGCTGAACGCCGGACAGGTCCAGCGGCCCGGGCGTGGCTGGTGGCGCACCATCCTCGACCAATACGGCGCCGACGATATCCTGGTTCCGCTCGTGAGGCTCTACCGCACCTATCCGGGCGGGCCGGTGATCGGGGTGTTCGAGGCGCGGCACGGGCCGGACAACCGGACGCTCGGTAGCTTCACCCTGCGGGTCGGCAGCGCCGCGGGGCTGCCGCAGCTGCTCGATGCCGGGGTCAAGCGGCTCGACGACCTCTACCAGCAAGGCTTGCGGAGCGGGGCACTGAGCCCCGACCCGACGCTGCGTCCGCCGCCAGCACCGGTGCCCGAGGTTACCGACGATATCGCCGAAGACACCGAGACGTTGCCCGATATCGTCGGCGATCTCGCCGGCGCAGGGCCGGTCGCACCGATCACGATCCAGTTCGACACGCCGACGGCTTCGGCGGTCGCCAACACCGAACAGGCGGTCCGCGGCATTCCGG
>DATLME010000183.1:0-12137 GCA_035537395.1 Sphingomonas sp. | reverse complement strand
ACGTCGACCAACCCCATCGCGTCGATCTTCGCATGGACCGGCGGATTGAAGTACCGCGGCAAGTTCGACGACACCCCCGAGGTCACCGCCTTTGCCGAAACGCTCGAGCGGGTCTGTGTCCAGACTGTCGAGAACGGCCATATGACCAAGGATCTGGCGATCCTGATCGGGCCGGACCAGCCCTGGATGACGACCGAGCAGTTCTTCGAGCAGGTGCGGCTGAACCTCGAAACCGCAATGGCGGGGTAGTTCGGCTTGTCTCGCCTGCACAATGCCGGCGAGGCGGGCGCCCAGTTGGGAGACGTACGTAATTGCGCGTTGCCGCAGCTACATCCGTCTCCCACCTGAGCCCCGGCAGGCGGCGGGGCCGGACGGTGTGGGTATCGAAGGCAAGGGGCTGCGAACCCGGAACGGCAACGCAAAGTTACTGACGGATCGGTATCGCCCCGGCTAACGTCACTCCATGGCTCTGCATCTCGATAACGAAGGCTTCAGCGACGCGCTGGTGATTCTCGGCGCTGCGGGGCTCGTGATCCCGGCTTTTGCGCGGTTTCGGGTGACGCCGGTGATCGGGTTCATCCTGGTCGGACTGCTGGTCGGACCGTCCGGCCTCGGATCGCTTACCGGACAGCTGCCCCTGCTCTATTACGTGACGATCTCCAACCCGGCGGCGATCGAACCGTTTGCCGAATTCGGAATCATCCTGTTGCTGTTCTCGATCGGTCTCGAGCTGTCGTTCCGGCGGATCTGGGCGATGCGGCGAATCGTCTTCGGTACCGGCGCGGCCGAGCTGATCGGCTCCGCCACGCTGATCGCGATCGCTTTGCACTGGATCGGGCAAGGCTGGGGCGGCGCGGCCGGGCTCGGCCTCGCGCTGGCGCTGTCCTCCACCGCGCTCGTGCTGCCGCTGGTCGGGACGACAAGCGCGGTCGGCCGCGCTGCCTTTGCGATGCTGTTGTTCGAGGATCTGGCGCTGGTGCCGATCATCTTCGCGCTTGGCGCGATGGCGCCGGCGGCGAGCGCGGGTGGCTGGGGCAGCATCGCGGGCATCGCGTTCAACGGCGCGATTACGGTGTTGGCTATGTATGTGGGGGGGCGCTTCGTTTTGCCGCGGCTGTTCGCGCAGGCGGCGCGGACCAAGAGCCCGGAGCTGTTCCTCGCCGCATCGCTGCTGGTGGTGATCGTCGCCAGCGTCGCCACCACGGCCGCGGGGCTGTCGCCGATCGTCGGTGCACTGCTCGCCGGCCTGTTGATCGCCGAGACCGAATATCGCAGCGAAGTCGAAGTCATCACCGCGCCGTTCAAGGGGCTCGCGCTCGGCGTGTTCCTGATCACGGTCGGCATGAGCCTCGACCTGCGCTCGATCGTCGCGAACTGGGCGTCGTTGCTCGGCGCGGTCGCCGGCGTCGTCGCGGTGAAGGCGATCGTCACCTTCCTGCTGCTACGGGTGGCGCAGACCCGGCGCGGCCCAGCCGCCGAGACCGGGCTGCTGATGGGCAGCCCGTCGGAGACGACGCTGATCGTGCTCGGCACCGCCGCGCAGGCGCAGCTCATCCTGCCGTCGACGGCGGCCTTCTGGCAGACGGTGACCGCGATCGGCCTGACGCTGACGCCGTTGCTCGCCAAGATCGGGCGCGTCGCCTCCCGCCGAATCGAGGCAGGCAGCAGCGACGGCGGCGCCGCGCCGACGGTGACGCCCGAAGGTCCCGGCACGGTGGTGATCGGGTTCGGCCGGGTCGGCCGCATGGTCGCCGACATGCTCGCGGTCCACGACCAGCGCTTCATCGCGGTGGAGGCCGATATCGACGCGGTCGGCGCGGCAAGGCGGGCGGGCTATCCCGTGCTCTATGGCGATATCGCGCGAGCGGAAATGGTCGGCCGCCTGCGTCTGGCGGAAGCGCGCGCGGTGATCCTGACGATGGACGATCCCGTGCTCACGATCCGCGTCACGCGGCGGATCCGGGCAGCGGCGCCCGACGTCCCGATCATCGCCCGCGCCCGCGATTCGCGCCATGCAATCGAACTCTACCGGGCGGGGGTGACCGACGCGGTGCCCGAAACGCTCGAAAGCTCGCTGCAATTGTCGGAGGCGGTGCTGGTCGATCTCGGCGTGGCGATGGGACCGGTGATCGCTTCCATCCACGAAAAGCGCGACGAACTTCGGCAGACGATCCGGCGTGAGGCCGAGCTCGACCGCGAGCCGCGCATTCGCCGGATCCGCAAGCCCGGGGCGATCTGATGATCGCGTTCAGGAGCCCCACGACGCAGCCGACGGATCGGGCGTTCTACCGTGCGCAGGGAACCCCGGCAGCGTTCCTCTCGTTATTTACGGGCTAATTCCGGAGAACAGAAACCATGAACTACTCTTCCATATTCGCGATCGCAGCCGTCGCGCTGGTCCCCGCGGCGGTGCATGCGCAACAGGCAGCGCCCGCAGCGGCAGCGCCCGCCGCAGCAGCAACGCCAACCGTCGGCGCAGCGGTGTTCGATTCCGCCGGGGTCGAGATCGGCAAGATCGAGAGCGTGGCAAACGGCGCGGTGATCGTGGCCAGCCCGACCGGCAAGATCAGCCTGCCCGCGACGTCGATCGGGCAGAGCGCCAAAGGGCTCGCCATCGGCATGACCAAGGCCGATCTCGATGCCGCCGCGCAGCAGGCGCAGGCCGCTGCCTCGGGCGCTCTCGCCAGCAAGCTCGTCGCGGGCACGGCCGTCGGCAGCGTCGACGGCACGACCACCCTGGGAACGATCAAGTCTGCCGACGCGCAGTTCGTCACGCTGACCACCGCCAAGGGTGATGTGAAGCTGCCGGTTGCCGGCTTCGCTGCCGGGCCGTCGGGTAACGTCATTCTCGGCATGACGAAGGCGCAGTTCGACGCCGCAATCGGCGGTGCCGTCGCCGCAGCACCGGCGGCCACTCCGGGCGCGGCGCCGCGCTGACCCATCGTTCGTGATGCTTGGTGCCGGTCGGGATCGTCCCGGCCGGCATCGTTGCGTTCAATCAGCCTCCGGCGAGCGCCTGCCGAACCGCTGAAATAGCGTCGTCCGCCCTCGCACCGTCGGGCCCGCCGCCTTGTGCCATATCGGGACGTCCGCCGCCGCCCTGCCCGCCGACGACCGCGACCGCGCGGCGAAGCAGGTCGACCGCATTGTGCGCATCGACCAGATCAGCCGTCACCCCGACCGCGATCGATGCCCGACCCTCGTTGACCGCCACCATCACCGCAACCCCGGAACCGAGCCGTTGCTTGGCCTCGTCGACGGCGCCGCGTAGCCCCTTGGCCTCGAAATTCTGCAAGACCTGGCCGATGAACGCGACACCGCCGACGTCTTCCGGGCCGGCAGCCGCTCCCGCACCGCCCCCCGTGGCGAGCGCTTTCTTGGCTTCGGCAAGTTCGCGTTCGAGCCGGCGCCGATCCTCGATCAGTGCAGCGACCCGCGCGGGAACCTCGTCGGGCGAGGATTTGAGCACGGCAGCAGCTTCGCGCAGCTTGTCATCCCTACCGTTCAGATAGGCACGGGCGGCTTCGCCCGTCAGCGCTTCCACCCGACGAATGCCGGACGACACCGCATTTTCGCCAACGACCTTGAAGAGGCCGATGTCGCCGAGCGCACCGACATGGGTGCCGCCGCAAAGCTCGACCGAGTAGGTACCTTGCTCGTCCTCGCCCATCGACACGACGCGAACCTCGTCGCCATATTTTTCCCCGAACAGCGCCATCGCGCCCATCGCGATCGCATCATCGGGGGTCATCAGCCGGGTCACGACCGGGCCGTTGCCGCGGATCTGTGCATTGACGGCGACCTCGGCATCCGCGAGTTCCCCGGGTGACATCGCCACCGGGTGCGACACGTCGAAGCGGAGACGATCGGGAGCGACCAGCGATCCCTTCTGCGCGACATGCGTGCCAAGCCGCTGGCGAAGCGCCTCGTGAAGCAGATGGGTAGCCGAATGGTTGGCGCGGATCCGGCTACGTCGCGCCACGTCGATCGCGAGCTTGACGGGATCACCGACCGCGATCTCTCCAGCCTCGACCACCGCATGGTGGACGAAGACGCGGCCGAGCTGCTTCGACGTCTCGGTCACCGTCGCACGTAACCCGGCTTCGCTGCTGATCGTGCCGGTGTCGCCGACCTGGCCACCGCTCTCGCCGTAGAAGGGTGTCTGGTTGACGACGATCGAGATGGTGTCGCCGACGGCCGCGCGATCGACGCGCGCGCCATCCCTGACCAGCGCGACGACCTCGCCCTCGCCCGTGTCCGCTGCATAGCCGGTGAACTCGGTCGATCCGCTCTGCTCCGCGATGTCGAACCACAGATCGTCGGACGCCTTGGCACCCGACCCCTTCCAGGCCGCCCGCGCGGCACGCTTCTGTTCGGCCATCGCGGTATCGAAGCCCGCGCGGTCGACAGCGAGATGCTGAGCGCGCAGTGCGTCCTCGGTCAGGTCATAGGGAAAGCCGAAGGTGTCGTAGAGCTTGAACGCGGTTTCGCCGGCAAGCGTATCGCCGGGCTTCATCGCGGCAGTCGCCTCGTCGAGCAGCTTGAGGCCCTTGTCGAGCGTCTGACGGAAGCGGGTTTCCTCCTGCTGCAGCGTTGCCTCGATCAGCGGCTGCGCACGGACCAGTTCCGGATAGGCAGCGCCCATCTCGGCGACCAGCGCCGGGACGAGACGATGCATCAGCGGATCCTTCGCGCCGAGCAGGTGCGCATGCCGCATCGCCCGCCGCATGATCCGCCGCAGCACATAGCCGCGACCTTCGTTCGCGGGCAGGACACCGTCGGCAACGAGGAACCCGGCGGAGCGGAGATGATCCGCAATCACCCGGTGGCTTGCCTTGGTCGCGCCCTCGGCGCTGCTATGGGTCAGCGCGGTGGAGGCGGCGATCAGCGCCTTGAAGGTGTCGGTGTCGTAATTGTCGTGAACGCCCTGCATCACCGCCGCGAGGCGCTCGAGCCCCATGCCGGTGTCGATGCTCGGCTTAGGCAGGTCGCCGACGATCGTGTCCGCCTCCTGCAGGAACTGCATGAAGACCAGGTTCCAGATCTCGACGAACCGGTCGCCATCCTCGTCGGGCGAACCGGGCGGGCCGCCAGCGATGTGATCGCCATGATCGTAGAAGATCTCCGAGCACGGCCCGCACGGTCCGTCTGCCCCCATCGCCCAGAAATTGTCCTTGGTCGCGATGCGGATGATGCGGTGATCGGGAAGCCCGGCGACCTTCTTCCACAGATCGAAGGCCTGATCGTCATTGTGGTAGACGGTGACAGTCAGCCGATCCGCATCGAGGCCCCAGTCGCGGGTCAGCAGCGTCCAGGCATGGACGATCGCCTGTTCCTTGAAATAGTCGCCGAACGAAAAGTTGCCGAGCATCTCGAAGAAGGTGTGGTGCCGGGCGGTGTAGCCGACATTGTCGAGATCGTTGTGCTTGCCGCCGGCGCGCACGCATTTCTGGCTGGACGTCGCGGTCACATAGGGACGCGATTCCAGGCCGGTGAAGACGTTCTTGAACGGTACCATCCCGGCGTTGACGAACATCAGCGTGGGGTCGTTCTGCGGCACCAGCGGCGCGGACTGGACGATCTGATGGCCCTGGGACGCGAAGTAATCGAGGAAGCCGCGGCGGATGTCGTTGGTCGATGTCATGCGACAGCGACTTAGGCGAGCGCGGCTGGACCCTCAAGTGTGGTTGGCGCTACGTCCCCGCTTAGTCACCCATCGTCACCCCGGGCTTATTCCGGGGTCCCGGGCGGGCTCGATCGAGTGATGCCCGTGCTGCCAGATGGATGCCGGACCGAGCCCGGAATGACGGATGATCCTATCAAACCGGCGTGTCGATCGACCGCGGCGGTTCGCTGAACCAGCGCGGGCCGGTGTCGGTCATGTGGAAGCAATCCTCGAGCCTGACGCCGAACTTGCCAGGCAGGTACAGGCCGGGCTCGTTCGAGAAGCACATCCCCGGCGCGAGCAGCGTCCTCTCGCCGCGGACGAGATTGACGGGTTCGTGGCCGTCCATGCCGATGCCGTGCCCGGTACGATGCGACAGCCCCGGCAGGCGATAGTCGGGGCCATAGCCGAGCGCGGCGTAGCGTCGCCGCACCGCATCGTCGACGCTGCCGGCTTCGACGCCGATCCGTGCCGCGGCGAAGGCGATGCGCTGGCCCTCGGCAACATGATCCCAAACCCGACGTTGCTGCGCCGAGGCGGACCCGTAGACCCAGGTGCGCGACACGTCCGACTGATAGTCGTGAACGGTGCAGCCGCTATCCATCAGCAGCACGTCGCCGCGCGCGAGCCGGATGACCTCGCGGCTGCCATGCGGCAGCGCGGCCGCCGGTCCGATCAGCGCCAGCGCGAACTCCGGATCGCCGCCAAGCTTGCGCATGGCAGCGGTCATCAGCGCGCCGATCTCCGCGCCGGTCATGCCACGCTCGACCCGGCCGTGGGTCCAGCGATACGCCGCGATCGTGACGTCGGTGGCCATCTGCATCAGCGCGATCTCGGCCGCGGTCTTGATCATCCGCACGCCGCGGACGACGATGTCGGCGGGCACGATCCGGGCGTCGGGCAGCGCGCGCGCCATGCCGTTCTGGATGAAGTAGCGCACGGTTTCCTCGACCGCGACGGTCCGGCTCGCGAGCTTGCGGTCGCGGAGGAAGCCAGCGGCCACGGCGTAGGGGCTTTCGTCTTCCTGCCAGACCCGGACCGACGCCGGGATCGCCAGCGTCTGGCGCACCGACGGCTCTTCGAAGAAAGGCGTGACGATGCACGGGTCGCCTTGCGCTGGCAGGATCGCGAGCGTCGGACGCTCGCTGCGGCTCCAGCGGACCCCGGTGAAATAGACCATCGACGATCCCGGCTCGCAGATCACCGCACCGATATCATTGGCTTTCATCAGCGCCTGCGCCCGCGCCAATCGGGCAGCGCGCTCGGCGGTGCCGATCGGTTGCGCGGCGCCGGTGATCGGAGCCAGCGCGGCGAGATCGGGCTCGGCGGCCCGGAGCAGCGCCGGGATCGACGCCAGCGGCAGCGCCGCAGCGGCGAGAAGCAGGTCGCGACGCGACGGCGGCAGGAGTGGATGAGGCATTGTCGAGCGATAGGGTCCTTGACCCCGCGGCCGCAATCCCCTCCCTAGGCGCGACTGGATCTCTGGAGCGATTGCATGGCCAAGCGGCTGACCCTCTTCATCATTATCGGGCTGGTGCTCGGGCTCGTGGTCGGCTGGAGTCTCCACCTCGCGATCGACGACGGTACGCCGGCCTCGGCCGCCCGGCTGACCGAGATCGCGAAGTATTTCTCGATCCTGACGACGCTGTTCCTGCGGCTGATCAAGATGATCATCGCGCCGCTGGTGTTCTCCACCCTCGTCGTCGGGATCGCGCACATGGGCGACACCGGTGCGCTCGGCCGGGTCGGCCTGCGCGCGGTGGGCTGGTTCCTGTGTGCCAGCCTGTTGTCGCTGCTGCTCGGTTTGATCCTCGTCAACCTGTTCCAGCCGGGAGTCGGGCTCAACCTGCCATTGCCGCCGGTGACCGCGAGCAGCGGGGTAGACCAGGCGGCGTTCGACCTCGCCAAGTTCGTCACCCATGTCGTGCCGGCGTCGATGGTCGATGCGATGGCGCAGAACGAGATCCTGCAGATCGTGATCTTCTCGTTGTTCGTCGGGGTTGCGATCACCGCGGTCGGCGAAAAGGCCGCACCGCTGGTGAAGGCGACCGAGGCGCTTGCCGCGGTGATGCTCCAGATCACCAACTATGTGATGCGGTTCGCGCCGATCGCGGTGTTCGCCGCGGTGACGAGCACGCTGGCCGAACGCGGACCCGGCGTGATCGGCGATCTCGGCTATTTCATGCTGACCTTCTATATCGGGCTGGCGAGCCTCTGGTTGCTGCTGATCGGGATCGGCTTCCTGTTCATCGGACCGCGGATCGTGCTGCTGGTCAAATATATCCGCGAGCCGTTGCTCCTCGCCTTCACGACCGCATCGTCGGAAGCCGCCTACCCGCGGACGCTGGAGGCGCTCGACCGGTTCGGCGTGCCGCCCAAGATCTCGAGCTTCGTGCTGCCGCTCGGCTATTCGTTCAACCTCGACGGCTCGATGATCTACATGACCTTCGCGTCGCTGTTCATCGCGCAGGCGTACGGAATCGACCTGTCGCTCGGGCAGATGGTGATCATGCTGCTAGTACTGATGGTCACGTCCAAGGGGATCGCCGGGGTGCCGCGCGCGAGCCTGGTGGTGATTGCCGCGACCTTGCCGCTGTTCAAGATCCCCGAAGCGGGGCTGCTGCTGATCCTCGCGGTCGATCACGTCCTCGACAGGGGCCGGTCGGCGACCAACGTGGTGGGGAATGCGGTCGCGGCCAGCGTGGTCGCGCGGTGGGAGGGCACGCTCGATCCGGCCGAGCCGATCGATATCGAGCCGCCGCACGCTCCCAGCCACGGAATCACCGGGACGCATTCCTAGGCATAGGCATAGGCACCGCCGCGGGCGAGTGCGGCCTGGTAGGCGGGGCGCGCATGGACCTTGTCGAGCCATGCCGTCGTCGCCGGGCGCGATTCATCGAGGCCGGCGCGGCTGCGCGCCGCCTCGAGCGGAAAGCTCATCATGATGTCGGCGGCGGTCATCTCGTCGCCCGCGAACCAGGGCCGCGTCGCGAGCTCGCGCTCGATATAGTCGAGATGGACGTCGATCATCGGCTGGATCCGCTTCTGCGCGGATTTGCCGAGGAGCGGCAAGCGGCCGAGCACGAGCATGACGAGGAGCGGCGGCATCAGCGAGCCCTCGGCATAATGGAGCCAGAAACGGTAGCGTAGTGCAGCCTCGCGGTGCGCGGGGGCGCCGAGCCTGCCGTCGGCCTTCTCGACCAGATATTCCGCGATCGCGCCGGTCTCCGCGACGACCAGGCCGTCGTCCTCGATCACCGGCGACTTGCCGAGCGGGTGGACCCGGCGCAGCTCGGGCGGGGCAAGCATCGTCTTCTTGTCGCGCTCGTAGCGCTTGATCTCGTACGGCAGGCGAAGCTCCTCGAGCATCCACAGGATCCGCTGGGATCGCGAGTTTTCGAGATGGTGGACGGTGATCATCGGCATGCTCCCCTGTGCTTCGCTTACGCCGTCGCGTGCCACAGCCAGGCCGCGGCAGGAAAGGTGACGGCCGCGCCGGTCCTATAGCGCTCCAACGCGCTGGCAAGCCGATCGACCATCTCGCCCGACCGTGGCGTGGCGCGCATCGCCGACGCGATCGGGCCGATCCGGCGGAACAGCGCGACCGCCTCGGCGACCGGATCGTCACCCGCACCGGCGATATAGGTGAAGTCGATCGGCACCGGTTCGGCAACCCGCCACCCCGCCGCGGCGAGCGCCGCGGCGGGGATCGCCGGATCGGCGAAGCCGAACGGTCCGGGGACATAGCCGCTGGCCGGGGCGACCGGATTGCCGGTCACCGCCGCGACGAGGTCCGACGCCCAGGGGTTCGCCGCGGCTTCGCGGAAGCAGGAGAACACCAGGGCGGCGCCGGGGCGGGCGGCGGCACGGAGGCGTACAAAGGCTGCGGTAGGGTCGTCGAAGAACATGACGCCATGGCGCGACACCAGCAGGTCGACCGAGCCGGGGTCGGCGATCGGGGATGGCCGGTTGAGATCGGCGGTGACGAAGGTGCAGTTCGGGAGATCGGCGGCACGGGCGAGCGCGACGGCGACGAGATCGGGAGAGACGTCGATGCCGGTGACCATGATGTCGGGGCGTGCCGCGGCGAGCGCGAGGCTGGTGGTGCCGGCGCCGCAGCCGATATCGATCGCACGCACGGCGCCGGCCGGAGCGGCGGCGAGGATCGCCGCATCGAGGACGGGGGCGAGCGCGGCGAACATCCGGTCGGTGCGCCGCCATTCCTGCGCCCAGGCGTCACCGACGCGGCCGGACCACTCCGAGGCGGTGGTCATGCGGCGAACGCAAAAGGCCCGCCATTGCTGGCGGGCCCTGCGTCTTGCCGAGATGCGGCGCCGATCAGAGATCGTCTTCCGCGTCGGGGCCGGCCATCATCTCCTCGGCGACCTTGTCGGTACGCGAGCGGATCGCCTTTTCGAGGCGGTCGGCGGTTTCGGGATTGTCCTTCAGGAAGGTCTTCGAATTCTCGCGACCCTGGCCGAGGCGGACGCTGTCGTAGCTGAACCAGGCGCCCGATTTCTCGACGATCCCGGCCTTCACCCCGAGATCGAGGATCTCGCCAAGCTTGGAAACGCCCTGCCCGTACATGATGTCGAACTCGACCTGCTTGAACGGCGGCGCGACCTTGTTCTTCACCACCTTCACGCGGGTGGTGTTGCCGATGATCTCCTCGCGGTCCTTGATCTGCCCGGTACGGCGGATATCGAGACGGACGCTGGCGTAGAATTTGAGCGCGTTGCCGCCGGTCGTCGTCTCCGGATTGCCGTACATCACGCCGATCTTCATCCGCAGCTGGTTGATGAAGATCACCATGCAGCGCGAGCGGCTGATCGAGCCGGTCAGCTTGCGCAGCGATTGCGACATCAGCCGGGCCTGGAGACCGACATGGCTGTCACCCATCTCGCCCTCGATCTCGGCGCGCGGCACCAGCGCGGCGACCGAATCGATGACGAGGACGTCGATCGCGTTCGAGCGCACCAGCGTGTCGACGATCTCGAGCGCCTGTTCGCCGGTATCGGGCTGCGAGACGATCAGTTCGTCGATGTTTACCCCGAGCTTCTTGGCATAGACCGGATCGAGCGCGTGCTCGGCGTCGACGAACGCGGCGGTGCCGCCGCCCTTCTGCGCCTCGGCGATGACGTGAAGCGCCAGCGTCGTCTTGCCGGACGATTCGGGCCCGTAGATCTCGATCACGCGGCCGCGCGGCAAGCCGCCGACACCGAGAGCGATGTCGAGCCCGAGGCTGCCGGTCGAGATCGTCTCGACCTGCATCGTCTCCTTGGAGCCCAGCTTCATCGCCGAGCCCTTGCCGAAGGCGCGGTCGATCTGCGCGAGGGCGGCGTCGAGCGCCTTTTGCCGGTCCGTGGTTGCGGTAGCCATGCCGGTGTCGATCACTTTCAGATTGGCGGCCATCAGAAGCTTCCCTCGCTAGAGCAGTTGCGTGGACCATTCAACGCGTTGAAGCCGCTGTATCGGATTTGTTCTACCGGAACAATAGGGGAACTGACAGGAACGCAGCCCTATCGGTGCCCAAAACGCAAAGAGGCGGCCATCTTGCGACGACCGCCCCCTGCCCGGATGGCGCCTTGCGGGACCATCGCCGGACGCGCCCCCACGACGCGGCGGATCCGTGACGTCCAGATTGAACCACGACCGAGTTGATTCGCGCGAGTCCCGGTTGCGCTGACAGACGTATCGTCGCGGGACTCGGCGGTCAGGCCAGTGTCGATTCGAGACACCAATGCCCTGCCCGGCGCGCCAGCGTCGCGGCAGCAGCCAGATCGACGGGATCGTCGAACAGCGCAAAGCAGGTCGCACCCGATCCCGACATCCGGGCGAGCCGCACCCCCGGAGCCTGCCGGAGCATCGCAAGTACCGCCGCGATCGCGGGCGCGATGCGGATCGCCGGCCCCTCGAGATCGTTGCGGCCGGCGATCGCACGGTCGAGCAGTCCACCGTCCGGGATCGGACCACGATCGACGCCGTCCCACGCCGCGAACACCGCCGCGGTCGAGACCGCGACCCGGGGATTGACCAGCAGCAGCGGCATGCCCGCGGCGCCGTCGAGCCGGTGAAGATCGTCGCCCCGGCCGGTGCCGAAGGCGGTCTCGCCGGCGAGACAGGCGGGCACATCGGCGCCAAGCAAGCGCGCGATGGCATCGAGCCGGGGATCGCGCAGGTCGACGCCGTGCAGCCTAGCGAGCGCACGCAAGGTCGCCGCCGCGTCGGCCGAGCCACCGCCGATGCCCGAGGCGACCGGTAACTGCTTGTCGAGGTTGATGGCGTGCCCGCCGGCGACCGCGAAGGCCGCAACGAAGGCGGTCGCGGCCCGGGTGACGAGATTGTCCGCGCCACCGCCGCCGGCGTCGAGCAGCGCAGCGGCATGCGGCCCCGTCATCGCGAACCTGTCCTCGGGCGCGCGCGCGATCGCGACCATGTCGCCGTCCGCGGCAAAGGCGAACAGCGTTTCCAG
>DATLME010000182.1:0-2052 GCA_035537395.1 Sphingomonas sp. | reverse complement strand
CGCATCCCGGCGGTGTCGATCAGGCGCACCTGCCGCGCTTCGCCGCCCGCGGGTTCCCACAGCCAGTCGATCGCGATCGAGTCGCGGGTCAGCCCCGCCTCCGGACCGGTGATCATCCGCTCCTCGCCGAGCATCCGATTGACCAGCGTCGACTTGCCCGCGTTCGGGCGACCGACGATCGCGAGCTTGAGCGGCGCGTCGGGCCGATCCCAGTCCTCCTCCTCCTCGACGATATCCTCGTCGCCGCGATCGAGATGGGGCAGCAGCGCCTCGAACAGGTCGGCCAGCCCCTCGCCATGTTCGGCGGAGAACTGCACCGGATCGCCGAACCCGAGCGCGAGCGATTCGATGATCCCCTGCTCGCCTGCCCGGCCTTCGGCCTTGTTCGCGAGCAGCACGACCGGCGCGTCCGCGGTCCGCAGCCACCGCGCGATCTCCTCGTCGAGCGGCACGATCCCGGCGCGCGAATCGAACATGAACAAGGCGACGTCCGCCTGCGCCACCGCCGCCTCGGTCTGCTGGCGCATCCGGCCGGGCAGCGACAGCGCGTCCTGATCTTCGTAGCCGGCGGTATCGACGATGCGGAAATCGATGCCGAGCAAATGCGCCTCGCCCTCGCGGCGATCACGGGTAACGCCGGGGCGATCGTCGACGAGCGCGAGCTTCTTTCCGACCAGACGATTGAAAAGCGTGGACTTGCCGACGTTGGGACGGCCAACGATCGCGACGATGGGGAGACGGGACATCGCCGCGCCCTAGCTTACCAGGCGCGCCGCGTCACGTTTGGTGTTGGTGCGGGGGAACAGGGTGAGGCGGACCGCTACTCGCCCTGCCCCCTCCGGTCACCGGTATGCCGAGACCCTGCCCTTCTCGCTTACCGTGTAGATCGTGGAGTTCACCACGATCGGTGGCAGTGCGTAGGATTCCTTGGTGTCGATCGTCGCCTGCACCGCACCGTCGGTCGGCGAGGCGAAAACGATCTGCCCCAGCGAATTGGTCATCACCAGCCGATTGCCCGCCAGGACCGGACCAAACCAGGTGACCTGGTTGCCCTTGTTCTTCTTGGCGTTCTTGAAGCGTTGCAGCTGGGCGATCCAGCGCGCCTTGCCGCTGGCCCGGGCGAGGCACACCAGCCGCGCGTCGTCGGTGACCACGAACAACCATTCGCCCGCGATCCATGGCGTCGAGATGCCCGCGAAGTTCTGCTCCCAGATACGCTGGCCGGTCGACAGGTCGAGCGCGACCATGCGGCCCCCCTGCCCGACGGCATAGACGCGCCCCTCGTCGATCACCGGATCCGCATCGATGTCCGAAAGGCTCGACACCGACGTTGTGATCGAGGTTCGCGACAGCGCATCGCCCCACAGCACGCGGCCGTTCTCGTAGCGATAGGCGCTCAGCTCGCCGCTGGAGAAGCCGGCGACGATCGAACCCTGGCTGACGGCGGGGGCAGCTACCCCGAACACGCCCTGCGTCTCGAGCGTGCCCGACTGGGCCCATTGCACCTTGCCGTCCGCCTGCGAGAGCGCGAACAGCTGGTTGTCCTGACTGAGGACATAGAGCGCGCCGCCCGCAACCGTCGGCGCACCGCGAAGCGGCCCGCCCGGCTTGGTCCGCCACACTTCCTTGCCGTCCGCCGCATTGAAGGCGACCACGTCGCCAAGCCCGTCGGTGGCATAGACCTTGCCGTCGTCGTAGCTGACCCCGCCGCCGAACCGCGACCCGCGATTCTGGTCACCCGGCGACATCGCCGCCGTCCAGAGCGGCGCGCCGGTGTCGGCGGCAAAGGCGTGCACCACTGCCTCGACATCGACGATGAAGAGCTTGTTGTCGGCCACCACCGGCGCGGCGCCGAGCCGCTCGCGGTCGGAGCCGCCGTTGATCGACGCGGTCCACGCGCGAACCGGCGATGCGCCGAGCGCAAGCTGCCCCATCGACTTGGCGGAATTGCCGCCCGACTGGGTCCAGCTGTCGTTCGCCGCGGGTGCCGGCAACGTCACCTGGATGTCGGCGATCGTCTTGTCGGCCTGGATGCCGTTTTCCGACACCAGG
>DATLME010000181.1:0-31897 GCA_035537395.1 Sphingomonas sp. | reverse complement strand
CTCTAGTTCGTAGAGCTGTGCGGTAAGCTGTCCGACATCCCATTCGTCACCCCGGACATGTTCCGGGGTCCACGTCTCCGCAGTCGTCGGCAGAAGTTGCTGAACCGTGGACCCCGGAACGGATCCGGGGTGACGGGTGGTCGTCGGCGCGAGGTCGAGCGCTTCGGCGCTCGCGCGGATCATGGGTTCGAGCGTAGCGCGCTCGCTCGGGGACGAAGACGAGCGCCAGCGCTCGAGCAGCGCCTTCAGGTCGCCCAGTCCCTTGTAGAGGCCGGCCTGGGTGAGCGGGGGTGTAAGGTAGCTGACCAGTGTCGCGCCCGAGCGGCGCTTGGCGATCAAGCCCTCGGACGGGTTGTTGGCGGCGTAAAGATAGATGTTGGGCACATCGCCGATCAGTCGCTCGGGCCAGCAATCCCCCGATAGTCCGGCCTGCTTGCCCGGCATGAACTCCAATGCGCCATGAGTGCCGAAATGCAGCACCGCGTCGGCGCCGAAATCCTCGCGCAGCCAGCGGTAGAAGGCGCTGAATGCGTGCGTCGGGGTGAAGCGGCCCTCGAACAATAGCCGCATCGGATCGCCCTCATAACCGAAAGCGGGCTGGATGCCGACGAAGACTCTGCCGAACTGCGCACCGAGCACGTGGATCGTGCCGCCGTCGCTCTGCTGCTTGCCGGGGGCGGGGCCCCATTGTGCTTCGATCGCGGCGAGATGCGGCTCGCGGCGGACATGATCGTCGGCAGGGATGCGTACGTGGACGTTGGCGTCGGCGCCGTAGCGCGCGGCATTGCCGTGGAGGACGGCCTCGCGCAGCGCGTCGACGTCCGCGGGGACGGTGACCTCATAGCCCTCGGCCGACAATTTGGTCAGCGTCGCATGGAGCGATTCCCACACCGCGAGATGCGCTGCGGTGCCGGTCGCGCCGGCATTGGGCGGAAAGTTGAACAACACGATCGCGAGCTTGCGCGCGGCACGATCCGACCGGTGAAGCGCGGCGAGCTTCGCCACCTTGGCGGCCAGTGCTTCGGCGCGTTCGGGGCACGACTGCATCTCGCGGGTCAGCCCCGATGCGGGGAAGGTGCAGTGGCGCCCGCAGCCGGTGCAGGGCTCGCCCGACCCATCGGCCCGCCCGCCGAAGACGCTGGGCAGCACCGCGCCGTCGAGCTCGGGGATCGCGACCATCATCGTCGCCTCGATCGGCAACAGTCCCTGGCGACTGGCACCCCATTGCTGGAGCGACTGGAACTCGATCGGGTGCGCCGCGATGTACGGGACGTCGAGTTTGGCGAGCACCGCCTCTGCGGCCGCGGCATCGTTATAGGCGGGGCCGCCGACGAGGCTGAACCCGGTGAGCGACACCACGGTGTCGACGATCGTGGCGCCATCCTTGACGAAGAACTTCTCGATCGCCGGGCGGGAATCCAGCCCGCCGGCGAAGGCGGGAATGACGCGCAGGCCCTTGGCCTCCATCGCGGCGATCACGCCGTCGTAGTGGCCGGTATCGCGACCGAGCAGGTACGAGCGCAGCATCAGCAGCCCGACGGTGCCAGTCGTGGTGTCGGCAACCGGCAAGTCTTCGACCCGCTCCGCCATCCGGCCGGCCATGCGAGGATGATAGACGCCGACATCGGGATAGTCGCGAGGTGCGTCGGCGGCTTCGCCATGCCCGGCATAACGGTGCGCGAGTGCGCGGATCATGCCCACGACATTGTCGTCCGAGCCGGCCAGCCAATATTGCAGCGTCAGGAAATAGGCGCGGACATCCTGTGCGGTGCCGGGAATGAAGCGCAGCATCTTGGGCAGGCGACGCAGCATCTTCATCTGGCCGGCGCCCGCCGAGCTGCCGGGCTTGGACGATCCGCGCAGGCGTTTCAGCAGTGCGAGCGGCCCCTTGGCGGGCTTGTCCATCCGATAGTCGCCGAGCCGGGTGAGCTTGACCACCTCACTCGCCGACATGAGCCCGAGCATCGCCGCGCAATTCTCGCGGCGCGCCTCGAGGGCGGGGAGCACGGCGCGGATATGGTCGTCGAGGAACAGCATCGTCGCGATGACGATGTCGCCACGCTCGATGTCAGCGACGCAGCGATCGAGCGCGCCCGGATTGCGATCCCAGTCGGCGGCGGCGTGGAAGCCGATCGTGATGTTCGCGTCCTCGGCCGCGAAGCGCGCGGCGGCGCGTTCGGCAGCACCCGACAGATGATTGTCGAGCGTGACGATCACGACATGAAGGGGACTTGCGTGCAGGGGAGCGCTACCGTGCATGATGCGCCTTTGCGTCGTAGAGGGTGTCGATCGTGATCGTCGCGACGCCTTGCTCGGCGGCGAACTTCTCGGTGTTCCGCCGCGCCTTGCCGCGGACAAAGAACGGGATCTTGAGGAGTTCGCGCTCGGCGTCTGCAGTCCAGCCACCGGCCTCTGCCACCACCGAACCGTCACCCCGGACGTATTCCGGGGTCCACTCCTCCACTCTGGCGTCCATCTGTGATTGCACGGTGGACTCCGGAACAAGTTCGGGGTGACGGGTTTCGGGAAGGCCTGACCCATGCCCCAGATGGCTCGCGCCGCTCGCGTCCGAGAATTCGAAATCGTCGCGGAACATCGTCAGCAGATGTTCCTCGAGCCCCATCACCAGGGGGTGGACCCAGGTGTCGAACAGCACGTTGGCGCCCTCGAATCCCATTTGCGGCGAATAGCGCGCGGGGAAATCCTGGACGTGGACGGGGGCCGAGATGACCGCGCAAGGGATGCGCAGCCGCTTGGCGATGTGACGCTCCATCTGGGTGCCGAGTACCAGCTCGGGCTGGAGCGCCTGGATCGCGGCCTCGACCTCGAGATAATCGTCGGTGATCAGCGGTTCGACGCCGTAGAGCTTGGCGGCGTCGCGCAGGTCGCGCGCGAATTCGCGATTGTAGCAGCCGAGGCCCGCGATCTCGAAGCCGAGCTCGTCGCGCGCCACGCGGGCGGCGGCGATCGCATGGGTCGCGTCGCCGAACACGAAGATGCGCTTGCCGGTGAGATAGGTCGAGTCGACCGAATGGCTCCACCAAGGCAGGTTAGAGGTGTCGAGCACCGCGGCGGCGTCGACGCCGGCGAGTGCCGCAACTTCGGCGATGAAGTCGCGGGTGGCGCCATGGCCGATCGGCACGGTGCGGATGGTCTTCTGCGCGAAGCGGCGTTCGAGCCAGCGGCAGGTGGTGTCGGCGATCTCGGGGTAAAGGCAGATGTTGAAGTCCGCGTCGCCGAGCCGCGCGAGATCGGCCGGGGTGGCGCCGAGCGGGGCGGTGACGTTGACGTCCACCCCGAGGGCCCCGAGCAGCCGGGTGATCTCGACGACGTCGTCGCGGTGGCGAAAGCCGAGCGCGGTGGGGCCGAGGATGTTGGCCGTTGGGCGGGCATTGTCGGTCTTGCTTGGCGTGATGCCCTCGGGGCACATCGCGCGAACCAGCTGGTAGAAGGTCTCGGCGGCGCCCCAATTTTCCTTGCGCTGGTAGCTCGGCAGCTCGAGCGCGACGACGGGGCAGGGCAGGCGCATCGCCGAGGCGAGCCCGGCAGGATCGTCCTGGATCAGTTCGGCGGTGCACGATGCGCCGACCAGCATCGCCTGGGGCTGGAACCGCGCATAGGCATCGCGGGCCGCCTTCTGGAACAGCTCGGCGGTATCCTTGCCGAGATCGCGGGCCTGGAACGTCGTGTAGGTGACCGGCGGGCGCTTGCCGCGCCGCTCGATCATCGTGAACAGCAGGTCGGCATAGGTGTCGCCCTGCGGCGCATGCAACACGTAATGGACGCCCTCCATCGCCGTCGCGATCCGCATCGCGCCGACATGGGGTGGTCCCTCATAGGTCCAGACGGTCAGCTGCATCAAACCCTCAACATGTCGCGCCGCCGGAGCGGACGCGCGAAGAGGTCGGCAAGATCACCCGCCTGGTCGAAGCCGTGGATGGGCGAGAAGACCAGTTCGATCGCCCATTTGGTCGTCAGCCCCTCGGCCTCGAGCGGGTTGGCCAGGCCGAGGCCGCAAACCGTGAGGTCGGGGCGCGACTCGCGGACCCGGTCGAGCTGCTTGTCGACGTCCTGGCCTTCGCTGATCACCGTATCCGACGGCAGCAGCGCCAGTTCTTGAGCGAGATGGCGGCGGTGGAGATAGGGGGTGCCGACCTCGACCGGCGTCATGCCGAGTTCAGTCGCGAGGAAGCGCGCCAGCGGCACTTCAAGCTGGGAGTCGGGCAGGAAGGTGATGCGCTTGCCCTCCAGCTTGGCGCGGCTGTGCTCGATCGCACGCTTGGCGCGTTCGCGGCCCGGCGCGATGACGCTGCGGAAATGCATCTCGTCGATGCCGAAGGCGCGCGCCGCGGCATGGAGCCAGCTCGTCGTCCCTTCGGCGCCGAACGGGAACAGCGCGTCGAGCCGGGTGGCGCCGCGATCCTCGAGCGCGCGGGCGGTCTCGCCCAGGAAGGGCTGGGCGAGCAGGAAGCGGGTGTTCGCCCCGACCGGGGGCATCGCGCCGGCCCGGCGGGCGGGCAGCGAGTGGACGGTGGCGATCCCGAGTTCGGCGAACAGCCGCAGGAACTGGTCCTCGACGACGTCGGGCAGCGCGCCGACGATCATCAGGCTCGGCGCTTCGCTGGTATTGAGGCGCAGATCGGGGACCAGCGCGGCGAGGCAGGCATCCTCGCCCTCGGTGAAGGTCGTCTCGATGCCCGAGCCCGAATAGTTCAGGATCTTGGTCGTGCCGGCATGCTTGACCGAGAGCCGCGCGGCGGCGCGCGACAGGTCGAGCTTGATCACTTCGGACGGGCACGACCCGACGAGGAACAGGAGCTTGATGTCGGGGCGGCGGGTGAGGAGGCGATCGACGACGCGGTCGAGCTCTTCGTTGCAATCCGCCATTCCGGCGAGGTCGCGCTCCTCGATGATCGCGGTGCCGAAGCGCGGTTCGGCGAACACCATCACGCCGGCCGCGGATTGCAGCAGATGCGCGCAGGTGCGCGAGCCGACAACGAGGAAGAACGCATCCTGCACCTTGCGATGCAGCCAGATGATCCCGGTCAGGCCGCAAAAGACCTCGCGCTGCCCGCGCTCGCGGAGCACCGGTGCATCGACGCACCCCGGTGCCACGGCGGGCAGCGCGGGCGTCACCCGGCCACCGCCATCGTTGCGGGCGAGTCGCCCTGCAGCCGTGCGGCGCGCAGCTTGAGCAGGAACTGCGTCGCGTTGATCGCGTAGGTCGCATAGGCGGCAAGGGCGAGCAGCATGCGGTCGCGCTCGCTGCCGATGTCGCCGAAGAGCGCGACCAGATAGGCAGTGTGCAGCGCGAGCACGAGCATGCTGAACACGTCCTCCCAGAAGAAGGCGGGCACGAACAACCATTTACCGAACACGACCTTTTCCCAGATCGAGCCCGTAACCATGATCGCGTAGAGCGCGCCGGTCTTGACCACGATCGAGATCGTTGCGGCCAGCGCGCCGTCGCCGGTGGTGAGATAGCGCAGCACCAGTACGAGACTGACGAGAAAGATCAGGAACTGGATCGGGGCGAGAATGCCCTGGACCAGCGTCCAGCGCGAAGCATCGCGGCGGCGGCGTTGTTCGGGCGTATAGAGCGGGACGGGACCACCGGATGCCGTGTCGGCAAAGTCGATGTTATTCGCCAGCATCGTCGTCGCTCGCCCCTCAAACCGCCCGAACAGAATTAGGGTACCCGCGCCAAAAGTGTCAACATAAATTGACGTCAATTGGAATTGACAGATGGTGCGGTGCGGCATGTTTTGGCGATTGTCAGTCGGGTTCAATCGGCATAGTCTTCGAGTCGCGGGGGATGCCGGAACGGCTATCCTGCCAGTCGCGTGTGTCGACTTGGGGTGGGAGAGCGGTATGCCGTCGCCGGCGCGTATCGAAGACATCATCGCGACGCGAAATAACGTTGGGCTCGCCCGACGACTTAGCGTCGATGCCCCCGGCTTGACGAAGTTCCGCGCGCTTGCCGCCGTCGACAATGACCGGTCACTGTCAACGCTTATCGAAAGCGAGATCATTCCGCGGCTGATGATGGCGCACGCGATCGACTTGCCCGAGATCAGTACACCCGAGGTAACTGCCGTTAGCATCGATGCCGAAGAGATCGCCGCGCTCGCGCCGCTGGCTCTGGAGATCGATGCCGACGCGCTGCTGGCGCACATCGAGGCCGTCATGGCACGCGGGGTCAGCGTCGACATGGTGCTGGTCGATCTGCTGGCGCCGACCGCGCGGCTGCTCGGCGAATATTGGGAGGACGATCGTTGCGACTTCGTCGACGTGACGATGGGGCTGTGGCGCCTGCAGGAAGTGGTTCACGAGATCGCCGCGCGAATGCCGGCCGATCGGATGCTGGCGGTCGGCGGCTACCGCGCGCTGTTCGCGTCGATGCCTGGCGATCAGCACAGCTTCGGCGCCGTCGTGATCGACGAGGTATTTCGCCGCGACGGGTGGAAGACCGAACGCATGACCGATGCGCTGACGCTCGACCTTGTGAGGCGTGTCGTAGACGACTGGTTCGATCTGGTCGGATTGACTGTAAGCTGTGATTGCCATATTGCACCACTGCCCTCCGCGATCGCAACGCTGCGGAGTGTGTCGAGAAATCCACGTTTGTGCATAATGGTCGGTGGGCGCGCTTTCAGCGCCGATCCCGGACTTGCGGTACGGGTCGGGGCAGATGGCACCGCCAAGGATGCCAAACTGGCCCTGAAAGCGGCCGCGGATATGGTCCGTGCACGTAAGGGAGAGTATCTGGCTTGATGTTGATTTGCTGGAGCGCGACGCTTGTCGATGAACATGCCCATCGTTCCATCCCAGGATTCGGAATTCGCGCGTCCGGACGCGATGCCGGGTTCGCTGTCGGCTAGCGCCGCGGCGGCACTGTTGGCGGCGGTCGGTGACGTCGCGTTTATCCTCACGCGCGATGGCAGGGTTCTGGATGTCGCCGTGTCGCATGGCGACCTTGCCGATCACGCATTTGCCGATTGTATCGGCGAACCCTGGATCGAGACCGTTACGGCGGATAGCCGGTCCAAGATCGAGGAAATGATGACGGAGTCGGTGCGGCCGGATGCGGCGCGGCGCTGGCGGCAGGTCAACCATCCCTCGGCGCGCGGCGACGTGCCGGTGCGCTACCTCGTGATGGCGCTCGGTGATGGTGACCGCAGGATCGCGATCGGCCGCGACATGCGTGGCGCCGCGGCGATGCAGCAGCGGCTGTTGCAGACCCAGCAATCGCTCGAGCGCGATTATATGCGGCTACGTCAGGCGGAAACCCGCTATCGCCTGCTCTTCGACATGGCGTCGGAGCCGGTGCTGATCGTCGATGCGGACACGCGTCGCATCCGTGAGGCCAATCCGGCTGCGCATCGGCTGCTCGATGCCGCCGACGGGGTGCTGATCGGCACGCCCGTCCACGCGATCGTCGACAGCCGGGATCGCGACGACCTCGTCGCCCATCTCGGCGGCGCAGGGGTTGCCGACGATCTGCCCGCGGTCGCGCTGCGACTGAACGACGGACGCGAGGTCTCGCTGTCCGCTCGACTGTTCCGGCAGGCGCGGGCTGCGCTGCTGTTGGTGCGAGTGACCACAGCACCCGCCGCGCGCGCCGATCCGGACGGCTTCAACGAGGTGCTCGGGGATGTCGTCGAACGGATGCCCGATGCGTTCGTTCTGGTGGATCGCGACCTCAGGATCCTGACCGCAAACGCCGCCTTCGTCGAACTGACCGAGATGCCGTCCATCGATCGAGTGACCGGCGCACGGCTGGCAGGTTGGCTCGGCCGCCCCGGCATCGATCTCGAACTCATCGTGACGCAGCTTCGCGAGCATGGATCGGTGCGCAACGTTGCGACGATCGTGCGCGGGTCGGCCGGCGCCGAGGAGGAGATCGAGGTGTCAGGGGTGATCGCGCCGCTCGATGACGGCGATTGCTACGGTTTCACGATCCGGACGGTCGGCCGCCGCTTGCGCGACGCGCCGGCGATCGTACGCGATGTACCGCGTTCGGTCGAACAACTGACCGAGCTTGTCGGCCGGATGTCGTTGAAGGACATCGTCCGTGAGTCGACGGACCTGATCGAGCGGCTCTGCATCGAAGCGGCGCTGGCCTACACGTCCGACAATCGTGCGTCTGCCGCAGAGGTGTTGGGCGTCAGTCGCCAGAGCCTGTATTCCAAGCTTCACCGCCATGGCCTGGGCAATCTGGTGGCCGGCGACAGCTGAGGCAGGCCGCCGTCAATTTCGTTTGACGGGTTCGCGTGTCAACCTTAGCTTTTCGGCATGAGTTCATCGACGGCATCTCGGCGCCTCGCACCACCTCCGTCGGTTCGCGATATCGTCGAGCTCCTTAAGCCGATCACATGGTTTCCGCCGATGTGGGCGTTCATGTGCGGCGTGGTCTCGTCGGGGGTTCCGGTCGCCGAGCGCTGGCCGTTCCTGATCGCCGGCGCGCTGCTGACGGGTCCCCTCGTTTGCGGAACCAGCCAGGCCGTCAACGACTGGTTCGATCGACATGTCGATGCGATCAACGAGCCCGCGCGCCCGATTCCATCGGGGCGTGTCGCAGGGCGATGGGGGCTGGCGATCGCGATCGCGGGTACGCTGCTGTCGCTCACGGTTGCCGCGCTGACCGGTCCGTGGGTGTTTGCCGCGACGTGCCTGGGGCTGGTCTGCGCCTGGGGATACAGCGCGCCGCCATTCCGGTTCAAGACCAGCGGGATCATCGGTCCGGGGGTGGTCGCGCTGACCTACGAAGGGCTGACCTGGTTCACCGGGGCGGCGGTCATGGCGGCGGCGTTGCCGTCGACGCCAGTGCTGATCGTGCTGGGGCTGTATAGTTTCGGTGCGCACGGCATCATGACACTCAACGACTTCAAAGCGGTGGAGGGCGATCGTGCCACCGGGCTGCGTTCGCTGCCCGTGGTGCTCGGCGTCGATCGCGCCGCGCGGGTCGCATGCCTGGTGATGGCCCTTCCCCAAGTTCTGGTCGTCGTCCTGCTCGGATTGTGGGGGCACGCTATCGTTGCCGCGGTCGTCGCGGTGCTGCTGCTGGGGCAGCTCGGGCTGATGCGCCGGCTGCTCGGCGATCCGCTCGCGCGCACGCCCTGGTACAATGCGACCGGCACGACGCTCTACGTGCTGGGAATGCTTGCTTCGTCGCTAGGCCTTGGCGGGGTCCTCGGGTTGTGAAGCCATTGGGATGGTTCGGCATCGTTCGGCTCGGTCTCGTGCAAAGCGCGATCGGCGCGATCGTGATGCTGGCAACCTCGCTGCTCAACCGCGTCATGGTGGTCGAATACGCCCTGCCGGCGACGCTGCCCGCGGGCTTGGTGGCGTGGCACTATGCCGTGCAGCTGTCGCGACCGGCATGGGGCCACAAGTCCGATGGCGGTGGGCGGCGGACACCGTGGATCGTTGCCGGCATGACGACGCTTGCGCTGGGCGCTCTGCTCGCAGTGGGATCGATCGGCCCACTCGCCGAACGATCGCCGCTCGGATATGCGCTCGCCTTCTGCGCCTTCACGCTGATCGGCATCGGCGTCGCCGCCGCCGGTACCTCGCTGCTGGCGCTGCTTGCGGCCCGGGTCGCGCCGGAACGCCGCGCCGCGGCGGCGTCGATCACCTGGGTCATGATGATTGCCGGGATCGTGGTGAGTGCGGGCGTAGCGGGCGCGCTGACCGATCCCTTTTCGCTGCCACGGCTTACGATGGTCGTCGCCGCCGTCGCCGGGGTCGCCCTGCTGATCGCGATGGTGGCGGTGCGGGGGGTGGAGGGAAGCGCGGCGCCGGGATCCGCCGTGCCCGACCTCCAAGCCACTCCCTCTCCAGCCCTCAAGCAAGTGCTGGGCGAGATGTGGGCGGACGGCACTGCGCGCCGCTTCACCTTCTTCGTGTTCCTGTCGATGCTCGCTTATTCGATGCAGGACCTCATTCTCGAACCGTTCGCCGGCCTGGTCTTTGCGTACACCCCCGGCCAATCGACGCATCTGTCCGGGCTGCAGCATGCGGGGGTGCTGGCAGGCATGATCCTCGTCGGAGTCGGCGGCAATGCCTTTGGCGGGCGCGGGCAAGGCCGCGGCGAGGGCGGACACCGCTGGATCGTCGGAGGGTGCATCGGTTCGGCGATCGCGCTGGCCGGACTTGCGCTCGGCGCGCAAACCGGCGCCGGCTGGCCGTTGGCCGCCAACATCATCTTGCTGGGATTCGCCAACGGCGTGTTCGCGGTCGCGGCGATCGGTTCGATGATGACGCTGGCGAGCAGGCGCACGGGGCATGAGGGCGCGCGGATCGGGGTCTGGGGCGCGGCCCAGGCGATCGCGTTCGGCCTCGGCGGACTGATCGGCGCGGTCGGGGTCGATATCGGGCGCGCGCTGACGGGATCGACCACCGGTACCTTCACGATGGTGTTTCTCGCGGAGGCGATGCTGTTCCTCGCCGCCGCCTCGCTCGCCGTGCGAACGCCGGCGCGGCGATCGGCTGTCTGGTCGGGTGTCGGTGAGCCGGCATGACGGACTATGACTGTGTCGTTGTCGGCGGCGGACCTTCGGGAGCGACGGTCGCGACCGATCTGGCGGAGGCGGGACACAGCGTCCTGCTGCTCGACCGCGCGGGCAGGATCAAGCCGTGCGGCGGGGCGATCCCGCCGCGGCTGATCCGCGACTTCGCGATTCCCGATCACCTCATCGTGGGTCGCGCGGTGTCCGCGCGCATGATCGGGCCGTCCGAGGCGGCGGTCGAGATGGCGGTCGACATGTCGGGGGGCGGCGGCTTCGTGGCGATGGTCGACCGCGAGGAGTTCGACGAATGGCTGCGCGTGCGCGCCGCGGGCGCCGGCGCCTCGCGCTCGACCGGTACCTTCGATCGGCTGGAGCGCGATGACGACGGTACCGCGATCGTGGTCTACGCCGACGAGCGCGGCGGGGCCGAGCGCCGCGTCACGGCGCGCTGCGTGGTCGGGGCGGACGGCGCGCGGTCGCGGGTCGCCCGCGCCACGCTTGCCGGAGCCGCGCGGATGCCGTGCGTGTTCGCCTATCATGAGGTGATCCGGTCGCCTCGCGGCGACCGCGGGGCCGGCGCGTTCGATCGCGGACGCTGCGACATTTACTTCCAAGGCTCGTTGTCGCCCGATTTCTACGCCTGGATCTTCCCGCACGGCGATACCGCAAGCGTTGGCGTCGGCAGCGCCAACAAGGGATTTGCGCTGCGCGATGCGGTCGGCCGGCTGCGCGAGCGCGAGGGTCTCGCGGGCTGCGAGACGATCCGCCGCGAAGGCGCGCCGATCCCGCTCAAGCCGTTGCGGCGGTGGGACAATGGCCGTGACGTCCTGGTGGTCGGCGATGCCGCCGGAGTCGTCGCGCCGGCGTCGGGCGAGGGCATCTATTACGCGATGCTGGCAGGGCGGGAGGCAGCGTCGGCGGTCGGCGCGTTCCTCGCCTCGGGCAACCCCCGCGCGCTCCGCCGGGCCCGCCGCGCCTTCATGCGCGCGCACGGCCAGCTATTCTGGATATTGGGGATCATGCAGCATTTCTGGTATCGCAACGACCGGCGGCGGGAGCGATTTGTGACAATGTGCAACGACCGTGATGTGCAGAACCTGATTTGGCCGGCCTATCTGAACAAGCAACTCGTCTACGCGCGACCGATGGCGTACCTCCGCATCTTCCTGAAGGATATGCGGCACTTGCTGCAGACCGCAGGGTGAGCGGGCAATGAACCGGGCGTGGTTCTTCCCGATCGTCATCGCCGCGGTCATCGCGCTGGTCGTCGCGGTGATGGGTGCGACGATCACCGAGATCGGCCCGTGGTACCACGGCCTCGTCCAGCCACGCTGGGCGCCGCCCGAAGCCGCCTATGGTGTCGCCTGGACCGGGATCTACGCGTTGACGGCGCTTGCCGGGGTGACCGGCTGGTTGGCGATGCCGAGGCAGAGCGAACGCGAATGGCTGCTCGGCACGTTCGCGCTCAACGGCTTCCTCAATATCCTGTGGAGCCTGTTGTTCTTCCGCCTCCACCGGCCCGACTGGGCGTTGATCGAGGTCGTCGTGCTGTGGGTGTCGGTGGCGGCGCTGCTCGTCCTGATCTGGCGGCGGTCGATCATCGGCGCGGTGCTGTTGATCCCCTATCTGCTGTGGGTGACGTTCGCCGGTTATCTGAACATGACGATCGTTCGCCTGAACGGGCCCTTTTCCTGAACGGCGCGTCGTTCGCCGGTGGCGCGATCGGATGGCTGTTCGCAAGCGGTCACGCGGTCGACATCGTGCTCGCCGTGATCGCGGTCGAATTCGGCTGGCTGACCCGCGCCGGCTGGCGCGCCTGGGACGCCATGCTGCGGCTGATGCCGGGGGTCCTGATGCTGGTTGCGTTACGCGGTGCGCTGACCGGCCTCGACTGGTACTGGATCGCGCTGCCGCTGGCGCTGTCGTTTCCAGTCCATCTCGCCGACCTGGCGAGACGATGAAGTGCGGCCCGGCGGTTCACGCCGGGCCGCCCGTCGGATCAGGTGTTGGTGCCGAGATAGGCGATCACGTCGGCGCGCTTCTGCGCCTCCGAAAAGCCCGGGAAGACCATCTTCGTGCCCGGTACGACCCGTTGCGGTTTTTCGAGATACTGGAACAGCTTTTCGGGCGTCCAGGTGATCCCGCTGTTCTTGTTCGCGGGCGAGTAGTTGAAGCCCGCGATCGTGCCGGCTTTGCGACCGACGACCGCGTGGAGCGAGGGGCCGATCTTGTTCACGCCGGCTTCCACGGCATGGCAGGTCTGGCAGGTCGCGAACGCGGTCTTGCCCTTCGCCGCGTCGCCGGTCAGGCTGGCGAACTTCACGCCATCGAGCGTATCGACATTGTCGGGAGCAGGCGCCGCGGCGGCTGCCGCCGCAGGTTCTGCGGGCGTCGCCGCGACTTCGGGCGTCGAGGCGGTCGTGCCAGTGGCGGTTCCCGCCGAACTATCTTCCTTCTTGGAACAGCCGGCTAGCGCCAGCGCGGAGACGGCGAGGCTCAGCGCCAGTCGTCGAACATGAATTCGTCGGTCAAGATGCATCGTTCTCTCCTTCGCCCCGTCGACCCGCTCGAACTTCGTTGGCTCCGCCTAACCTACTGATACTGTCCAACAATCTTTACAAATCGAGCTATCAACTGGGGCGTACATATCATCACCCCCTCGCGTTGAGCAAGGGGACGATGAAGATCTTCGATGTACGACGTCTCCGAACGAGCGGCTGGCGCGTCGATGGTTCGTCAAGCCACCTTCGGGTCGGCAACGCCCAGCCAACAATGGCCATCCCTATTCCGCCCTCAGTAAGGCGCGAGGAACAGCATGCCGATTAACGCGTTCTATTCCAACACCTTCTAGGAAAATGTCATGCACCAGCCTTACATTTGGATGTGGTTGTTGGGTGCGCCGTTTGCGCTCGCAGTCGTCGATCTATTCACGACGAAGGGCACGCGCCACCGGACCTGACCAACGCACGGCAACGATACGCCACGGGTCTCGAGCGTAGTCGCGTCGATTCGAGGATGAAGATGAGCCGCGCCGGCCGCCCAGACCATGGCGCCGCCGGCGGGCGCCGCGAGGAACGATCTTCAGCTGCCAAGTCGAACGTCATTATCTTGCGTCAAACGAATGCCTCTGTTCCGCGCCCGTCATGATCGCTAACGGGCAAAAAAAGCGGAAAAAAAGTTAGGCAATAAATGCGTCGCTACGGGGGGGGATGGCTACGGCGTTCATTGATGATCGCCAGCGGTGGCGTGGGCTTTGCGGCGCCGTCGATGGCGCACGCCCAGACATTTACCGATCTTCGCCAGATGTCGCTCGACCAATTGTCTCAGGTCGACATCTCATCGGTGACCAAGGCGCCGCAAGCGATCGGGGTGGCGCCTGCTTCTGTATACGTCATCAGCAATAACGACATCGAACGTTCGGGCGCTACGACGATCCCGGAAGCCTTGCGGCTTGCCCCGAATCTCGTCGTCGCACGGCAGAGTTCCAGCCAGTACGTCGTCAGCGCGCGCGGCCTGAGCGGCAGCCCCGCGGCGCAGAACTTCGCGAACAAGCTGCTCGTGCTGATCGACGGGCGAAGCGTCTACACGCCGCTGTTCTCGGGTGTGTACTGGGACATGCAGGACGTCGTCCTTGCTGATGTCGACCGGATCGAGGTGATCAGCGGCCCCGGTGCGACCCTCTGGGGCGCGAACGCGGTCAACGGCGTCATCAATATAATTACCAAGAGCGCGGGTGACAGCGCTGGGATCCTCGTCGAAGCCAGTGGCGGCACGCTCGAGCGGTCCGGCACTCTGCGCTATGGCGGCCAGACCGGCGGTAATCTGGCATATCGCGTATATCTTCGCGGGATCGAGGGTGACGCGACCCGGACTGCCTCCGGCGCATCCGGCGAGGACGACCGTTGGCGGGTGCAGGGCGGCTTCCGCCTCGATTGGACCGCAAGCGAGCAGGATCAGGTGACGCTGCAAGGCGATGCCTATCAAGGCAGCCGGGGGCAGGCTGGCAGCAACGATGAGCGGATTGTCGGTCGGAACGTACTCGCGCGATGGAATCGCAGCATTGCCGCCGACGCCAACCTGCAGGTGCAGGCCTATTATGACCGCACGGTTCGCCACACGGTCAACGGCGGTGGGCGATTCGCGCTCGATACCTATGACTTCGATGCGCAACAGAGTTTCCCGATCGGTACCGCCAACGCCGTCGTTTTTGGAGGCGGCGTCCGCGCCAGCCGCTATCGCATCCAGGGCGCCAATGGCCTCGACTTCGATCCGGCCGCGCAGACTCTGTGGCTCGCCAATGTCTTCGTCCAAGATACCGCGAAATTGGCGCCGCACCTCGATCTGACCGTCGGGGTGAAGATCGAGAAGGATCCGCTGACCGCCGCGACGCCGCTGCCAAGCGCGCGCGTGGCGTGGACACCGCGATCCGGGCTGCTGATCTGGGGCGCAGTGTCGCGCGCGATACGCTCGGCAACGCCGTTCGACCGTGACGTCCGCGAGTCCGTCGGCCCGACGCTGTTCCTGACCGGTGCGAAAGACTTCGCGGCGGAAAAACTGGTCGCGTTCGAGCTTGGGACCCGGCTGGCTCCCAACGCCCGGTTCTCGATCTCGGTGACCGGCTTTCGCCATGTTTACGACGATTTGAAGACCGTCGAGCCGGCGCCCGGCGGCTTCGTTCCGTTGCGCTGGGGCAACGGCCTTGGCGGTACGATCTGGGGTCTGGAAAGCTGGGGCGACTGGCAAGCGCTAGATTGGTGGAAGCTATCCGCTTCCTTCACGATCATCCGCAAGACCTTCTCGTTCGATCCTTCCGCTAGCGGGCTGATCGGTATCTCCCAATTGGGTGCCGATCCCGAGCACAAGGCATCGCTACGGTCTTCCATGGAACTCGGTCGCGGCGTCACGCTAGATGCGGCGCTGCGCCGTCTCGGACCGGCATCGGAGACGCGTTTGCGTCCCTATCTCGAGCTCGACACGCGGCTCGGGTGGGCAATCGACGATCGCGTCATGCTGGCGATTACCGGGGCCAACTTGTTGCATCGTTATCACCAGGAATATGCCGGCGAGACCGGCAACCTCATTCCGCGACAAGTCTCGGCGAGCCTGCAATGGCGCTGGTGAACGGCGCAGCCTCCATTGCAGCTCGCTGCCGTCTGCTTGTCGCCATTCTGGCCGTGGTTCCGATCGCGCTCGCGCCGGCCCCTGCGGCGGCCGCAGCGCTCGAATATGCCGTGAAAGCCAATTTTCTCTACAAATTCGCCCCGTTCGTACGATGGCCGGCAAACGCGTTCGCCAGCGACCGTGCACCGTTCCAGATCTGCGTCGCCGGCGCCGATCCGTTCGGCTCTACGCTCGACGACGCCGTGCGTGGGCAGCGGATCGATACGCGGGCCATCGCGATCCGCCGCATGCAGCCCCTCGATCCGGTCTCAGGATGTCAGATCCTGTTCGTGGGCGAGTTGCGCGGGCAGACTGCCGTAGACATAATGCGGACCTCCAGAAGGCAGCCCGTGCTGATCGTGACGGACGAGCGGCAAGGCAACGTCAACGGTGCGATCCGCTTCGTCATCCGGGGCGGCCGGGTCCGCTTCGTGATCAACCGCGCGAACGCCGCGAGCGCGGGGCTGACGATCAGTTCCAAGCTGCTCGAACTCGCCGTCGCCGTGGAGAAGTGACATGACCGCTCGTGCCATTCTTTCACGGTTCCGCGACTTCGGCGGCACCCCGCTGCTCCCCGTCGCGCTGGCGCTGCTGTTCCTGCTGGCCAGCGTATTGCTCGGCGTCCAGAACGACCGGGGGCGTCTCGACGAACGCCGCCGGGCGTCCCATGTCCAGGCCGAGATCCTCGCACGCAGCATCGCCGCCCCGCTCGCCTTCGCCGACGCCGCTGCGCTCAACGACTATCTCAACGCGTTCAAGGCCAACCGCAACGTGCTAGCGGCGGGCGCCTATGGGATGAACGGTGAGCTGGAAGCAGGCTTTGCGCGTACGGGCTTCGCTCTGCCCGGCCGGCTCACCGTCGCGACGAGCGGCCGTGACGGTGGCGACATCATCTGGCGGCTGGCGGTCACGCAGAACGGCACGCGCCTGGGAACGGTGCTGATGCGCTATTCGCAGGAGAGCTGGGCGCGGCGAGTGACGCGCTATGCCGGCGTGGCGCTGTTGATCATGACCGCCGCGTTGCTCATCGCCGCGCTCGGGATCGCCTATGCGTCGATCAGCCGCTCGCACCGGCGGTTGCGCGACGAGATCGCGCAGCGCGAGAAGGCCGAAGAGGCCTTGCGTCAGTCGCAGAAGATGGAAGCGATGGGGCAGCTGACCGGCGGCGTCGCGCATGATTTCAACAATCTCCTGATGGTCGCGTCGAGCGGGCTCGACCTGCTGGACCGCACCGACGATCCCGCACGCCGGGAGCGGCTGAAGACCGGGATCCGCCAGGCGATCGATCGCGGCGCGAAGCTCACCCAGCAGCTGCTCACCTTCGCCCGTAAATCGCCGCTCAAGCCCGAGGTGATCAGCGTCGAGCGCACGATCCGCGGCATGCAGGATCTGCTCGACCGATCGCTGCGCGAGGACATCGCGGTCGAAATGGAGTTCGCCGCCGATCTCTGCCCGGTGGAGGTCGATGCGTCGCAGTTCGAGGTCGCGATCCTCAACGTCGCGCTCAACGCACGCGATGCCATGGTCGACGGCGGCACGATCCGCATCACGGCCGAGCTTCGCGACGCGACCGCGACCGAGCCCGCGATGGTTCGGGTGGCGATCGCAGATCAGGGCACCGGGATCGCGCCCGAGAACCTGTACAAGGTTTTCGAGCCCTTCTTCACGACAAAGGACGTCGGTCGCGGCACCGGCCTGGGGCTCAGCCAGGTGTATGGCTTCGCCCGCGCGGCCGGCGGCGAGGTGCGGTTGGAAAGCGAGGTGGGCGAGGGTAGCACCGTGTCGCTGTTGCTGCCTTGTTCGGCCAAGCCGCTGGAGGTGACCGCGCCCTGTACCGGTGACGTCGAGGTGGCTACCGCTCGGCGCCGGCTGCTCCTCGTCGAGGACGACGACCAGGTGGCCGACATGGTAGGCGAGATGCTCGGCGAACTCGGCTACGACTATGTCCGCGCGGAGGACGCCGGCAAAGCGATGGCGTTGCTGGCGCGGGACGCGCGCTTCGATCTCGTCTTCAGTGACATGGTCATGCCGGGCAGCATGGGCGGCCTCGAACTGGCTCGTGAAATCAGTCGCGGCTGGCCGCGGCTGAAAGTCGTGCTGACATCAGGTTACAGCCAGGCCGCTGCGTCGGCGATGGCCGAAGGGCGCGAGCTGCTGCAGAAACCCTATACGATGCAGGCGTTGGGCGCGAAGCTGGCGAAGTCGCTCGCGACATAGGGGGTCGGCATGTGGCCGACCGATGTTCAAGCCCCTTCGCGCGGGACGACTTCGACGATGACGTCCCCGGTTTCCAGCCGGCCTGCCTCGAGCTCCCAGAAGCCGAAGCTCCGATCTCCGCGGTAGATCCGGTGGCCGAGCCCGGTGACGATCTGCGCCGGCGGCTTGCCGACTTCGTCGCCGGTCACGGTTCGCTCGCGCAGCGCGACCTGCCCGCCGGCAGCGGCGAGATCGGCCATATATTCGGCGATGTGCGCGCCTTGCGTCGAGCCGGCGAGCAGCAGCCCAGCGAAGCTCGCCGGATTGATCACGGTGCTGGCGCCGGCCTGGTGCGCGATCGCTTCGTTGTCCTCGGATCGGATCACGACGCTGATCGGCACGGTGGGGGCGAGCCGCCGCGCGGTCAGGACGATCAGGATCGAGGTGTCGTCGCGCCCGGCCGCCACGATCATCGAGCGCGCCCGCGCGACCTGCGCCGCCTCGAGCGCCGCATTGCGGGTCGCATTTCCCTCCATCACGGTGACGTCGCAGCATTCGGCCGCGCGCAATGCCGCGACATCCTCGTCGATCACCACGATCGTCTGTGGATCGGTGCCGCGCTTGATCAGCTCGCCGACCGCCTCGGATCCGCTAAGGCCATAGCCCGCGACGATGACATGCCCGTCGAGATTACGCTGGATGACCGACATGCGCCATTTCTCCCAAACCCGCTTGAGCAGGAAATCATAGGCCGTACCCAGGAAGATCAGCCAGACGAACAGGCGGATCGGGGTGACGACGAAGGTGTCGAACATCCGTGCCTGCTGGGTCACGGGGACGATGTCGCCATAGCCCACCGTGGTGACGGTGATCATCGTGAAATACAGCACGTCGGCGAAGCTGATCGGCTCGCCGGTATTCTGCCGCAGGCCGTCGCGATCGAACCAATGCACCGCCAGCGCGATGCCGATCAGCGCAAAGGCGAGCAGGATCCGCCACGACAGATCCAGCCACGCGGGCGTGCGATCGCGCCGCCGGAGCGTGTGATGCTTGAGTTCGATCCGTGCGCGACGCATGCCGTCGTCTAGCGCATTGCTGCGGCGGTGACGATGCGGCGCAACCGTCAGCGGACCGCAATCACGGTTAGCGCATCGTCGCGTCCCGCGAACGCCAGCACGTCGCCTGCCTCGGCGCCGATCAGCGCGCGGGCGAGCGGAGCGGAAAAGGCGAGACGGTCCGCCTTCGGGTCGGCCTCGTCGTCGCCGACGATCGCGATCGTGCGCGGCTTGCCCGCGACTACGATGTCGACCAGCGACCCGAAACCGGCGCTGCCATCGGCCGGGGGAAGTGTCAGTTCCGCGGTGGCGTGCCGGGTTTGCCAGTAGCGCAGGTCGCGCGCGATCCGTTCGGCCGTGTCGGCGTCCGCCGTTTCACGCGCTTGCGACAAGGCCGCGATCCGCTCGTCGATCAGCGCCAGCCCGCGCGCGGTGACCAGGTTGGGACCGGCCGGAATCGGAAGTTCGAAGCGCGGTTCCTTATGCTCCTCGTCGCTCTCCCGGCGAAATGCCACGCTCATCGTTTTCAAGCCTCTCCGAATATTTGTCCCAGCGTCGGACAGGTCATTGTTAACTATCATTAACGCTGGTCGAAATCCTAAACGCGGCGTTAACGTCTCACCATGACCAGACGCCTTGTCCTTACCAACGAAGCCGCCCGCCATCCGTTTCGCGCATCGCTGCCGCCCGCGCCCGTGCCGAAACGCCCGGCGCGTAACGACGACAGCGACTGGAAGCTGTTTGCGCTGAGCTTCGCCGCCTTCTTCACCTGCTTCTACACGCTGATCGCCTGATCAGTCGCAGGCAAGATGGAGACGGTGCGCGATCCACGCCGACACCAGGCACATCGCCGCGATTACGATCAGCATGTTCTCCGGCGAGACTCCGAGCGCGGCGATGCCGATCACGGCGAGCGACCCGATCGTCATCGCACCTGAATTGACGACGTTGTTGGCGGCCACGGTGCGCGCGGTCTGATCGCGCTCCACGGTGGTGGTGAGAAACGCGTAGAGCGGGACGACGAACATGCCGCCGGTAATCGCGATGGCGGCAAGCGTGAGGATGATGGGGATCGCGCCCGGCTGCGCGATGAATGCCGACAGGCCGTAATAGGTGCCCGTCGCCGCCGGGGTCCAGCCGCGCGCGAGGAACGAGAACAGCACGATGAAACCGCCCATCGCGATCACCGACCACGGTGAATAGCGCGCCGAGATCTTGCCCTTCAGCATCGTGTTGATCACGATCGAGCCAATCGCGACGCCGACCGAGAAGACCGCGATGGTCAGGCTCGCCACGCGTTCGTCGGCGGTGAGCACGTTCTTTACCAGCGGCGGGAAGACGATGATCAGCATCGCGCCGATCGTCCAGAAGAAGCTGATCGCGCAAATCGCGAGAAACAGCCGCGGGATATGCATGGTCGCGCCGATCAGCCGCCACGACGCGGTGAACGGGTTGTAATTCAACGTCAGTCGCGGCCCTTCGCGCGGCGCCGGGGGCACCTCCCGGGCGACCACCCAGCCGACCAGCGCGATGATGATGACCAGACCTGCGGCAACTTCGATCGATACCCAGCCCGCGACCACGGTGCCGGTCAGGATCGCGAGATAGGTGCCCGCCTCGACCAGGCCCGTGCCCCCGAGCACATCGCCGGCGGGCAAGTGCTGGGGCAGAATCGCGTATTTGATCGGCCCGAAAAAGGTCGAATGCGTGCCCAGCAACAGCACGGCGCCGAGCATCAGCCCGAGCCCGAGATCGGTATGCCCGGCCTTGGCGACCATCAGCCCGGCCGCGCCCAGCAGCATGATCACGATCTCGGCAGTCTTGACGATGCGGATGATCCGCGCCTTGTCGTGGCTGTCGGCGAGCTGCCCCGCGAGCGCGGAGAGCAAGAAGAAGGGCAGGATGGAAATGCCGGTCGCCAAGGCATTGAAATTGGCTTCGATCTTCGGATCGTTGAAGATCACGTAGGTGGCGAACAGGACCATCGAGGTCTTGAACAGATTGTCGTTGAAAGCGCCGAGAAATTGCGTGGTGAACAAGGGCAGGAAGCGGCGTTGCTTCAGCAACCCTAACGCATTGATCATGACGGGAAACGACCTTGTCGTGGCAGGATTGCCGCGGGACATAGCCGAGCTTGGATGCCGAACCAACGGCCAAAACCGGTTCCCGCCCGCCGCGCGGGCGAGTAAGGGTCGGACATGTGGACGCTCCCGAACCTGCTTACGCTGTCGCGAATCGTTGCCGTGCCGCTGTTGGTGGGGTTCCTGTGGTGGCCGCGCTGGGAGGCGGGCTTCGGCATCGCCTTCGCGCTTTACTGCCTGATGGGCATCACCGATTATTTCGACGGGTATCTGGCGCGCGCGCAGGGAACGGTGTCGAAACTCGGCGTGTTCCTCGATCCAATCGCGGACAAAATCATGATCGCAGCGGTAATCCTGATGCTCGTGAGCTCGCGACACGACGACATGGCGTTGATCACCGGGGTCAATCTGATCGCGGCGCTGATCATCCTGCTCCGCGAGATCGCGGTGTCGGGACTGCGCGAGTTTCTCGCCGGCCTTCAAGTCTCGCTGCCGGTATCGCAACTCGCCAAATGGAAGACGGCGCTGCAGCTGGTCGCATTCGGGGCGTTGATCCTGGCCGGGGCGCTGCCGGCGATGGCATGGATCAAGCTGGTCGGTCTGGTGTGCCTGTGGAGTGCTGCAGTGCTGACGGTGTTCACCGGCTGGGATTATCTGCGCGTGGGCGTGAGGCACATGGACTGACCATGGCGGTCCGGATGCTGTATTTCGCCTGGGTGCGCGAGCGGATCGGTTGCGGCGAAGAGGTCGTCGATCCGCCGGCAGGGATTGCCGACGTCGCGGGACTGATCGACTGGCTTGCGCAACGCGACGAGGCTCACGCTGCCGCCTTCGTCGATCGCGACCGGCTGCGCGCTGCGGTCGACCAGGCGTTCGTCCCCATGGCGGCCGCGATCGCGGGCGCGCGCGAGATTGCGATCTTCCCCCCGGTAACCGGCGGATGATCCGGATCGCGGTGCAGGTCGAACCGATCGACGTGGCTGCCGAGTTCGACATGGCGCAAGGCGAGGGGGCGGGGGCGGTCGCGACCTTCACTGGGTTGGTGCGCAGCGATGACGGGGTCGCGACGCTCGAGCTGGAGCATTATCCGGGCGCAACCGAAGCCGCGCTGCACGCGGTGGCAGCCGCGGCGATCGATCGCTGGATGCTGAGCGGAGCGACGATCGTCCACCGCGTCGGCTCGATGCGCCCGGGCGAACGGATCGTCTTCGTTGCCGCAAGTGCACCACACCGCGCCGCCGCGCTGGAGGCCTGCGCCTATCTGATCGACCGGCTGAAGACCGACGCCCCGTTCTGGAAGCGTGAGCAGCGCGGCGCAGAGGCGCGCTGGGTAGAGGCCCGCGAGGCCGATGCGGCGGCGGGCGCGCGCTGGGCTGCGCGCGAGGATGATGCCACGCGGGGATGACGGTCGAGGAGGGTGGCGCGGACTCGTCTCCGTGATCCCGGGCTTGATCCCGAACCCGGGCTTCGGGTGCGCTGTACTGTATGGCCCCGAGAGCCGGCGTCGCGGGACGGCGGTTGGTAGATCGGCGCCGAACCCGTCGGATCCGGCGCGATCTTCGACACCGATCAGCCGAGCGTCGGTACCAGCACGCCATTGACGACATGGACGATGCCGTTCGACTGCCGGACGTCGGCGACCTCGACATAGCTCTTGTTGCCGGTCGCGCTGGTCAGCGTGACGACATTGCCCGTCATCGTCGCGGTGAGCGGCTGGCCGGCGACCGTCGTCAGCGTCGCGGTACCGTTGCCTGCCTTGATTTGGTCCATCAGCTGTGCCGCCGACACCGTACCGGCGACGACGTGGTAGGTGAGGACCTTAACCAGCGACGCCTTGTTCTCGGGCTTGAGCAGGCTGTCCACGGTGCCCGGCGCGAGCCGCCCGAACGCGTCGTTGGTCGGCGCAAACACCGTGAAGGGCCCAGGGCCGGACAGGGTCTCGACCAGCCCCGCGGCCTTAACGGCAGCAACCAGCGTGGTCAGGTTCGGCGCTGCCGATGCGTTCTGGACGATCGTCATCGACGACGACATCGCTGCGCCGCCGACCGTCGGATTACCGCTCGCCGAAGCCGTGTTGGCAGTGCCGGCATCCGCGACCGGCGCGGTGGAACCCGCGGGGCTGGCGGCCGCCGAATCGCCGTTGTCCATCGTCGTGCAGGCTGCGAGCGCCATCGTGCTCGTCAGCGCGAGAAGAAGTGGCTTGATCATGTCTCTCTCCAATTACCTTGGCCCATTTAGCCGTCGGCCCATTCACCGATGGGCAACGTGGCACGTGGGCGACGGAGATACGGCCCGGGGCCGACGAAGGTTGCGCGCGCCTAGTGCGCTTCGGCGAATACCCCCGCCAGCAACTGGAAGTCACGCTCCCGCGGCGACGCCCGTCGCCAGACAAGGGCGATGTGGCGCATCGCGTTGGGCGCGTCGAGCGGGCGCGCGATGACGTTGGTGTGATCGAGGATGCCGCTGCGCAATGCCATCTCGGGCAGCATCGTCATTCCGAGGCCATTGTCGACCATCTGCACGATGGTATGCAGCGACGTCCCGAGCATCGACGCCTCGGCGCGCATTTCCGGCCGGTTGCACGCTGAGAGCGCGTGATCCTTCAGGCAATGCCCGTCCTCGAGCAGCAGCAGCCGTGTCTCGTCGATCAGGGCGGCGGGGATCGTCGGCGGGTCGCTGGGGATGTCGCGCGCCTGATAGGCGACGTAGAGCGGGTCGTCGAACAGCGGCTGCGCGGTCACCTCGCCGCAGGAATAGGGCAGCGCGAGCAGGACGCAGTCCGTGCGGCCGTTCTGCAGCCCCTCGCAGGCGGGTCCGCTCGGCTCTTCGCGCAGGTAGAGCTTGAGGTCGGGATAGTCGCGGCGCAGACGTGGGAGGATCCGCGGAAGCATGAACGGCGCGATGGTGGGGATGACGCTCATCCGCATTTCGCCGGTCAGCGGGCGCCCGGCGGCCCGCGCGAGATCGCCCAGCTCCTCGGCCTCGCGCAACACTCGCCGCGCCTTGTCGGCGATCCGCTCGCCCAGCCATGTGAAGCGCACGACCCGGCGGGTGCGCTCGACGAGCGTCACCCCGATCAGCGTCTCCAGCTCGCGAAGGCCGGCTGACAGCGTCGATTGTGTAACGAAGCACGCCTCGGCGGCGCGCCCGAAATGGCCGTGATCCTGCAACGCGACCAGATATTGCAGCTGCTTGAGCGTCGGGAGATACGTCGCAGCCACTGATCGCCTCAATCGATGAAAAACGAGGATCTAGCTGGCGAGCTCGATCAAACCAATGCCCTATTATAGCCGTTGCGTGTTCTCCTCGCGCCTGCCGCGGCGATTTATCGCATCACCGCGTTCCAGAGCCCGAACAGGCTCGTCACGGTCAGGATGATGCCGACGAGGAACATCAATCGCTTCGGCGGCACGCGCTTCGCGAGGATCGCGCCGACCGGTGCGGCAACGACGCCGCCGATCAGCAAGCCCACCGTCGCGAGAGTGAAGGCGGCCCAGCCCAACTGGGTGATGAAGGTGATCGAGATCGTCAGCGTCAGGAAGAACTCGGCCGCATTGACGGTGCCGATCGTCGTGCGCGGCGAGGCACCCTGGACCAGCAGGTTGGAGGTCACCACCGGCCCCCAGCCGCCGCCGCCGGCGGCATCGAGGAACCCGCCGATCAGACCGAGAGGTTCGACGATCTTGGGCTCGCGCGCCAGCGGCGGATAGCGAAACGCCCGCCACAACAGATAGACGCCGATCGCGGCGAGATATGCGAGGATGAAAGGTTTGGCGACGGCGGCGTCGACGTTGGACAGCAGATACGCGCCGCATACGCCGCCGATGACGCCCGGGATCATCAGACGGAAGAACAGCCGCCAGTTGACGTTACGATGCAGCGCATGGCTGATGCCCGACACCGCCGTCGTGAACGTCTCAACGGTGTGGACGCCCGCGGAGGCCGCTGCCGGCGGCACACCGATCCACAACAGCATCGTGTTCGAGATGACACCGAATGCCATGCCGAGTGCGCCATCGACCACCTGCGCCGCGAAGCCCACCGCGATGAACGGCAGCAGGCCGTAGAGATCGATGCTGGTAATCGCGTCCAATTGAATCTCCCGGTCGATGATGCGGGTGTGCCGCACCCGGCGAATGTCGACAACAAAGATAGACTTTACCCCGTTCCGCAAGGGAAAGGAGGGAGTGACCGAAAGGGTAGGCGGCGCCGGCGGCGGGCGGTTCTGGTAATCGGACCACCAAGAGACTAAATTGTCAGCCTGCGCGTAGGGGACCGCCGATGGCGAATCGTTTGACTGCCTATCTCGATTCGATCCGCGCGCGGGATCCCGCGCCGCATTCGCGTCTCGAGGTGCTCACCTATCCGGGCGTCTGGGCGCTCGGCTACCACCGCATCGCGCACCGGCTCTACAAGGCGCGGCTGTTCTTGCTCGCGCGGGTGGTGAATCATTTCTCGCGGATGGTTACCGCGATCGACATCCACCCCGGTGCAACGATCGGGCGCAATTTCTTCATCGACCATGGTTTCGTCGTGATCGGCGAGACTGCCGAGATCGGCAACGACGTGACGATCTACCAATGCGTGACGCTGGGCGGCACGAGCCCGGACAACGGTGTCGCCGGCAAGCGGCACCCGACCCTTGCCGATGGCGTGATCATCGGCTCGGGCGCGCAGGTGCTCGGTCCGATCCATGTTGGGCGGCGGTCGCGGGTCGGGGCAAACGCCGTCGTCACCAAGGACGTGCCCGAAGGGGCGGTGATGGTCGGAATCCCGGCGCGAGCGACGATGGTTGACGGCGCCGCCGCGCTATCGCGGTTCGTGCCTTACGGCACCTCGTGCAGCGAATCGTTCGATCCCGCGACGCAGAAAATGGAATTGATGCGTTGCGAGCTGGAGACAATGCGCAAGCGGCTCGATGCGCTGCTGGCCGACAGTGACGAGACCCAGGGTCGGGAGCGCGATCGCGCCTGATGGGAACCGTCAGCCCATTTCCGGTCGCTGGCGGCAAGGCGAGCCAGACCGGCTTCGACCGCGCCGAGCTTACCCGCATCCTCGACCTCTACGGACGGATGGTGGCGGCGGGGCATTGGCGCGATTATGCGATCGATCTCGGTCGCGACGCCGCCGTGTTCGCGGCCTTTCGCCGGGCGGCCGAGCGGCCGGAGTTCAAGATCGAGAAACGTCCCGATCTTCGCAACAAACAGGGCATGTGGGCGCTGATCGGCGAACAGGGCGTGGTGCTCAAGCGGGGCCACGAACTCGGACCGGTGCTGGCCCCGGTCGAACGTCGGCTGATGAAGCTGGTCGCCGACTGAGCCGCCCGTATCGCGCTCCCGCAAGGGCGGGAGCCAAGGGTCTCGCTCCGGATGCCTATGTGTTATCTCTCCACCTCATGCCAGACTTGTTCCGGCATCCGGGTCGCCGCAAACTTGCGCCGCGAGGAGGCGCGGTACCGTGGGTGCCGGAACAAGTCCGGTATGACGGTCGGGAAACACAACCGACGATAGGCTCCCACTCCCAACGAGCCTACCCCGCCTGCAGCGCCTTCCCGATCAGCATGCCCTGCTCGGCACCGGACTGCGGGACGATCTCGCCCGTGCGGTCGGTGATTGCGGCCCAGTTCGCGGCAATGCCCTCGGGCGAGAGATCGTCGCCGGTCAGCAGCTTGCCTTGGGTCAGGGTGACGTAGGATGCCTGAAACACGCCCGCACCCGCGCCGACGATCGCGTTGGTCGGCGCGTCTTCGGAGACCAGGAACAACGCGGCGGGCATCACCTTGTCGGGCGCGAACGCCTTGAACGCTTCCTCGGGGAAAAGGTCCTCGGTCATCCGCGTGCCGGCGACCGGCGCCAGCGTGTTGACCTTGATGTTGTTCTTGGCGCCTTCCAGATACAGCGTCTTGGTCAGCCCCGCGAGGCCGAGCTTGGCGGCCCCGTAATTGGCCTGGCCGAAATTGCCGAACAAGCCGGTCGACGACGCCGTCATCAGGATGCGGCCGTAATTCTGCTCGCGCATGGTTTCCCAGCATGCCTTGGTGGCATTGGCCGAGCCGATCAGATGCACCTTCACGACGAACTCGAAATCGTCCGGCGTCATCTTGGCAAAGCTCTTGTCGCGGAGCACGCCAGCATTGTTGATCAGGACATGGACGCCGCCCCAGGCTTCCTTGGCCCGGGCGACCATCTCTGCCATCTGCTCATATTCGGCGACGTTGCCGCCGTTCGACATCGCGGTGCCGCCTGCAGTCTCGATCTCCTCGACGACCTTCAGCGCTGCATCCGAGTGGCCGGTGCCGTCGCGTGCGCCGCCGAGGTCGTTGACGACTACCTTGGCGCCGCGGCGTGCGAGCTCGAGCGCATAGCCGCGGCCAAGCCCGCCGCCCGCGCCGGTGACGATGGCGACGCGACCGTCGAAACGAATGGACATGAGAAAAGGCGCTCCTTCACACAAAGATGGAGCGCCTTCCCTAGATATTATCGAGCGGCGTGCAACCGCCCGAGCTCAGTCCTTAGCGGCCGCCGCGCTGCATGCACTTGTCGTACTGACCCTTCTTGCAGATCGGGTACTTGGCCATCGGCGCTGGAGCCGGATAGGCCTCGGCCGGGGTCGGCGCCGGACGGAAGGTCGGTGCGACGCCCGGCTGTGCGGTGCCGCTGATCGCCGGGCCGGCCGGCGCGTAACCGCCTGCGGGGGTCGGCGCGTTGGGATCGGCTGCCATCGGCGCGGTCGACGCCGCCGGTGCAGTCATCGCCGGATCGGTCGCGGGAGCGGGCGCGGACGCATCAGCCGGAGCTGGCGCGGCCGGATCGGCAGCAGGCGCTGCCGCATCGGCGGGCGGCGCAGTCTGCATCGCGGGATCGGCCGCGGCCGGATCGGTCGCGGGTGCCGTTTGCGCGGCGGGATCTGCCGGCGGGGTGGTCTGTGCGATCACCGGAACCGAGATCACGGCTGCTGCGGCAAGCAGGATGAGCTTCATGCCAATCTCCTAATAATTTCTTGCGCGTAAGCGTCTGCGCCTCCGCCCAACGCATGTCGACGCGGTTGGCTCCATCGTTGCGCAACCGGCCCGATCTCCAGCCATGGTCAGGCTCCGGAATCGAGCGCGTAGCCTGCCGAGCGCACGGTGCGGATCATGTCCGGGCGATCGCCGATGTTGATCGCCTTTCGCAGTCGCCGGATGTGGACGTCGACCGTCCGGCTCTCGATGTCGCTGTCATGTCCCCAAACCGCGTCGAGCAGCCGCTCGCGCGAGAACACCCAGCCGGGATGTTCGAGGAAATGCTTGAGCAGCCGGAACTCGGTCGGTCCGAGCGGCACGACCTCGCCCGAGCGGCGGACCTTGTGCGCGACGGTATCCATCTCGATGTCGGCGTAGATCAGCGCCTCGCCCGCGAGCCCCGGCCGAACCCGGCGCAGCACCGCGCCGACGCGGGCGACGAGTTCACGGGGGGAGAAGGGCTTCGTTACGTAGTCGTCGGCGCCGGTCTCGAGGCCGCGGACGCGGTCCTCCTCCTCGCCGCGCGCGGTGAGCATGATGATCGGGACGTTCGCGGTCTCGGTCATGCGGCGCAAGCGGCGGCAGACCTCGATGCCCGACAGCCCCTCGACCATCCAGTCGAGCAGCACGATGTCGGGCGCATTCTCCTTGGCGAGCAGCAACGCCTCCTCGCCGTCGGGGGTTTGCACGATCTCGAAATCCTCGCGCTTGAAATGATAGACGAGCAGCTCCGACAGGGCGGCGTCGTCCTCGACGAGAAGCATGCGGGCACGTGCCATGGTCGTTACTCCCGGGGGTCGCTGCCGCCGCGGTCGCGGTCGGCCATCTGGGTGCCGGTGGCGGCGAAATACACCATCTCGGCGACGTTGGTGGCGTGGTCGCCGATACGCTCGAGATTCTTCGCGACGAACAGCAGGTGCGCGACCTGGCTGATCGTGCGCGGGTTCTCGACCATGTAGGTGACCAACGTACGGAAGATGCTGTCGTAGAAATCGTCGAGCGCGGCGTCGCTTTCACAGACCCGCACCGCTGCTTCGGGATCACGCGCGGCGAAGGCGTCGAGCGCGTTGCGCACCATCCCGCTGGCGATCGACGCCATCGCGGGCAGGGTGGAGATCGGCTCGATCCGGTGTTCGCTCTCGATCAGCGGCACCCGCTTGGCGATGTTCTTGGCATAGTCGCCGATCCGTTCGACCACCGCGGCGATCTTGAGCGCGGCGACGACCTCGCGCAGGTCGACCGCCATCGGCGCGCGCAACGCGATGATCCGGACGACCAGCCGTTCGACCTCGGCCTCGATCGCGTCGATGGCCTTGTCGTCGGCACGGACCCGGCGGGCGAGTTCGGGATCGGGGCGCTGCAACGCCTGCATCGCCTGCGCGATGGCGTTTTCGGCGAGCCCGCCCATCTGCGATATCAGTCCGCGAAGCTGGCCGATATCGGTGTCGAAGGCTTTGACGGTGTGTTCCATGGTCCTTGTCCCGCTCAGCCGTACCGGCCGGTGATATAGTCTTTGGTCCGCTCCTGGCGGGGATTGGTGAAGATGTCCGAGGTCGCGCCGAACTCGACGAGGCTGCCGAGATGGAAGAAGGCGGTGCGCTGGCTGACCCGCGCCGCCTGCTGCATGTTGTGCGTGACGATCACGATGGCGTAGCGGCCTTTCAACTCGTGGATCAGCTCCTCGATCTTGGCGGTCGCGATCGGATCGAGCGCGCTGCACGGCTCGTCCATCAGGATCACCTCGGGATCGACCGCGATCGCGCGCGCGATGCACAGCCGCTGCTGCTGCCCGCCGGACAACGCGGTGCCGCTGTCGGTGAGCCGATCCTTCACCTCGTCCCACAGGCCCGCACGCCGCAGCGATCGCTCGACGACGGCGTCGAGATCCGGCTTGCTCGCCGCGAGACCATGGATCCGCGGCCCGTAGGCGACATTCTCGTAGATCGACTTGGGAAAGGGATTGGGCTTCTGGAACACCATGCCGACCCGTGCGCGCAACTGCACCACGTCCATCGAGGGCGAATAGATGTCCTCGCCGTCGAGGTGGATCTCGCCTTCGACGCGGGCGCTCGCCACGGTGTCGTTCATCCGGTTCAGGGTGCGAAGGAAGGTCGATTTGCCGCAGCCCGACGGGCCGATGAACGCGACCACCTCGTCCTGGGTGACGTCGATCGACACGTCGTCGATCGCGCGCGTCGCACCATAATAGACGCTGACGTTGCGTGCCGTGATCTTGGGGGCGGAGGTCACCAGCGGGTCTCGAATCTGTTGCGGAGGTAGATCGCGACGCCGTTCATCGCGAGCAGGAAGACGAGCAGCACGATAATCGCCGCCGAGGTCTTTTCGACGAAGCCGCGGCTGACCTCGTCCGACCAGAGGAAGATCTGGACCGGCAGCACCGTGGCGGGATCGTCGAGCCCGCCCGGCGGCGCGGCGATGAAGGCACGCATACCGATCATGAGGAGCGGCGCGGTTTCGCCCAGCGCGCGGGCCATGCCGATGATCGTGCCGGTAAGAATGCCGGGCAGCGCGAGCGGCAGGACATGGTGGAACACGACCTGCACCGGCGAGGCGCCGATGCCGAGCGCGGCGTCGCGGATCGACGGCGGAACCGCCTTGATCGCGTTGCGCCCGGCAATGACGATCACCGGCATCGTCATCAGCGCGAGCGTCAGCCCGCCGACCAGCGGTGCCGACCGCGGCAGATGGAAGGTGCCGAGAAACACCGCGAGCCCGAGCAGCCCGAAGATGATCGACGGCACCGCGGCGAGATTGTTGATCGAGACCTCGATCAGGTCGGTCCAGCGGTTCCGCGGGGCATATTCCTCGAGGTACAGGGCGGATAGCACACCGATCGGGAAGGCGAGCGCCAGCGTGACGATCATCGTCAGCAACGAACCCTTGAACGCACCCCAGATCCCGACCCGGGTGGCGTCGCTGGAGTCGGCGCCGGTGAGGAAGCCGGTGTTGAACCCGGACGAGAGCATGCCGCGCGCGTCGAGCCGCGCCACGACCGCCTCGGCGGCAGGGTCGCCGTCGTGCTTGGCGGCGATGTCGATCGCGCTGGCGGCGGGCACGTCGACCGTCGCGCGGCGATCGAGCAACGACGGATCGCGCTTGATCGCGTCGCGCACCCGAAGCCAGGCGCCGTCGGAAATCAGCTCGCCGCCATCCGGGCCGAGCGCGGCGGCAGCGGCGCTTTCCACAGCGTTCTCGAGCCCGGCGCCAGCGAGCGCCAGATCGGCACCGCGGCCGTCGAGCCGGGTGCGGTCCAGCGGCAGCTTCGCCGCGGCGAGATCGATCGGCAACGCGATCCGCGTCTCGCGAAAGCCGCTGACACCCTGCAGCAGCATGGAGGCAAGAAGAAAGGCGAGGAAGCCTGCGGACATCCAAACCGCGGCAAGACCCGCCAGCCGAAACCGGCGCTCGGCGCGGTAGCGGCTGCGGATCCGCTTCTGCAGCGCCGCGGTCCGCCAGTCGGTAGGGGCGCGGGTCGCGGGAGGGCGCGGGCTATTCATAAGCTTCACGGTACCGTTTCACGACCGAGAGCGCGACGACGTTGAGCAGCAGGGTGACGACGAACAGGGTCAGGCCGAGCGCAAACGCCGCAAGCGTCTTCGCGCTTTCGAACTCGGCCTCGCCGGTGAGCAGGTCGACGATCTGTTTGGTCACCGTCGTGGTGGAGGCGAACGGATTGGCGGTCAGCGTCGCGACCCCGCTTGCCGCCATCACGACGATCATCGTCTCGCCGATCGCGCGGCTCACCGCGAGCAGCACACCGCCGACCACGCCGGGCAAGGCGGCGGGCAACAGCACCTTGCGGATCGTCTCGGACTGGGTCGCGCCCATGGCGAGGCTGCCGTCGCGCATCGCAAACGGCACCGCGGCAATCGA
>DATLME010000180.1:0-2840 GCA_035537395.1 Sphingomonas sp. | reverse complement strand
CGCGTCGCGGACGAGCTTGTACCCCGGGTCCGAGATGAGCGGGGTGCCCGCGTCGGACACCAGCGCGATCGATTCGCTCGCCATCCGAGCAATCAGATTGGGTCGCACACCTTCCGCATTGTGATCGTGATACGGCACCATAGGGCGTTTCACACCGATATGCCGAAGCAGTCCGGCGGTGACTCGGCTGTCCTCGACTGCCACGACATCGGCACGCGTCAGGATGTCGGCGGCACGCGGCGACAGATCACCGAGATTGCCGATCGGGGTCGCGACGATATAGAGCCCAGGTTCGAGAGGATTCACGATGACCGTCATGGCAGAGCCCGCAAGGGTTGCACAACAGCGCATGGGTGCGCGCGCGTCGATCACGCGCTGGGTGGCGATCGCGGCGGCGGGGCTGCTCGCAGCCTGCTCCACCGTGGTTCCGCGCGCGCCCGTCACCTCGGTTGAGCGCCCTGCCGCCGTGCAGGAACGTCCCGATACCGTCGAGGCCGGCATTCCACGCGATACCGCGCGCAATCGAGTCGCGCTGCTGGTGCCGCTGTCGGGAGGCAATGCCGGGGTCGGCCAGTCGATCGCCAATGCGACGATGCTCGCGGTGCTCGACACCGGAACCGACAAGGTCCGGATCACCAATTACGACACCGCAGGCGGTGCGGCCGCGGCCGCGCGTCGTGCGATCGCGGAGGGCGCGCAGCTCATTCTCGGCCCCTTGCTCGCCGACGATGTCCGCGTCGTCGCGCCGATCGCCAAGGCGGCCGGCGTGCCCGTCCTCAGCTTCTCGAACGATTCGAGCGTCGCGGGCAACGGCGCCTATCTGATGGGCTATGCGCCCACCCAGTCGATCGAACGCGTGGTCAGCTTTGCCCGTGGCCGCGGGGTCACGACCTTTGCGGGAGTCGTGCCCAACGGCGTCTATGGCGAGCGTGCCTCCACCGCCTTTCTCCGCGCCGTCGAGTCGGCCGGCGGGCAGGTGGTCTCGTTGCAGACCTATGGCCGTGTCCCCGGCGGTGTCTCCGGCGCGGTCGCACGGCTTGCTGCCAAGGCACCTTATGACGCGGTGCTGATCGCCGACAATGGCGCCACGGCGGCGACCGCGGTACCGATGATCCGGCGCGGTGGCGGCGGCAACACGCGCATCCTCGGTACCGAATTGTGGAACACCGAGACCGGCGTGACCGCACGGCCCGCACTCAATGGGGCGTGGTTCGCGAGCGTTTCCAACACGCTCTACCGTCAATATGCGACCAAATACCGCGCCCGCTACGGTGCCTCGCCCTACCGGCTTTCCAGCCTCGGCTATGACGCGGTGCTGCTGACCGTCCGGATCGCGCGCGACTGGCCGGTCGGACGTCCCTTCCCGGAGGCGAAGCTGCGCGGTGCTGAGGGTTTCGCGGGGCTCGACGGTGCCTTCCGGTTCGGTCGCGACGGCATCGCCGAGCGCGCGCTCGAGGTCCAGGAGGTCCGCGGCGGTACCATCGTCACGGTGTCCCCGGCGCCGGCCGGCTTCGGCAACTAGGCGATCAGACCACCACCTCGGGCAGTATCGCGTCGAGTAGCAGCGCGCCGGCTTCGGTGACGCGTAGTCGATCCGGCTCGACGACGACGAAGCCGAGCGCCGCGAGCCGGCGGGCAGCTGCGAGATCGATCGGGGCGATGCCGCCGGCGAGGGCGGCGATCCGGCGCAGGTCGACCCCTTCGGCCAGCCTCAATCCCATCAGCAGCGCTTCGGTGGCGCGGTCGTGCGGGGACAGCGCGTCCTCGATTTCGATGCCGTGGCCATTGCGGGCGACCGCCGCGAGCCAGTTCTCGGGTTTCTTGCGGCGTGCGGTCGCCAAGCCGCCGCGGCGGCCGTGTGCGCCCGGACCGATCCCGGCATAGTCGCCGTACCGCCAATAGGTCAGATTGTGCCGGCTTTCCGCGCCGATACGGGCATGGTTGGAGGTTTCATAGGCGGGGAGGCCGGCAGCGGCGGTCATGGCGCGGGTCGCCTCGAACAGGTCGGCGGCATGATCACCGTCGGGGATCGTGATCCGCCCGTTAGCCGCCTCGGTCGCGAATCGGGTCCCCGGCTCGATCGTGAGTTGGTATAGCGACAGGTGTTCGGTGCCGAGCGCGAGTGCGCGCGCGAGTTCGCGCTGCCACGCGGCGAGATCGTGCCCGGGGCGGGCGTAGATCAGATCGAAGCTGACTCGGGCAAATGCCCGCTGCGCGACCGCGAGCGCGGCCAGCCCCTCGTCGACGCCATGTGCACGCCCGAGGAACACCAGCGCCGCGTCGTCGAGGGCCTGTAGCCCGAGCGAGACGCGATTGATGCCGACGGTCGCGAGATCGGCGAACCGGGCCGCCTCGACCGACGAGGGATTGGCCTCCAGCGTGATCTCGATATCGTCCTCGAACCCCCAGCAGCGCTCGGCGGCGTCGATCACCGCGGCGACGGTCGCTGGAGGCATCAACGACGGCGTGCCGCCTCCGAAGAAGATCGATCCCAGCCGACGTCCCGGCAACACCGCCGCTTCGTGCGCGAGATCGGCGAGCAATGCTTCTCGCCAAGTCGTTTGGTCGACCTCGGCGCGAACATGGCTGTTAAAGTCGCAATACGGGCATTTCGACACGCAGAACGGCCAATGAACGTAGAGGGCAAGCGGCGCGTCGATCATCAGTCTCTACATATGGCTTCCTCCCGGGAACGGGGAGGGGGACCGCCGGAAAGCGGTGGTGGAGGGGCAGCCACGCAGAACAGCGCTGCTTGGCTGCCCCTCCGTCACACCTTCGGCGCGCCACCTCCCCGTACCGGGGAGGGCTAGAAGGTCAGAATACCGCCGCGACCAGCTGGC
>DATLME010000179.1:0-5120 GCA_035537395.1 Sphingomonas sp. | reverse complement strand
GCAGTTCCCGGCGTCGCGATCGGCGGAATCGGGCCGGGTACCGTCGGCGGTGGCGGCGGTGGCGGTGGTGGTGGCCCGGGAACGGGCGGCGAGGGTGGCGGCGGTGGTGGCACCGGCGAAGTACCGAATCCGCCGCCGGTGGTAGCGGTTCCGGAACCGCAGACATGGACGCTGATGTTGCTCGGGTTCGGCCTGCTCGGCGCCGCGCTGCGCTGGCGTGCGCCGGCCAAGCGGCCAACGCGACGCCCGACCCGTGGCAAGGGTCGCCGCAAGGTTGCCTATGCCGGCGGTGGCATGGCGTTTGCTGCGCTCGAGCCGGTCTCCGCGATGTCGGCGGCGGCCGGTACCGGCTCCAAGATGACGATCCTCGCCAAGGCGGCGATGTGCGTCTGCCCGCCCGCATTGATGGTCGGGACGGTCGCGGCGGTCCCGCAGGCCCGCAAGGCGGTCTATGCCGCGACGATGCCCAAGCAGGCGGTGCCGAGCTTCGCTCCGCAATCGGTCACGCCGCCGTGCGATCCCAATCTGCCGTCGCCGGTGATCGTCACCTCCTGATCGGCGGCCGGAAAGCCGACCTTTACGTTTGTTCGCTAACCCGGGTCACGGCGTGATCCGGAGACAAGCGTGTTCGAGCGACTGGGACGAAAGAACGAGAGCAAGGCCGCTGCGGTGCCGGCGGCCGATGCGGGCTTCGACGCCGTCGCGTTCTTGGCCGAGCAGCGGCTCGCCGCGACCCCTGCCAACTACGTGCTCGGCTATCGCTACCGGACCGACCGCGACGGCGCGATGGCGCGCGCGATCGACGCGGTGTTGATGGCGGGCGAACGCCTGAGCCAGGAGCGCGCCGACCAGATCCTGGCCGCGCATGTCGAGGCACCCGCCGAATCCAGCGCGGGCGCGCAGATGCGCCAGCAGACCCGCCAGCTCGCCGATCTCACCGCGGGCGCGCTCGCCACTACCGGACAATTTGGCCGCGACCTCAGCGGCGGTCTCGACGGCCTGCGCCGGGGTGACGATACCGTCTCGATCGTCGCCGAGATGCTCGCCCATTCGCGTGCGACCGAATCCGCGCTCGCCGCCGCATCGCGCCAGATCGACACGCTGCGCGAGGAGGTCGAGGCGGCCAAGGGCGACGCCGCCCGCGATGCCTTGACCGGCCTGCACAATCGCCGCGGCGTCGAGGAGGAGATCAGGTCGCTGTCCGCCCGCGGCCAGTCCGCGGTCGCGATCTGCGACATCGATTTCTTCAAGTCGATCAACGATCGCTACGGCCATGTCGTCGGCGACCGGGTGTTGCAGCTGGTCGCCAACTCGCTGACCAAGAGCTGCGAGCCGCATCTCGTCGCACGATGGGGCGGCGAGGAGTTCATCATCCTGATGAACGGGGTCGCGGTGGAGGATGCCGCCGCGATCGTCGACCGGGCGCGCAACGATCTTGCGGGCCGCACCGTCCGGCTCCGGACCACCGACGAGCCGATGGGCACGATCACCTTCTCGGCCGGGGTCGCGCCGCTCAGCGGGCGCAAATTCGACGAAGCAGTCGGCGACGCCGATGCCCTGCTCTACCGGGCAAAGGCGACCGGGCGAAACCGGGTGGTCCGCGAAGCCGGCCCCGACGCGGAACAGTAACGACGCTCGCGCGATTACCAGCCCTGAGAGGCGCACCGGCGCTTCGTGGTTCTGGAGTAGTGACAATGGCAGCAGCCCGCCTCGACATCGACAACGCGACGATCCTCGACAATGTCGACGAACGCCAGGTCGAATTCGCCGGCGAAGTCGATGGCGACGAATATCAGTTCGCGGTGCAATATGACCTGCTCGAGGCGCTGAGCGGGGACGCGCCCGAAGACGACGCGGTCGATATGTTCAACCGCTTCATCGATCCGATCTCGGACGCGGCGCTCAGCGCGCTGGCCCGCGACGATTCCCAGCCGATGGTCGTCGTCAGCGAGAACGACCTCGAATAATCGTCAGAACGGCGATCTGGCGGTGGCATAGTGCGCCATCGCCATCGTCGTCAGCTGGGCATTGACCCGGATGCAGCTGGTGAAGGTGCTGGCATCGGCGACGAGGACGTTGGCGGTACCGTGTACGCGACAGTCGAGATCGACCACGCCCCTGGCGGGATCGGCGTTGCGCGGATTGCCGCCATGCGGGTGTGAACTCGACAGCGTCACGTCGTCGGCCTCGCGCAGCGCTGCGGCGAAGAATCCGTCGATATCGTCCCCGGGGCGAAGCACCTGCCCGCGCGCCAGCGCCGGGTAGACCTCGATCGCGCCCGCGGCGAAATGCACCCGGCAGAGCGTCGCCAGTGCGCGCCGCAGCAACGGCAGCTCGACGTTGCGGCGCAGCTTGAAGCGCATCCCGCCATTGTCGACGAGCCGGCCGAGCCGATCCGCCGGGATCAGCACGCCCGCGGATGCGAGCCGGCCATAGTTGCGCATCCGCCCGGCATGGTCCGCGAACCAGCCGGGCATCAGCGTCGACATGCTCATCGGCGGCTGGAAATGCGATTCGAGCAGGAAATCGCCGCAGTCGACATAGGTCGTCATCTGGTCCTCGTCCCATGCCCGCACCGGGCCGGGCATCAACGCGACCACCGGGCACGCGATGTTCAGCGAGATGCCCTGCCCCGTCCCGGCTATGCCGCTGCGGGCGAGGATCCGGCTCGATGCCAGCGCACCGGCCGCGACCACCACCCCGCGCCGTGCCTTCACGCTCTGCCTGGTTCCGTCCGCCAGCACGATCTCGACTCCGTCGGCGATGCGCGTGGTGCCTCTCGCGCCCGGTCGCCACAGGATCCGGTCGACCCGCGTGTCGGCGACGATGCGTGCGCCGTCGCGACGCGCATCGAGCAGGAACGACTGGGCGGTGCCCTGTTTGCGGCCATAGGGGCAGCCGGTATTGCAATAGCCGCAATAGGCGCACGCAGCGCCGATCGCAGCCGGGCCGTAATTCTTGCTGAACCAGCGCGCGGGTGCCTGTGCCGCCATCGGGTCGCTCCCGCTCGCGACGTGTGCCGCCCAGCCGCGGGTCAGGTGGACGCCGTTGGCGCGCCCGCTGCGCGGTTCGACCGGCGCGATCGACAGCCGTGCGGCGACCGCATCATAGGCCTGGTGGAACCGAGCGACGTCGACGGGTGCCCCGAGCCGCGCCCAGCGCGCGAAAACGTCGTCGGCGGCCGGGTGGGTCGCGCCCGCCTCGTTGACGCGCAGGCAGATCCCGTTGTTGATCACCGTCGACCCGCCGACGCAGCGCCCCTGGAACAGGACGATGTCGTGGTCACGGGTCGATTGCAGCCCGCCGTCGACGAACAGCCGCGCGGTCATCCGCCGCTCCTCGTGGGTGATGTCGGCCGATGCGAACAGCGGCCCCGCCTCGACGATGAGCACGTCGTGCCCCTGCGCCGCGAGGTTCGCCGCCGCCACCGCGCCGCCCGCGCCCGACCCGATCACCACCACGTCGACGCTCGCCGGGATGGCCGCGGCAGGGGTGAGGTCGGCCGCAGTCAGGTCGCGCCCGGCGAACCGTGTGATCGGCACCTCGCCCGGCCCGCGGACACGATGCGCGGGCAGCGTGAACCCGATCTGCGCGAACACCGGATTGGCGCGGTTGTCGTCCTCGCCGCCCGCGAGCCAGTGCCCGTAATAGCCGGCGTAGATTACACCGCGGATCCGCGCGAGATCCTGCAACAGGTTGTTGCCGCCACGTCGCAGCCGCGCCTCGACCCGCCGCGCGCGCCACCCCGGACCAAGCAGCAGAAACAGCGGACCGCCGAGCACCAGCCAGACCAGGTACAGCGTCAGCCCGATGTCGCGCGGCTTGGTGCCGGTCATCAGCGAGAACTGGTGCTGGAGGTTCGCGACCACCTGCCGCGGCGGGATCGCCATCGCCGATCCGTGGAACAGCGCCTCGGTGAGCGCCTTCAGGATCGCCGCCTGGAGCGGATTGAACGGCTTGCTCATGCTACATCCCCCCGGACGAACCGCGGGACCGATAGCAGATTCCGCGCCGCGCCGCGACGGCGTCGATCAGGCCGCGATCGCAAGCTCCTTGCCGAGCAAGGCGACCAGCGCGGCGGCGGGCACCGGCCGGCTGATATGATAGCCCTGCGCCATGTCGCACCCGACGGTGCGGAGGAAATCGAGGCACTCGACCTCCTCGATCCCTTCCGCCACCACCTTCAGTCCGAGGTCGTGCGCCAGGTCGATCGTCGAGCGCACCATCACCCCGTCGTTACGGTTGCGGTGCGCATGCTGGACGAAGCTGCGGTCGATCTTCAGCTCGGACAGCGGCAGCGTACGCAGATAGGTCAGCGTCGACTGGCCGGTGCCGTAATCGTCCATCGAGATCGCGATGCCGAGATCCCGCAGCGCGACCAGCGCCGCGACCGCCGCCTGCGGATCGGCCAGCGTCGCCGACTCGGTCACCTCGAAGATCAGCCGCTCGGTGGGCACGATGCCGCGCGCGAGCAAGCGCCTGACATCCGCGTTGAACGAGGCCGACGTCACCAGCTTGGCCGAGATGTTGACCGCCGCGGTCAGGTCGAGCCCGATCCGTTGCCAGCTTGCGAGATCCTCCAGCACGCGCTCGAGTACGAACAGCGTCAACGGCGCGACTCGCCCCGTCTGTTCGGCGAGCGGGATGAAATTGTCCGGGCCGATGAAGCCGCGATCGGGGTGACGCCAGCGGACGAGTGCCTCGACGCTCGCGATCCGGTTCGTCGCCAGCGCGAGCTTGGGCTGGTAATGGACCTCGATTTGCCCATTGGCGAGTGCGTCGTCGAGTTCGCCCATCAACGAGATCCGACGCTCCAGCACCGCCATGTCGGCAACCGTCTGCCGCCAGAACACACCGCCCTGCGCGGCGTCCTCCGCCGCCAGCGCGGCATTGGTCATGCACGCGTCCGCGGTCGTTCCCGCCCCGTCCGCGACCCCGATCGTGATCGCGACGTCGACCCGGCGCGCCGCGACCTCGATCGGCTGCAGCATCACCGCGCGCAGCCCGGCCAGCGTATCCTCGACGGTCTCGGCATCGGTCAGTTCGAACGCGAGCAGGCGATCGGCCAGCCGGTAGATCCCGCCGCCGCGGCTGGCGAGCCGCAGCCGATCCGCGACGCG
>DATLME010000178.1:0-20062 GCA_035537395.1 Sphingomonas sp. | reverse complement strand
CATACTCATAACGAAGCGACCAGCCGGCGCCGGGTTGCGCTCATCACCTCGGTCCCACGATGAATATCGCCCAAACGCGATCTCGCGCCGCGTCGCAACGGGCGTGTCAGTTGACTTGGGCGTCGACCGTGAACACCACCGGTCTGGCAAGCGACATTGGCTCCGAGCCGGCCGACTTGGCGTGCGAGCACACCGTAAATTCGTCGTGCCATCGAGTTCGAGACGACCATGCGGCAACTTCTTCAACCGCTCTCCAACCATGCCCGTGCGGCATCCATATCACCGAAAATGCGAACGCGCTCGCTTTCCAAGGTGCGCCGCGCCTGCATCTTTGCAAGCGCGCTTGATACCACAATCGCCGTACGGCGGGCCGTGCCGGACTCGGCAAGAGCTTGGAAACGTTCGGCCACGCCGGAGGTTTGCACCGCAAACCCGCGGGCATCGCTAAGGACATCATATGCCGGGTACCGGGTCAGGATCGATGCGCTCCGTAGGCGCATCTCTTCAGCAAAACGTGCTGCGGTTGCTTCGTCCCAAAACCCCTCGATCGTGAGCGATAGAAGTCGCCGGTCTTCATCAAACCCGATCTCAAACATCTGTTATCACTTGGATCATGCAGAGCTACCAATCTTTGACGCCGCGTCATTCGGCACGCGGCGCCGGACGGAGGGGTACGCTCCTCGTCTAGGCGTCGTCTCCACAGGCGATTACCCTCGGGAACTACAGACTGGCGGAGCGGGTAAGGCCCCGAATTTCCAAGTCCCGCACTACCAATCAGCTACTGCTCCGCGGCTTTCAGCGATGCTGCGATTGCCACGCGATGCGAGTAGCGACGGGCTTGAACCGAATACAAGAACACTAGCAGCCGGGCTGCTCGAAAGCTGGCGCGCCCTGCAATTACCAGCGCGTCAACAGCGCTTCTTGGCGAACAACGTGCCCCACTACCCGTTGCGATGTGTCGGTCTGCCAGATCTAAATCCGCACGTGTAGGCGGAAACGAAGCTCCGCATCCAGGTCGACGGCGATCGCGTACACGTCCAGATTAAAAGTCAGCGCTCTTTTTGGTTCCGAAGGCAATTTTCCCGCAGTAGTTTTAGCGTTATTTATCAGGGGGTTACGGTATACTAGATGCCCTAGTCGTTATTCCAGATAGCATTGACGCCCGGCACTCTTGCAAGCGGAGGCAACTTCTGTCAGCTTCTTAGCGTGCAGTTCGCATGCACGAGCGGGCGAAACGGGAGGGTAGGATGGCGACGATCGGTCAGGGCGCTTTGACTTCGGTGCGAGCAGCGTTGTTCGCATCATCCGCAATGCTGTTGTCACCCGGCTCCCTGCAGGCGCAGGGCCTGCCTGCGGACCCACAGAACGGTGCTGCCGTTCCTCAGGACGAAGCGGGCGAAATCGAGGACATCGTGGTAACCGCGCAACGCCGCGAGGAGAGCCTGCAGGACGTTCCGCTATCGATTACGGCGATCACCGGCGAAGACCTGCGCAATGCCGATATCCGTGACGTGACGCGTCTGGAGCAGACCGTGCCCGGGCTCCGGATCGCACGTTCGGGGGCGGCTGCCCGCCCCGCGATCCGCGGCGTCTATACCGAAGCCATCGCGGCGAACTCCGACCCGCGCATCGGCTTCTACATCGATGAAATCTACCAATCGCGCCTGCAACAGGCGACCGCCGCGTTCGTCGATCTCGAGCGGGTCGAGGTGCAGAAGGGTCCGCAGGGTACCCTGTTCGGCCGCAACAGCCTCGGCGGGAACATCGCGTTGACCAGCGCCAAGCCGAGCGACGAATACGACCTCGGTCTCGGGCTGATCTACGGGAATTACGATCGCGTGAAGTTCGAAGGCTTCATCAACGTTCCGATCGCGGAGGGACTGGCGTTCCGCATTGCCGGCGCGATGGATCGTCACGGTCCGCATTACGAGAGCGTCGTCAACGATCGAGCGAGCATCGGCGACATCAACTACCAGTTCGTTCGCGCAAGCCTCCGCTTCGCGCCCGCGGGCCTGGACGACCGGCTCGAGATTATCGCACGCGGATCCTATTACAACCAGGACGATCGCGGGCTGAGTTCGTTCAATGCCAAGAACATTGGCGCGATCATCGACCCGTCGTTGATCCGCCAGCCCGGCCAGAGCGTCACTTTCAACAACGCGACCTACCCCCTGCCGTTCGGCTATAATGGCGGCAACTATGCCACCGGCGTCCTCGTGCCGTTCACCCCGGTGTTCCGCGACGGCGTGGCCGATGTCGGTGGCGCCGATGTGGGCATCCCGATCCCGGGCGACTACAAGATCGTTCACGACTTTCCCGCGCAGAACCTCGTCAGGGGCAAGAACGCGTCCGCGGTGATCAATATCGGCGTCACCGACAATATCCGCCTGCGCTCGATCACGGGCTATACGGACTTCTTCACGTCGAACCGCAGCGACGGCGACGGCGGACCCATTCCGATATCCGAGTTCTACTACATCACCGCAGCGAAGACCTTCACGCAGGAACTGCAGATCCAATCCGCCGATCCGCAGAGCCCGCTGCAATATACGGTCGGTGCGTTCTACATGAGCGACACCATCAACCAAGGCGAGGGCTCGGTTTTCTCCGGCAACAACTACAGTACGCTGACGGCGACGGCGAATGGCTATCCGCTGCTGTATGCCGCGGGCAGCGGGTGCGGTTTCACCTATTCGCCGCTGACCGCGCCGTCGTCGTGCAACCTTAATAACGCGGCATCGGCGGACTCCGCGACGCCGGTCTTCGCCAAGACGAAATCCTGGGCCGGATACGGACAGGTCTCGTACACGGTCGCCGACCGGCTCACCCTGACGGCGGGGACACGCTACACGGTCGACGATAAGGAATATAAGAGCGTCGGGCAGGTGACCCCGTTTACATCGTTCGTCGGCACTTATGTCACCGCACAGAACGCCGCCGCGATTGCCGCGGGGCAGCCCGCCCCCTTCCCCGCCGGCGCGGCGGGGTATCGGGCGCTCCTGCCGTTCAACTCTGACCGGGCCACCTTCGCCAATTTCGAATGCGGCGGCCTGACCCCGGCGCCCTTCGCGGCGGTCGGCGGGAACACCCCGGTCGGCACCGTCCCCAATTATTTCGTGACGCGCTGCGGCGAACGGAAGTTCAAATATTGGACGTATCGCCTCGCCGCGGACTACGAGTTCGCGCCGAACAACATGGTCTATGCGAGCTATTCGACCGGGGTGCATTCGGGTGGCTTCGGATCTCCGTTCGTCACCACCACGGTGCCTCAGGGCGAATTCGGCACCTTCGAAGCCGAAGGCGTGCGCGCGTTCGAGGTCGGCACCAAGAACTCGTTCTTCGGCCGTAAGCTGCAGCTGAACGCGGCGGTGTTCTACAATCGGTATCTCGACAACCAGGTACAGGGTACGCAGTTCATCGACACCGGCACCAACACCGGGGTCAACCTGGCGACGATCACCAATGTCGGCGATACCATCGCACCAGGTGCGGAGATCTCGTTCATTGCCAAGCCGGCGTCGCGGCTGACGCTGCGCGGTGCGGTCAACTATCTCCACGCGCGCAACACGGTGGCGCCACTCGGTATCTTCACCAGCGGTCTGTGCACGATCTCGACCGGGTCGGGCCCCTGCGTGACCAATCCGGTGGAAAGCCGGGCGGGCCTCGGCAGCGGCTTCTTCCCCAATCCGTTCACCAACCCCGAGCTGTTCGTTCCGCTCAGGAACGCGGCGGGTACGATCGTCGGGTACGACTCGCTGTTCTTCGGCAAGAAGACGCGAGTGCAGAACACACCCGATTGGTCGGGGGTCTTCGGCGCCGCGTACGAGCTTCCGCTTGCCGACGACGCCACGCTGACGCCCGAAGTCGACGTGCTCTACAGCGGCAACTATGTGCTGAGCGCGTCGGCGCCGAACGTGCTCCAGGAAGCCTATGCCAAGGTCGACGCGCGGCTGACCTATCGTCGCAAGGACGGGCTTTCGGTGCAGGCCTTCGTCCAGAACCTCACCGATATCGCGACGCTGGGACGGATCACGACGGGCACGCTGTCGGCGCAGGGGACCTATGGCGACCCCCGTACCTATGGCGTCCGGGTCGGCTTCCGCTTCTGATCCGACCCGCTTGGGCGCAACGCACTCGCGCGATCGGCGCATGGGGAAAGGTGCTACCGCATGGCCATGACCGGGTTCGATCCGAGATGGGCGTCGTTCCCGGACTATATCGTCGATATCACGCGCGAGATCTGGGAAGGCCGGGCGATCGGCACGCTGCGCGGCTACTACGCGCCGGATATCATCGTCCGGATGGCGGGCGGGATCTCGGTCGGCAATGACGCGGTGATCGCCGGGACGATGGCGACGCTGGCGGAGTTCCCCGATCGCGCGTTGCTCGCGGACGACGTGCTCTGGTCCGGCACGCCCGAGACCGGGATGCTCAGCTCGCACCGGATTTCCTGCACTGCCACCCACGCGCATGACGGGGTGTTCGGCCGTGCGACCGGGCGCAGTATCGCGTTCCGTGCGATCGCAGATTGCCACGCACGGGGCGGCGTGATCGACGACGAATGGCTCGCCAGGGATCAGGGTGCGATCTGCCACCAGCTCGGCGTGGAGCCCGAGGCGTTCGCGCGCGCGACGATCGATCGCGAGGGCGGTGCCGAGCGCGCATCGCGCCCGTTCACGCCTGAAGTCGATCGCGCCGGGCCGTACCGAGGCAGCGGCAACGACGATCGCTGGGGCATTCACTATGCCGAGATCCTGACCGCGATCATGGCAGCCGATTTCGCCGTCATCGCGCGCGGCTATGATCGCGCATGCTGGCTCGCCTATCCCGACGGCGTCGACGATCGATCGTTCGCGCCGGCCGAGGATTTCTGGATCGGCCTGCGCGCGGCGTTTCCCTCTGCCGAGTTCAGGATCGACCACCGGATCGGCAACGCGGACGCGATGTCCGGCCCGCGCGCCGCCATTCGCTGGTCGTTGCGCGGCAAGCATGAGGGTTGGGGACGGTTCGGTGCGCCAAGTGGCGCCGACGTCTACATCATGGGGTTCAGCCACGCCGATTTCGGGCCGAGGGGGCTGCGCCGCGAAACCGTCGTCTTCGATACCGTATCGATCTGGAAGCAGATCCTGCTGCATCGGGGATGACGCGCATGTTGCTCGAAGGAGCCGTAACGGACGATCTGCAGGCCGCGAAGGCAGTGGTTCGCGCCTATTACGACGATCTGACGGGCGCGGCGCCCGATCGCATCGGCGCGATCATCGCCCGGCATGTCGCCGATGATTACCAATGGCGCGGCATGCACCCGTTCAACGAACAGGCAGGGGCGCAAGCGGTCGCCGACGTGTTCTGGACGCCGTTCCTGACGTCGTTCGCGCCGGTGCGGCGCCGTACCGACGTGTTCATTGCCGGCATCAACAATGCGGTCGAGGACGGCTCGATCTGGGTGATGTCGATGGGACACCTGCTCGGTTTGTTCGATCGGGTCTGGCTCGGCATTCCTCCGACCCGCAAGATCGCGATGCTCCGCTTCGCCGAGTTCCACCGTGTCCGCGGCGGTCGCATCGTCGAGACCGCGCTGTTCTGCGACATCCTGCACATGATGTTACAGGCCGGGCTGGCCCCGTTGCCGCCGCAGACCGGCGCTCATCTGGTCCAACCTGGCCCTGCCACCCACGACGCGTTGCTGTACGATCGCCAGGATCCCGTTGCTGCGGTCGCGACGCTCGGGCTGATCCGACGAATGATGGACGACATCGCCAATGTCGGGAAATATGCCCGTCGCGACGACGAACTGCGAAAGCATTGGCACGAGGACATGTTGTGGTGGGGGCCCGCAGGGATCGGCGCGACCTACACGATCCCGCGCTACGTCGAGCAGCATGCGACCCCGTTCCGCGCGACGCTGCACGAACGCCGTTTTCACGGCCACCGCGCCTTCATCACCGAGAGCCGGTTCGGCGCCTTCTTCGGCTGGCCCAATCTGTCGATGAAGCATTTCGGCGGATTCCTTGGCCTGCCGGGCTCCGAGGCGCGCGGCGAGATGCGCGTCGTCGACGTCTACCGCCGGGCCGGCGACAAGCTTGCCGAGAACTGGGTGTTCATCGACATGCTGCACTTCCTCAACTGCCAGGGGCTCGACGTGCTCGATCGGATCAGCACGGTGCCGAGAACCTGACGGCGTCGGGCTCCCACAACGATCCTGTTGACTGCGGATGCAATCCACGTCAGCTTGGCGGAGGCGATTGGAGGGAGAGCTGGATGCACGACTTTCAGGACGAGAAGCGGATCGTTCGCGCCTTTCACGACGATCTGGCACGCGCCGATGCGAGCAACGTCGCCGAGGTGCTCGCGCGACACGTGTCGCCCGACTGGCATTGGCGCGGCATGCATCCCTTCCACGAACAGCACGGGCCGGAAGCGGTAGCCGGAAGCTTCTGGGGTCCGCTACTCTCCGCGTTCAGCAGGGTGCAGCGACGACCCGATATCTTCATCGCCGGGCTGAACGAGATCGACGGCTTCACCGGGCGTTGGGTGGTGCAGATGGGTCATCTGATGGGGCTGTTCGATCGCCCCTGGCTCGGCATCCGCCCGACCCAGCGGATCGTCATGCTGCGGTTCGTGGAGTTCAATCACGTGGTCGACGGCCGCATCGTCGAGACCGCGATGTTCGTCGACATTCCGCATCTGATGATCCAGGCGGGTCAGAATCCGTTTCCGCCGCAGACCGGCGCGACCCTGGTGCAGCCGGGACCGGCAACGCATGCCGGGCTGTGTTACGAGCCGCAGGATCCGGCCCGGGGAGAAGCGACGCTGGCGGCGATCAACGCGCTGCTGAAGAATCCCAAGGCGGTCGAAGTCGGCATCGACGAAGGCACCCGCCTCTCGCGCGTGTGGCATGACGACATGATCTGGTGGGGCCCGGCAGGGATCGGCGCGACCTACACGATCGAGCGGTATCTTCGCCAGCATTCGACCCCGTTCGGTGTCGCGCTATGGAAGGATTATCGCTTCAACGGCCATCTGTGCCGCCTCGCCGAGGGCGATTTCGGCGGCTTCTTCGGCTGGGCCAATTTGACCGTGACGAACACCGGTGGGTTCCTCGGCATGACGGCGGGACCGGGTGCGTCGGAGATGCGAGTGGTCGACATGTACCGCGTCCGCGACGGCAAGCTGGCGGAGAACTGGATCTTCATCGACATGCTCCATTACCTCGCCAAGCAAGGGCTCGACGTGCTCGCGCGGATGGCCGCGGTGCAGGACGGCGGAGGATGACCGCTGACGCGCGAACACCGGGAACGGGAGGACAGCCTTGACCGACATGGCGAGCGGCGCGACCGCGGTATTCTCCAGCGACCTCGCAGCCGCGAAGACCGCCACGCCGCCGCCGCTGACCCGCCGGGTCAAGCTCTTCTACGGCTCCGGCAGCCTCGCCGAAGCGGTGGTGATCTCGTCGACGACGCAGTTCCTGATGCTCTATTACAACCAGGTCCGCGGGCTGCCCGCGGCGCAGGTCGGCCTGGCGATCGCGGCCGGGCTGGTTGCCAATGCCGTCGTCGATCCGATCGTCGGCAGCTGGTCGGACCGGACCAAGTCGCGCCTGGGACGGCGCCACCCCTTCATGTTCGCGTCGATGTTCCCGATCGCGCTCGCGTTCTTCGCGCTGTTCAATGCGCCGGACTGGTCGAACGGCGCCCAGCTTGCCTGGCTGGCGACGTTCAACATCCTGCTGCAACAGGCGCTGACCGCGTTCCACACGCCGCATCTGGCCTTCGGCGGCGAGCTTACCACCGACTATATCGAACGTACGCAGGTGATGAGCTACAACACGTTCTTCCTGTGGGCGGGCGATACCGTCTGCTGGCTGGCGACCTTCGGCCTGTTCTTCAGCGCGACCGCTGCGTACCCGAACGGGGCGCTCGATCCGTCCCGCTACGGTCCGTTCTCGCTCACGATCGCGCTGCTCGTCCTGGTCGTGCTGTTCTGCTCGAGCTTCTTCACGCGCAGCCGGATCCCCTATCTGCCGACCGCGGCCGTCGGCACGACGCGGCTGTCGTTCGCAACCTTCTTCAGCGACGTCAAACAGGCGCTGTCGAACCGCAACTACATGCTGCTGCTGATCGGCGCCTTTTTCCTGGCGCTAATGCAGGGCGTGCGCGGCGGCCTGTGGATCTACACCGCGACGTATTTCTGGCAGCTTTCGAGCGCGCAGATCACCTGGTTCGCGCTCGGCAGCTTCATCAGCTACGTCTGCGGCGCCGCGCTGGTCGCGCGGCTGCATCGTCGCTTCGACAAGCGTCGCACCTGTACGGTCGCAGTGGTGATCTACTGCATCGGGCCGGCGCTACCGCTCGCGCTGGGTTATCTCGGCATCCTGTCGGCGGACACGCCCTTCCTGCTCGCGATCCTCGTCGCGAGTTCGCTGCTCCAGCATCTGCCGTTCAGCCTGATGACGACCACGGTGTTCTCCGCACTCGCGGATATCGCCGACGAAAACGAGTTGCGCTACGGCGCGCGCCAGCAGGGCATCCTGTTTTCGACCCGCACCTTCTTCACGCGGGTCGATCAGGCGGTGGGCGCGGCGCTCGCCGGATGGGCGCTCACCGTCATCGCATTCCCGGCGAAGGCGACGCCGGGCGAGGTCCGGCCCGAGGTGCTGCAGGGGTTGGCAGCCGCGTTTGTGATCTCGACCATCCCCGGCCTGTTCACCGCGTATTTCTACAATCGCCTGAGCATCTCGTCGAGCAGCCATGCCGCGACCCGCGCGGCGCTGGACGAGGCACCGGCAGCCTGACCCGCGCCGGTGTCGGGGGACGCGGAGGGGCTAGTCCGCGGTCCACCCGCCGTCGACGATCAGGCTGGTGCCCGTCATCAGCGCAGAGGCGTCGGACGCCAGGAACAGGATGGCTCCCATCAGGTCCTCGACCCTGCCGAGCCGCCCCAGCTTGATCTTCGCGAGCACGGATGCCTTGAAGGCTGCATCCTCGAAATATGGTCGGGTCAGTGGCGTGTCGATGAAGGTCGGGGCGATGGTGTTTGACCGGATCCCCGCCGCGGCGAGATCGAGCGCGAACGCCTTGCTCATGCCCTCGAGCCCCCATTTCGACGCGCAGTAAAGCGATCGTCCGGGCCCGGCGACATGCCCCATCTGGGAGCCCATGTGGATCAGCGAACCGCGCGTGCCCGCTTCGATCATCCGCCGTGCGCACGCCTGGGCGACGAAGAACGCGCTGCGCAGGTTGAGCCCCAGCACCGCGTCATAATCCGCGACGGTGACCTCGGTCATCGGTTTGGGCCGGTTGGTGCCCGCGTTGTTGACGAGGATATCGAAGGCGGCGCGCTGCTCGAAAAAGGTCGCGACCGCGTCGAGATCGGCGACGTCGAGCGTAGCCCAGTCGGCATCCGCGCCGATCGCCTCGGCACCCGCCCTCACCTCGTCGGCACTGCGCGCGACCAGCGTGACCGCCGCGCCCGCAGCGCCGAGCGCGGCAGCGGCGGCGAGCCCGATCCCCCTTCCCGCCCCGGTCACCAGCGCGCGCCGGCCGTCGAGACGGAAGGAAGGCGTGACCGGCAGCGTCACTCCGCCGCGGCCATCGCTTCCGCCCTGCCGGCATAGGGCACGTTGCGCCCGCCATAGCGGCGCACCCGCAAATTGGCCTGCTCGCCATGGCCCGCAAACCCTTCGAGCGCGCAGAGCCTGCTGCAATATTCCCCGATCATCGCTGACGCCTCGTCGGTCATGACCTTCTGGTAGGTGCACGTCTTGAGGAACTTGCCGACCCACAGGCCGCCGGTATATCGCGCGGCCTTCCTGGTGGGTAGCGTGTGGTTGGTGCCGATCACCTTGTCGCCGAACGCGACATTGGTCCGCGCGCCGAGGAACAGCGCGCCGTAATTCTTCATGTTCCTGAGGAAATAATCGGGATCGCGGGTCATCACCTGGACATGCTCGTTGGCGTAGTCGTCGGCAACGGCGACCATCTCGTCATAGCTGTCGCAGACAATGACTTCGCCGAAGCTCTCCCACGCGCGCCGCGCGATCGGGGCGGTGGGCAGGATCTCGAGCAACCGGTCGATCTCGCGCAGCGTGTCCTCCGCGAGCGCACGGCTGTTCGTGATGAGGATCGCCGGCGAATCAGGGCCGTGCTCGGCCTGCCCGAGCAGATCGGTGGCGCAGATCTCGCCATCGACGCTGTCGTCCGCGATCACCATGGTCTCGGTCGGTCCGGCGAACAGATCGATGCCGACACGGCCATAGAGCTGCCGCTTCGCCTCCGCGACGAACGCATTGCCCGGGCCGACCAGCATGTCGACCGCGTCGATGGTCTGCGTGCCCAGCGCCATCGCGCCGACCGCCTGGATCCCGCCGAGCGCGTAGATCGCATCGGCACCCGCCATGTGCTGCGCCGCGACGATCGCGGGCGCCGGCCGACCCTCGAACGGCGGCGCGCAGGTGATCACGCGCGGCACCCCCGCGACCTTGGCGGTGATCACCGACATGTGCGCGGAGGCCAGCAGCGGATATTTGCCGCCGGGCACGTAGCAGCCCGCGGCGCTCACCGGAATGTGCGTGTGGCCGAGGATGACACCCGGCAGCGTCTCGGCCTCGACGTCCTTCATCGAGTCGCGCTGGATTTCGGCGAAGCGGCGGACCTGGGTTTGCGCGAACTCGATGTCTTTCAGGTCCTGGCCGGTAAGCTGGTCGAGACAGTCCTGGATCTCGCTGGCGCTCAGCCGGTAATCCTCGCGGTCCCAGCCGTCGAACCGGATGGACAGATCGCGGACGGCTTCGTCGCCCCTCGCCTCGATATCGGCGAGCGTCGCCTCGACGACGTCGCGGACCTTGCGATCGGCCTCGGCGCGCCCCTCGGCGCTGGTTCCCCGCTTCAGCCATTCCGCCATGTCATTCCTCCGCCGCCTGTCCGAATCAATATTGACTGCGAATGCATAAAAACACAAGCTGGCTGCGACGATCAAGGAAGGCACCCGATGATATTGTCAGAAGCGAACGGCCACGCGACAGCCTGGACTGCCGATGCACTCGACGCGCGGATCGTCCGCTATGCCGAGCTGGTGCCCTGCCTCAACGCGTTCGTCGACACCCGCTCGCCGGGGTCGGATGCGAAGGAGAATTTCACGATCATCGGACCCGGCGTGTCGGAAAATCCGGATCAGCACATCCACATCGCCGAAGCGCACGGCTTCAACATCGGCGGGGCGCGCCAGCCCCCCGGCTGCACCAATTCGCAGCACAGCCATGACACCGCAGAGGTCTTCGTCGTGCATTCGGGAAACTGGCGCTTCGATTTTGGAGAACATGGCGACGACGCCCAGATCGCCGCGGCGCCCGGCGACATCGTCTCGTTCCCGACCAAGGCGTTCCGGGGATTTCGCAACGTCGGGATGGAGAGCGGGTTCCTGTGGTCGGTGCTCGGCGGCGACGATCCGGGGCGGGTGACCTGGGCGCCTGCGGTTTTCGAGATGGCGCGCGACTATGGGCTCGTGCTGCTCGAGAACGGATCGCTTGTCGACACCGCCGCGGGGCAGCAGATGCCTGACGACGTTGCGCCGATGCCGGTCACCTCGCCCGAGACCATCGCGAGCCTACGCGTGATGCGCGACGAGGATGCCGACGAGGTGCTGGACCGAGCGCCGCCTGCACCCAGCACGGGCGAGACGCTGATCATCGGCGAGGGCGGCACGCTGCCGCCGGTCGAGGGGTTCACGCTGTCCCGGCTGGTGCTCGGCCATAACGGTGCCACCGACGAGACCGTGACCGATCTGCCGGAGGTCGTGTTCGTCCAGAGCGGCGAGGTGATGGTGCAGACGCCGGGCGCGGCGTCGCGTCTCAACGCCGGCGACACGATGACGGTGCCGCGTGGCCTCCCCCGTCGCTACACCAGCCCCGACGGCGCGGTAATGATCAGGGTGCGCGGTACCGGCTGACGGTCAGCCGCGACATTCGGCGAGGGCCGCGATCGCGCCGGCGCGGACAAAGCCGTGGTCGGAGCCTTGCAGGAACAGCCGAGCCCCCTTGCTGCGCCACGCCGCGACATCGGCATTGCGCGGCACGAACATGCCCACCGGCACGCCCGCAGCCCGGCCAGCGGCGATGACGCGCTCGACCGCGGCGATAACCTCGGGCGCATCGGGCGACGCAGCGTCGAGTGCCACGGTGAGGTCGATGCGCCCCACGAACAGTGCGTCGAGGCCCGGCGTCGCCGCGATCGCGTCGACTTGTTCGACCGCCTCGACATCCTCGATCTGCGCGATCACCACAACACGCTCGGCAGAGGTCGCGCGGTGCTCGGCCATCGGCGCCAGCCCGTAGCGCGCCGCCCGCGACGACCCCGCATAGCCGCGTCCGCCGGGTCGATACGTCGCCGCGGCGACCGCAGCCGCGGCTTCCTCGGGCGACCGGATATGCGGCAGCAAGACGCCGTCGGCGCCGCAATCCAGCGCGTTGAGGATGTGCTCGGGCGCGCTCGTCGGCGTGCGGACGATGATCGGCAGCCCACAGGCGCGTCCCGCGAAGATGCACGCGTCGAGATCGCCACGGTCGAACGGCGCATGCTCCGCGTCGAGGCACAGCAGGTCGAGGCCGCAGCTCGCGAGCACCTCGACCAGGATCGACGAAGGCGTCTTCAGGAACGTGCCGACAAGGCCCTCGCCGCCGGCCAGGCGTGATTTCAGGGTCATGACCGCACCATCGCTGCGCCTTCCGCCAAGGTCGCGAGCTTGGCCCAGACGATGTCGGGGTCCACCGCGCCGAATCCGGCAAAGGTCGAAAAGCCGCAGTCCGTGCCCGCGATCACCCGGTCCGCGCCGACGAGATCGGCGAAGGCCTGCACCCGGTTTCGCACTACCTTGGGATGTTCGATGAAGTTGGTGGTGGTGTCGATCACGCCCGGGATCAACATCTTGTCGTCCGGGATGACCGAGAGCGCGTCGGCGAAGGCGGCGATGTCGTGCTGGTGGCGGGGGTTGGCGGTTTCGAATAACAGGCCCTGCGGCTTGGCGCGCATCAGCGTCGGGAGGATCGTCGCCATCTCGACGTCGAGATGATGCGGGCCTTCGTAATTGCCCCAGCAGACGTGCATCCGCACCGCGCTTGCCGGTACGTTGCGCAGCGCGTGATTGAGCACCGCGACATGGCGCTCGATGCGGACGAGATAGTCGGCGTCGGTCTTGTCCTTGTACATCATGTGGCGACCGAGCCCGAGATCGGGGCTGTCGAGCTGCAAGGTCAGGCCCGCCGCGACGATCGCCTCATATTCGGGCCGCATCGCTTCGGCGAGTGCTTCGAGATAGGCGTCGTCGTCCGGGTAGTGATCGTTCGGCTGGAACAGCGCGATCACGCCCGGGGATGCGGCGTTCATGAAGCCCGTAGCGGCATTGTGTGCAGCACGCGCCTCCGCGAAGCGGCGCAGATCGTCGTCGAGCGGCGCCAGGCTCTTGGCGGCGACCGGGCCCACGCAGCGCGGCCGTCGATAGCTGGGCGTCCCGCCGCCCCTCGCCTGCCGTTCGAGAAAGCCCGGAAAGGCTTCGAGATCGGCGGGCGGGGTACGCGGACTGTCTCCGTCGAAGCCGGTCACGCGATCCTTGATATAGGTCGCATAGCTGATCTTCGACATCTCGCCATCGGAGACGATGTCGATCCCGGCGGCGATCTGCCGCGCGACCGCATCGTCGACCGCGGCGGCCACCACCCGATCGAACCGGGCGCCATCGACCGGTTCGCCGCGCTCGGCAGCGAAGATCAGTTCGGTCACCTCTGCCGAGCGCGGCAGCGAGCCGACATGCGTTGTTTGGATCATGCTTTCCTCCACTGCGCGATCAGTTCGGCCAGGCGCGCGGGTTGCTCGAGCGGCAGCATGTGGCCGGCGCCCGGTACGATGTGCAGCGTGGCGTGCCGTGCCGAGGCCGCGATGTCGCGATGCCAGTCCGGGGGGCAGAGCCGGTCCTCCTCGCCGCACGCGACCAGCATCGGCGCGTCGAGCGATCGCACCACGTCGCGTTGGTCGGGACGTGTGCGCAGCGCCTCGCTCTGCGCGACGAACACGTCGTCGCCGAGATCGAGCGCCATGTCGCGCAGCAGCGCGAGCAGCCGCGCGTCGCCGCGGCTCGCCGCTGCCAGGTAATTGGGCTTGAGTTCCTCGACTACGATCCGTTCCAGCTCCCCGGCACGGACGGCGGCCTGCTGCGCTGGGCGCGCCGCGGCTCGATCGGGCAGGTCGGCACCCGGGTTGGTGTCGAGCAGCACCAGGCCGGCGACGCGGTCGGGGGCGAGCCGCGCCATCGCCAGCGCGACGATCCCGCCCATCGAGAAGCCGACCGGCAGCACCATACCGTCGGTCGCAGCGAGTGCCCGCACGGCCATCGCGTCGATGGTTGCGTCGCGCGACGTGTCCGCATCGATCGCCCCGGCAAGCACCGCCCTCACCGCGTCGGTCCACAACCGGTGATCGCACATGTTGCCCGGAAGCAAGATCGGGGTCGCGGGGATCAAAGACGCGGTGTCCAGGGGCGCTCCGGCAGGTCGTCGACCGAAATAGGACCGCCGAGCACGACCGCCGCGTAGGCGAAGCCACCAGACCGTGTCGCGCCTCCGGTCAAGCGATGCACGGCGAACAACGCTGCGCTGTGGTCCGCACCCGTGAACGCCCGCAGGACGAAGGCCCGGGTGCGATGGACCGGCTGCGATGCGCTTGCCGCGACGAGATCGCGGCCGGCCGCGATAACGCCCTCCACCGCGTCCGGTGCGAGTGACGGGTGATCTTCCGCGCGCAGCAAGACGTCGCCCCGCACCTGCCGCAGGTCGGGATCGAACGCGACCGCGACCGCCGGCTCGAGCGCGGGCGACGCGCCCATGCCGGTCCGCCACAGCCTGCCGACGCGGCCCGAATACAGGTCGGCGACGAGCGCGCAGCCAGCGCCGACCCACGCCGCGGAGGTGGCGGTCTCGACCAGCACCGCATCAGCGCCCGGATCGAACGGAGCGGCGCGGAAGCTTTCGAGGATCGCTTCCTCGCCATAAGCCTCCCCGCCGCGCCATTCGAGGCGGCAGTTGCTTAGCAGGCTATCGTTCGCCGGACGGCGACCGGCGGCGAGCGCGGCAAAATGATCCGCCACGCTCACGCCCCCAGCCCTCCCGCGATCTGGCGCATCGCCGCGACCTCGTCGAAGACCGTCACGTCCTCGACGATGGCGCCCGCGCGCAATCGATAGTGGGAAACACCCATCAACAGCAGCTCGCGCCCCGAAGGTGCGCCCCACGCCCCGATGCCGTGGTGAAAGCCGGCGAGCGACCAGCGCAGCGCGACCGCGACGTCGCCATGCGGCAGCGGGCGCGCCGCAATGTGCTCCAGCCGGAACGTACGCTGGTGGAGCATCGCGGCCAGCTGCATCACGCAGCCGATCCAATAGCCGCGCCCGAAGCCGTGCCGGTTCGACGGCCAGCGAATCTCCGCGGCGGGCGACAGCGCGGCGGCGGCATCGCCGTAGAGATCATCGGCGAAGGCCCGCCGCAGCATTTCCGCGGGGAGCGCGGCGGGATGTTCCGCCGGCACGTCGATGCTGGGCTCGCCGCGGACGGTTGCGATCGCGTGCGCCCGCCACGCGTGGCGATCCTGGTCGCCGACGACATCCGCCGCCGCGGCCGCCTCGGCGAGCATCCGGGGATCCGCCCCGACCTGCCACAGCGCCCGGCAATTGTCGCGGACCAGCCATTCCTCGACGATGCGGTTCTCGACGACCTTGCAGTCGGCGATCGTGGTGGTGCCGCTGCCCCGCATCGTCGCCGCGCCGATCAAGGGTTCGTCGCCCAAATGCGTCGACCTGCTCATGATCCGGTGCGAGGTGTAATATTCGCCCGGCGCGTCCTCGCTCCAGATCACGTCCTCGGCCATCACGACGCGGTCGGAATAGGCGGCGAGCGCGGCGACCGTGTTCTGCGTAACGACTTCCATGCCAATCGCCGGGCCGGCGAGCGTGTGCAGCTCGCAATCGGCGCCGTAATGAGTGCGGCACAGGCCGACATCCTTTTCTTCCCAGATGCGGTGCGTGCAGCGGACGATATAGTCGACGATGTCGCGATAGACCGGCTCGAACCCCGTCAGCGGCTGGCGTCGCGGCCCTTCGGCCAGGAGTTCGCCGATCCCGCGACCGACCGGTGACGCTACCTGCGGATCCTGGTCCCAGCTCATGCGCGATAGGCCTGCGCGAGGACGCCGATCTCGTCGAAGATCATCCATTCCTCCGCGATACGCCCGCCGACCAGCCGCAGGTGGCTCATCCCCATCATGAACACCGGCCGACCCGCGGGGCATTCGCCCAGGACGCCGCCGGGCGCGGTGGTGCCTTCGAGGACCCAACGCACCGCCACGACGATGCCGTCGCTCTCGTCCGACCACGAGACATGCTCCACGCGCATCATGCCGTCGGGGATCGCCGCGAGCACGTGAAGCACCAGCGCCTGATAGTTGCGCAGGCCCTGCGCGGTACGCCCGCCGCCGGCATGCGCCACGACATCGTCGGCGTAATGCAGGCCGAGCCAGTCGAGCCGCCGCAGGTTCCAGACGTCGTGGAACAGCGACCGTGCCCAGCCGTCGACGGTGCTGCGATCGACATCGAGCCGGCGACGCGGCGCCTGCCCCTGCAATCGCGTGTCCGGCGAGACGACGAAATGCTCGAAGCTCGAAGTCTGTGCCGCTGCCCTCGCGACGACATGGGGATCGTAGCCGAGCTGACGCACCGCCGCGCCGTTGTCGCGGACCAGCCACTCGGTGTGGATGCGATTGTCCTTGCTGATGCAGTCCGCGACGAACCGGATCGAGGTGCGGCGCCCGGTTCCGGGCCCCCACGCCGTTCGTCCGACGTTGGTCGATCGGCTGTGGCCCAGATGCGACGTGTAGAAGCCGCGTTCCTCGTCGCCGCTCCACGCGACGTTCAGATGGTGGATCTCGCCGTCGGGAAACGCATTGAGCGTCGTCACCGTCGAAACGATCACCTCCTCGACCGAGCGAACCACGCCGTAGGACGAGTAGATCGTACAGCTCGGGTCGTAGGTGTCGTAGACGTAGCCGACCGCGCGGTTCATCCAGATCTCGTCGGTAATCCGGACGATATAGTCGACGATGTCGGTAAAACGATCCTCGAAGCCGGCCAGCTTCTGGGTCCGCTCGCCGGCAGCGGCGACCAGCTCGCGCGCATCGCGCAAGCGGACCCGGGTCACCGGCGGACGCTCAGGCAGCGTGAACGGCAGTGCCGTCAAATCCTCGTCAGACCGCGACAATGGCGACCTCCTCTCCTGTTCGAGCGCCGAGCGCTTCCGCCAGCGCGGTTTCGAGCACGACCCCTTCCTCGCCGGCACGATCCGCCGGCCCAAGTGCAACGCGGAAGTGCGCGGCCGAGCCGGTACTGGCCAGCACCGGCGGTGCGCCACGACATGGTCCGATCGCGTCAAGTCGGCGCCGCTCGCACAGCCGCACGGGGCGGACCGCGTCGATGTCCGCGACCAGCGTCGGCCCGCCGTCGAAGATGTCGACATAGCCTTCGTCGCGAAAGCCTTCGCTCAGCAGCATGTCGCGTGCGGGGCGACCGTAGTCATGCGGGCGCCCGAGCGCCGCCTGCGCGTCCGCCGGCAAGGTCGAGACGTAGATCGGATAACGCGGGCCGAGGTCTGCGATGAACTGGTTGCCCTGGATCGCGCCGGTGCGATCGGCGTCCTGGAAGTCCATGTCGTAGAAATGCCGCCCGATCGCTTCCCACACCGGGGCTCGACCGCTCTCGTCCTGATAGCCGCGCAACTCCGCGATCACGCGATCGGCGAACCAATTGCGGTGAACGGCGATGAACAGATAACGCGCACGTGCCATCATCCTGCCGAGTGCCAGACCGCGACGTGCCGGATCGACAAACAGGCCGCCAACTTCGGTTTCTCCGTCGAAATCGTTGACGAGGTTGAGCAGCATCTGCGCCTTGCTGCGCCCGAGCGTTCGCGAGACCGCCGCCTGGCGGGTCAGGCGGTAGCTGTAGAACGGCCACTCGGCGCCGACTCGCGCGAAGACCATGCCGATCGCGACGATCTCGGCGTCGATCTCGCAAACCAGGATGATCGCCGACCCTGCAGCGCGCGCCTGCGCATCGGCGATCGCGCGTTCGGACGCCGCAATCCGGCGCTCGAGCGCGACCCGATCCGGTGGCAGGTTGGTCAGGCCACTACCGCCGGCACGCGCCAGTCGCAGCACAGCGTCGAGATCGGCCATCCGGACGGTTCTGATCAGGGGCGCAGACGCGATCACCCAACCAAGGTGCCGGTATTTGCATCCGCAGTCAAGCAAGCGTCAGATGCGGGCGGACGAGCCTTCGATCAGCATTCCAGCGAAGCTGCGGACTTCAGGTGGCAGCGCTGGCGTGTCCACGCGTTCCATCAGCATGGTCACCGCGGCCTCGGTCATCCGGCGCACCGGCTGCCTGATCGTGGTCAGCTGGTAGCTCGGCCATGCCGCGGGCCCGACGCCGTCGAAGCCGACGATCGAGAGATCGTCGGGCAGGCTGAAGCCGAACCGGTCGCGCGCGGCGTCGATCGCGCCGAGCGCCATCAGGTCGTTGGCGCATATCACCGCGTCTGGTCGGGTCCCGCTCTCCATCAGCGCCGCCAGGCCGGCGGCGCCGCTGTCGTGATCGAACGCGCCCGGCACGATCTGCGGAAGCAGGCCATGCTCCTTCAGCCGGGCGACGGCGCCCTCGACCCGCTGATTGCCGACAAAGCTGTCGTCCGGTCCAGCGATGATCCCGAAGCTGCGATGCCTGGCGCTGACCAGCCGATCGACGAGCGTCCGCTCGCCCCCGATCGAATCGCAGCACACGCTCGGCACCGGCTCGCCTTCGGCGAAGCGGTTGTAGAGTACCACGGGGACGCGGTGCCGCTCGAATGCGCGGAGCTGGCTCGCGGACAGCCGCGCCGCGACAATCGCGCCGTCCACCCTGTAGCGCCAGATGTGGTCGAGCGCGGCGTCCACGCCGCTTTCCGACTCCAGGGCGAACAGCAGCACGCGCACACCGCGCGCATCGAGGCGGTGGCTCAATTCCGCAAGCACCTCCGGATAATAGAGGTTGGTCAGGTTCGAGATCAGGACCGCCACAAGGTTCGAACGCTTGGTGATCAGCCCGGATGCGATGGCGTTCGGCTGATAGCCGAGCTGCTGCGCCGCCTTCTGGATGCGCTTCTTCTTCTCGAAAGACAGACTGCTGCCGGGGCGGAAACACCGCGACACCGCCGACTGCGAAACCCCTGCGAGCTGCGCGACGTCGTAGGAGGTAGGCCGCCGCTCTTCGCTTGCGGGACGGTTCGACTTGGGCGGTTTCATGGGAAGACGTTAGCCCGTCGCAACACTCCTCGATATACCCGTTGTGACCATCCCGATCCGACTACATGTGCGGCGTTCCGGTACGACCAGTACTCAGCCCATTCACCCTGTCGTGGATGCGACGGTAGATCCCCCGGCCCGCTTACTCTGCTCAGCGATCGACGTTTCGAGCACTTTCGTCGGCGAGCTGAACGAACGTCCAAATCAGTCGACAGCCGCGCGAAAACGGACCGGCCGCCAACCACCAAGTAAGGGGCCGATCAGCCCCCGCTCTTCGACCTGAACGAACGGCTACCTACGGCGATCATCGCCCGAAAGCGGCCGGGCCGCTATCCACCAGCCTCTTCTCATTCGTCGTTGGAACGAAGCGTCAGTGACCAGGCTGCAAGTAGTCCGGTGCGGCAACGGCTCGGCCGCAAATGTCCCGTTCAATGATCAGTGCGTGCACCCGTCGGGAGAACAAAATGCCGTTTTATAGGCAAGCTGCTCGGAACGCCGCGCTCGCTTGCTGCTAACCCTCTGCAAAGGGGCCAAGAACTGCTCGCTCCCATAAGGCGTCATTCCGCGAATGGCCGGCCGGGGTAAATTTTGGTATAGATTCGAGAGACTTGGGAAAATGACCGCTTATGGAAGCGAAAACTTACCTCTTATGCGCGAAGTGACAACGCTCGCCGCGTCAGGATCATCGATCGGGG
>DATLME010000177.1:0-5110 GCA_035537395.1 Sphingomonas sp. | reverse complement strand
AGCCCTTACCCGTCATGCGGCAGGCGAGCCGCAATCACCCCGCGCTGGCAGGCGTCTCGAACAGCGCTGCGAGCTCGCCGCTTTCGTACATCTCCATCATGATGTCCGATCCGCCGACGAATTCACCATGCACGTACAGTTGCGGGATCGTCGGCCAGTCCGAATAGGCCTTGATACCCTGCCGGATCCCCTGATCCTGGAGTACGTCGACACTTTCGAACTCAACGTTCAGATGATTGAGGATCGCAATCGCGCGGCTCGAAAAGCCGCATTGCGGGAATAGCGGGCTGCCCTTCATGAACAGCACCACCGGGTTGGCCTTCACGATGGTATCGATGCGGGCGTTAGCGTCGTCGGTCATGGCTCGGTCCTCAGGAAATCGCGGTAGTGAGTTGAAGCGCGTGGAGCACGCCGCCCATGCGACCGCCCAGCGTGGCGTAAACCGCCTGGTGTTGCTTGACCCGGGTCATCCCCGCGAAGCTGGAACTGGTGACCCGGGCGGCATAATGATCGCCATCCCCAGCGAGGTCGGTGATCTCGACCTCGGCATCGGGGATGCCAGCGCGGATCATCGCGGCGATCTCGTCGGCGGCCATCGGCATGTCAGTCGGATCCCATCAATTGCCGCCGCGCCTCGACCGATTGCTCGGCGAGCGCGCGGCGCACGGTCACTTCGTCGATATCGACCCCCGCAGCGGTGAGGTCACCGACCAGTTTGCGGACGACATCCTCGTCGCCGGCCTCGTCGAACTCGGCGTGCACCACGGCCTTCGAATAGGCGTCGGCCTCCTCGGGCGTCAGCTTCATCAGCCCCGCGGCCCACTGCCCGAGCAGGCGATTGCGCCGCGCGATAATCCTGAACGCCATCTCTTCGTCACGTGCGAACTTGGCTTCGAACGCTTGCTCACGATCGTCGAAGGTCGTCATTGGCGTTCCCCTGCTACTGCATGCCCGCTCATCACATAGGTGGCTGCCGGGCCGCGCGCAACGGACCCGGCCGGCGGCCGCGGTGGCGCAGCACGCGGGACTGGAACAAAAAGTTTGCTGGGGCTATATCGTGGTTAACGGCCGCGAAGACGACCGCCAACCAGGAGAGTTGCCATGGACATGCCAGTTGTCGCGGGCATGGAAGTCGATCGGAAACATCCCCAGCCGCCGGCAATGGCGGGCGTGGTCGCAGGGGCGGTCATCTCGGTACTGCTCTGGGGTGCGATCGTGGCGGTATTCGTCCTGATCACCTGACGCGCGGCCGGGGTGGGCCTACCCCACCTCCACCACCAGCTTGCCGATCGCGCCGCGCGCCGCCATTTTCGCGATCGCATCGCCGCCCTTGTCGAACGGGAAGATCTCGGTAACCCGCGGCGCGATCTTGCCCTCGGCCCAGAGCCGGAACAGATGCTCGACATGCGCCTCGTTGGCTTTGGGATCGCGGGCCGCGAACGCCCCCCAGAATACGCCGCACACGTCGCAGCTCTTCAACAGGGTCAGGTTGAGCGGCAGCTTGGGGATGCCCGCCGGGAACCCGACGACCAGATAGCGCCCCTCCCAGCCGATCGATCGCAGCGCCGGTTCGGCATAATCGCCGCCAACCGGATCGTAGATCACGTCATAGCCGGCCTTGCCGCCTGCCGCCTTGAACTGCTCGGCAAGCGCCTTCGACGCGTCCTTGTCGAACGGGGCGCGGCCGTAGATCAGCGTTTCGTCCGCGCCCGCCTCTTTCGCAGCCGCCGCCTTCTCGTCCGACGAAACCGCCGCCACGACCCGCGCGCCGAATGCCTTGCCAAGCTCGATGGCGGCGAGCCCGACCCCGCCCGCGGCACCGAGCACCAGCATCGTCTGGCCCGCCGCCAGCCGGCCGCGATCGAGCAGCGCGTGGATCGTCGTGCCATAGGTGAGGATCAGCGCGGCGCCCTCGGCAAAGCTGCGCTCCTCCGGTAGGTGGTACATCCGCGAGGGATCGACCACGATCTTCTCGGCAAGGCCACCATGACCGATCGTGCCCATGATCCGGTCGCCGACCGACCAGCCGGACACGCCGTCGCCGAGGCTCTCGACCACGCCCGCGATTTCGCCGCCCGGTGCGAACGGCCGCGGCGGCTTGAACTGGTATTTGTCCTCGATGATGATCACGTCGGGATAGTTGATCGCGCACGCCTTCACGGCGACCACGACCTGCCCAGGCCCGGCCACCGGATCCGGCAGCTCGGACATCTCTAGAGTTTCAGGTCCGCCGATCGCCTTCGATAGCAATGCCCGCATATCGCCTCTCCTGCCTTAGCCAAGGGCGATGTTCGCTCACCGCGCCTTCGAAATTCGAAATCGCGGTATCCCTTGCCAGTGTCAGGCCGATCTCGTCCAGCCCTTCCATCAGGCACTGGCGACGAAACGCATCGAGCGTGAAGGCGAATCGATCCTGGAACGGCGTCGTCACCGACATCGTCTCCAGGTCGATGCTGATCGGGTGCGCCCGCGCGACCTCGACGAGCCGATCGACCGCCGCTTGCGGCAGCACGACCGGGATGATCCCGTTCTTGAACGCGTTGCTCGAGAATATGTCGGAAAAGCTCGGGGCGATCACCGCTGCGATCCCCATATCGGCAAGCGCCCAGGCGGCATGTTCGCGGCTCGATCCGCAGCCGAAATTGTCGCCAGCGATCAGGATCGGCGCGCCCGCATAGGCCGGATCGTCGAACACGTTGCCGGGCTGCGCCCTGACCGTCTCGAAGGCGCCCCTGGCCAGCCCGGCGCGGGTGATCGTCTTCAGCCAGGCCGCCGGGATGATCACGTCGGTGTCGATGTTCTTCGCGCCCCACGGATAGGCGCGACCCGACACGGTGGTGATCGGCTGCATCAGTCCGCCGCCGACGGAAACTTGGGCAGCTTGCCGATATCGCGGGGATCGTGCTGGATGACCACGGTCGCCTTCAGGTTCTTCGCCAGCGCCTTGAAGCGGGCGATCGAGGCAAGCGACGCCGCCCGGTCGACGTTGAACGGCGGGATCCCGTCGCTGTCGTAATTCTCCTGGAAATGGGCGAGATCGCCGGTCAGCAAGACGTTGCCGGTGCGCGGCAATCTCACCAGCAGCGCGTGGTGCCCCGGGGTGTGGCCCGGCGCGTCGATCATCGTCACGCTGCCGTCGCCGAACACGTCCTTGTCGCCGCTGACCGGATCGACCTTCCCGCCGCCGGTGATCCAATGGGCCACAGGTGCCGCGTTGACGCCGGGCGCACCGGCCTTCAGCGCGTCATGATCGCGCTTGCCGATCATCAGCGTGGCGCCCGGAAAGTCGGCCGCCTGTCCGACATGATCGAAATGATAGTGGCTGACACCGACGATCGACACCGCGGCGGGGCTCACGCCCAGCGTCGCAAGCTGCTCCTTGACCGTCACCGACAGCGTCGGCGACATCGGCGGCTTGGGGTCGGTCGCCGCCCCCTTCAGCGCGGCCGGCAACCCGCTGTCCCAGAGCATGTAGCGGTCGCCATGCTTGATCAGGTAGCAGCTCGACGCCAGCCGCTTCTGCTGCCCGGTATAGGCCAGCGTGTCCGAGAACGCGTTGAGATCGTTGACGACGACCGCGCCGCAGTCGAGCCGCCACAACTTCAGCGCCGACGCCGCGGGGGTGCTCGGCGGCGCGGTCTGCGCCATCACGGCAATAGCGGCAAACCCCGCGAGCAGCGCACGCTTCATCGCGCGCCTCAACGCCCGGTCTCCGCATCGGCGGGGGCGGTCGCAATGCGCGCGGTGGCGGCATAGGCGGCGATCCCGCTCAGCAGACTACCCATGATCAGCAGAATGAGTGCGCGCTTCATGACGATACTCCCCTCATTATATCTCGTACGTCCGTCAGTCTTCCCGTCACCGCTGCGGCCGCGGCCATCGCCGGCGACAGCAGATGCGTCCGCGCACCCGGCCCCTGGCGCCCGACGAAGTTGCGGTTTGAGGTCGACGCGCAGCGCTCCCCGGCGGGGACCTTGTCGGGGTTCATCGCCAGGCACATCGAACAACCCGGCTCGCGCCACTCGAATCCCGCGTCGGTGAAGATCCGGTCGAGCCCCTCGGCCTCGGCCTGGCGCTTGACCAGTCCCGATCCGGGCACGACCAGCGCGCGCACGCCATCGGCGACGTGGCGGCCGCTCGCGACGCTCGCCGCTGCGCGCAGATCCTCGATCCGGCTATTGGTGCAACTGCCGATGAAGACGTGCTGGACGGCGACATCGCGCATCGCGGTGCCCGGGGTCAGGCCCATATAGTCGAGCGAGCGCCGCGCCGCGGCCTGCTTGGACGGGTCGGCGAAGCTGTCGGGCTCGGGCACCACGCCGGTGATCGGAACCACGTCCTCCGGACTGGTGCCCCAGGTCAGCGCGGGCGCGATGTCGGTCGCGTCGAGCCGGACGACCCTGTCGTAGGTCGCGCCCGGGTCGCTGGCGAGGCTGCGCCACCAGGCGACCGCCTGGTCCCAGGCAGCACCGGCGGGGGCGAGAGGTCGCCCCTGCAGATAATCGAAGGTCGTCTGGTCGGGCGCGATCAACCCCGCGCGGGCGCCGCCCTCGATCGACATGTTGGCGATCGTCAGCCGCCCTTCGACAGACAGCGCGCGGATCACCTCGCCGGTATATTCGATGACGTGGCCGGTCCCGCCTGCAGCGCCGATCCGGCCGATGATCGCGAGGATCACGTCCTTGGCGCTGACACCGAAGCCCAGCGTGCCGTCGACCCGGACTTCCATCGTCTGCGAGGGCGATAGCAGCAGCGTCTGCGTTGCGAGTACATGCTCGACTTCGCTGGTGCCGATCCCGAACGCCAGGGCGCCGAGCGCGCCGTGCGCCGAGGTGTGGCTGTCGCCGCAGACCAGCGTGGTTCCAGGAAGGGTGAAGCCGAGCTCCGGGCCGATCACATGGACGATGCCCTGCTCGGCCGCGTTCGCATCGATATAGTCGATACCGAATTCTGCGGTATTGCGGCGCAGCGCATCGAGCTGCTGCGCGCTTTCCGGATCGGCGATCGGCAACACGCGTCCAGCGGCATCGGTCCGCGGCGTGGTCGGCAGATTGTGATCCGGCACTGCCAGCGTCAGATCTGGCCGGCGTACCTTGCGGCCCGCGACGCG
>DATLME010000176.1:0-3751 GCA_035537395.1 Sphingomonas sp. | reverse complement strand
CGACCGGATCGTCGCGCTCGCGGTTACCGGATACGAGGACGGCCACCGCGAACGCGTCGAGGGCTGAGGCTTCGTTCCCTTCGTCATGCCGGGCTTGGTTCGGCATCCACCGGCCGCATGAACTCGAGCCGCGGACAAGAGGAAGGGTGCTTGCCGGGACGAGTCCGGAATGACGGTTGGGACTAGAATCAGCGTTTGATCAGCGTCACTTGCGCGACGTCGATGCCACCGCCCCTGAACCCGCCTTCACAATACATCAGGTAATAGCGCCACATCTCGACGAAGCGACGGTCGAGCCGATCCGGCAGCCGTCCCTGCTCCACCGCCGCATCGAACCGCTCGCGCCAGCGTCGCAGTGTTTCGGCATAGTCGAGCGGGAAGCTGTGCTGGTCGGTCCAGGCGAGCCCCCGCTCCTCGGCAAGCGTGCGGAACTCGCGCGCCGACAGGAGCATGCCCCCGGGAAAGACATAGCGCTGGATGAAGTCGACGCCGGCGGCATAGGCAGCGAACACGTCGTCCGCGATCGCGATATACTGGATCGCGGCACGCCCGCCGGGTTTCAACGTGCGCGCGATCGTGTCGAGATAAGCGGGCCAATATTCGCGGCCGACCGCCTCCACCATCTCGACGCTGGCGATCGCGTCGAACCGTCCGGCGACGTCGCGATAATCGGTGAGCGACACCGTGACGCCCGGCAGGCCGCGCGCATCGACGATCGCCTTCTGCTCGGTCGACAAGGTCAGCGCGTGTACCCCGCGGCCCTCCGCGCTTGCCAGTGCGGCGAAGGATCCCCAGCCACAACCGATCTCCAGGATGGTGTCGCCCGCGGTCGTCGCCGTGCGATCGAGGATCGCGCGCAGCTTGGCCTCCTGCGCCGCTTCGAGCGACTGATCCGCGGCCGCGAACAGCGCGCTCGAATAGGTCATCCCCGGATCGAGCCATTCGCGATAGAAGTCATTGCCGAGGTCGTAGTGCGCCGCGATGTTGCGGCGGGCGCCACGACGGTGGTTGCGGCGAAGATGCCGCCAGCCGCGTCCCGCCAGCCGCGCCAGTGCGCTCGGCCGCGCGGCGTCGCCGAGCGCGACCCGGTTGCGCATGAACAGGTCGAACAGCGGCACCGGATCGGGGCTCGACCAGTCGCCCGCAGCCCAAGCTTCGTACCAGCCCACCGACCCGCCGGTCGCGAGGCGGAGCAAGGCCCGCCAGCGATGCACGGTCACGCTGGGCAACGGCCCGGCCGCGCGGCCGCCGAGCAATCGATTGGTGCCGTCGGGGAGCGCCGCCTCAATTCCGCCGACCAGCAGCCCGGCATCGATCCGGTCGAGCAAGCGGTGGAACACCGGCGCCGCCGCGCGTGCGATCGGCGTCGTTGCAGCGACGGAAGGTAGCGGAGGTGGCGCGTTCATCGCCGCGCTCCATGCCGCAGCGATCCCGTAGTGGGAAGCCTAGCGAGTCTGTTTGACCGCAGCCAGCGCGCGTTCCCGCGCCTCGCGGTGACCGATGATCTTGGCGGGATAGTCGCGCGGCCGGGCGCCGGCTTCCTCCGGATCATGGATCGCAGCCTCGGAAACCCCGCGCAGCTCCGGGATCCACTGGCGGATATAGTCGCCGGCTCCGAACTTCTCGGACTGGCCGAGCGGCGCCATGATCCGCGTGAACATGTTGGAATCGACTCCGGTGCCCGCGACCCATTGCCAGTTGACCGCGTTGTTGCCGTAATCGGCGTCGACCAGGCAGTCCCAGAACCAGCGTTGCCCCTCGCGCCAGTCGATCAGCAGATGCTTCACCAGGAAGCTCGCCGTGATCATCCGCACGCGATTGTGCATCCATCCGGTCGCCCACAACTGCCGCATGCCGGCGTCGACGATCGGATAGCCGGTGCGCCCCTGCTGCCACGCGCGCAGATCCGCTGCGGCATCGGGGCCGGTCCGCCATGGCAGCCGATCGAACGCCGCACGGCCATTTGCCTGCGCATAGTCCGGCAAGGACAGGATCACGCCATCGGTGAAGTCGCGCCAGGCGAGTTCCTTGCGATAGGTGGTGACGCCCTCCCCCTCGCCCAGCACCGAGTGCCACACTTGCCGCGGGCTGATCTCGCCGAAATGGAGGTGCGGCGACAGGCGCGACGTCCCCGCGGTGGCGGGAAGATTGCGGTCGTTGTCGTAGGTCGCGACGATCGCACCGAAGCTCGTCGCCGCCGCCTGCGCGTGGTGCTCGCCGGGCGTCCACTCGGCAAATCCTGCCGACCAATCGGGCTTGGTCGGCAGCAGCGCCCAATCTCCCAGCCGGTCGCTTGCCGGCCATTCGCCGGGCACCGCGATCTCGGGCACCGGCAGCGGGTGTTCGGGCGGCATGACTTGCGACAGCGCCTTCCAGAACGACGAGAAGACCTTGAACTGACTGCCGGTTCCGGTGGTGACGTCTTCGACCCGCGCGAGGTGGTTGCCTTCGTGAAGCGCGAGCACGTCGCCGAGTTCGCGCTCCGCGGCACGCCACCACGGCTCATAATGCCGGATCGCGTGGATCCGCGTCGCGCCGGTTTCCGCCATCACCGCGCGGAGGACATCGACCGCAACGCCTCGCCGCAGGATCAGCCGCGATCCATGTTGTTCGAACTCCGCGGCGAGCGCTTCCAGGCTATGATGAAGCCACCAGCGCTGCGCGCCGCCGATCCGCCACTCGCCCGCGGTCTCGTCGTCGAGCACATAGACCGGGATCACCGGCCCCTCCTGCGCCGCCGCGACCAGCGCCGGCTGATCGGTAAGGCGCAGATCCTGGCGCAGCCAGAGAATGACCGGCGCGGTCATCAGCGGCCCCGCTCGCCGGCGCGCGGCTCAGACGACATGCGGCTGCTTGTCGACCTGCCAGGTCTGGCCGTGGCTTAGCAGCTTCTGAAGGTCGGGCTTCTTGCCCGCCGCCGCCTGCGCGTTCTGCGCGATCACCGCACTGTCGAAGGTCGGTGCGGGATCGTCGTAGATCACCCCGAGCGCCATCGGGAACTCGCCAAACGGCATCTCGACCAGCATGTGCGCAAGCCCGCGGTTGGTCTGGTCGTGGACCGCCACCCCCGCCGCCGCCCAATCGCCGCCGACCACGTCGACGACCTTCAGCATGAGCCGCTCCGCGTCCATCGCCAGGCCCCTCGTGCCGCCGTTGAACAGCAGCGGCTTGCCATGCTCGACCCAAAGCTGACCGGTCGCGGCGTTCGCCTTGTCGGCAAAGGGTGCGAAGACGTCGTCATTATAGACGATACAATTTTGGAATATCTCGACAAATGATGTGCCCTGGTGCGCGTAGGCCGCCTTCAGCACGCCGACCAGATTCTTGTTGATGTCGATCGCTCGCGCAACGAACCGGGCGCCCGAGCCGAGCGCGAACGCGCATGGATTTGCCGGGCGGTCGACCGAACCGAGCGGGGTCGACGGGCTGCGCGTCCCGACCCGGCTGGTCGGCGAATATTGGCCCTTGGTGAGGCCGTAGATCTCGTTGTTGAACAGCAGCAGCTGGCAGTTGAGGTTGCGCCGCAGCAGGTGCATCGTGTGGTTGCCGCCGCTCGACAGCGCGTCGCCGTCGCCGGTGATGATCCAGACGTCGAGCTCGGGATTGGCGAGCTTGACCCCGGTCGCGACTGCGGGTGCGCGACCGTGGATCGTGTGGAAGCCATAGGTTTCCATATAATAGGGAAAGCGCGACGAGCAGCCGATGCCGGAGACGAACACGGTATTCTCCGGTCGGGCGCCGATCTCGGGCA
>DATLME010000175.1:0-21514 GCA_035537395.1 Sphingomonas sp. | reverse complement strand
CGACGCAAGTCGCTTTCCGGTACAGTCGCCGGCGGTGGCCGCCGGCTTCGACAAGATCAGGGAGCGTGGAAGCAAGGTCCGCAAGGGCCCGACCGCGATCGTGGTCGCGTCGGTGCTGAACAAGATGCAGGCGGAGCGATCCTTGCAAGGACCCGACATCCGCGTCTTCCTGTCGGCCGACGAAGCGCGCGCATGGCTCGCCGAGGCAGGTTATGGCGCGAAGGCCGCCTAGCTCGAAACGAGCACGATCAGCGCTGCTTCTTCGTCAGGGTAGCGGTAAAATCCGGATCCTTCTTCGCCACCCAATCGACGAACTTGCGGATCGCGGGATGGGCCAGCAGCCCTTCGGCATCCATGCCGTGGCGCTGCAGTTCGGAATTCGTGAAGTTCGCCGTCACGGTCTGCTGGCAGATCGGGTGCATCGGCACGACATCCCGGCCGCCTCGGCTCTTGGGTACGGGATGGTGCCAGACGATGGTCTTGCCGGTGGGACGACCGCAGAGCCAACAGGGCGCCACGGCAACGGGAGCCTCGTCGTCGATTTCCACGTCTTCATAGGGGCCATGTTTCGGATGCTTGCGCGCCATAGCCGGACGCCTAGCACATCGGATGGCCAAGCGGCAGCGATGCGGTTATCCCATCGACCGTCATGATCCCCTTACCCATCCAGGCCGGCCTTTGGGGCCTGCTCAGCGGCTCGGCGCTGCTGATCGGCGCGACGATCGGCTGGTTCGTGGCGATGCCGCGCAAGATGGTCGCCGCGATCATGGCGTTCGGTTCCGGCGTCCTGATCTCCGCACTGTCGTTCGAGCTGATGGACGAGGCCTGGAAAGAGGGCGGGTTCGTCGCCGTCGGGGTCGGGTTCATTGGCGGCGCGGCGTTGTACACCCTGCTCAACATCGCGCTGGCCGCGCGCGGCGCGCGTCATCGCAAGCGATCCGATGCGCCGTCGCGCAATGAGCACGGCAAGGTCGCACCCGGAGGCAACAGCGCCTCGCTGGCGCTTGGCGCGCTGATCGACGGCGTCCCAGACTCGATCGTGATCGGCACCAGCCTGCTCGCAGGCGGCGCGATCGGCTGGGTCGCGGTCGCAGCGGTCTTCCTGTCCAACCTTCCCGAGGGCCTGTCGAGCGCCGCCGGTGCCCGCAGCGAGGGCAAGTCTGCCGCGTTCACCTTTGCGCTATGGGCAGGCATCGCGCTGAGCGCGGGCTTGTCGTCCTTTGCCGGTTATACCCTGTTCGACGGCGCCCCACCCGAGGTACTCGCCGGCGTGCAGGGCGTCGCCGCGGGAGCCATCCTCGCGATGATCATCGACACCATGGTCCCCGAAGCGTTCGAGGGAACGCACGATTTCGCCGGGCTGATCGCGGTGTTCGGGTTCCTCACGGCGTTCGGCCTGTCGAAACTGGCCTAGCGCGGACGCGGCCGTCGCGCGGCAAGCCGATCAGTGGCCGCCTTCGATCCAGGGTACGCCGGCGCGGCGAAACGCGTCGGCCAGCGCAGCCTCGAGCTCCAGCGATTCCCATTGCTGCATCGGATTGAGATGCTCCACGAGTTCGGGCAGCAGGTGCACCCCGAACCGTCTGACCGGCCCGCTCGCCTTGTACCCCAGCTTGTGCTGATCGAACCGCCAATCGGGGTCGCGTACCGTCTGCCCGACATAAAGCCCCCACCGCGGCGGGAATGCCGGATCGTGCAGCAATACGACATAGACCGAGTGCTTTGCGCCCCGAGTACCGGCCGTCGCGGCGCGCAGGCTGCCGGCGGCCCGACGCGCCGCTGCCATCCAGGTTGTGGCTAAGGGCTGCTTAACCATTAGCCGGTACGCCGCTCGCGTGCATCGAAGCCCCCTCCCTTCGAGAATATCCTGGCTGGGGCTCCAGATCGGTGCCGTCCTGATCGGATTGTCGTCACTCCATCTCGCGCCGCCGAGTCGGGGAGCGGTTCTGCTGGTGCCGCTTACGCCAGTCGCGCAGCCGTCGCTCGCGCGGATCGCGGTGAACGCCGGCGCGACCCTGGTCGCGGCCGGCCCATTGCCGTCGTCGCAGGTCGTCTTCAACCGACATCCCGGCTTCCTGCTGGCGATGCTGCAGTCGGGCATCCTTCCCCTCGCCGCGACGTCGAAGGGGTGCTCGGGCGGGGTGAGGCCATCGTGAGGGCACATCGGCTCGACGGTTTTCGCCAGCAAGGCGTGCTGCTCGTCGCGGCGGGCGGCTGGGGTTGCGTGCTGTGGCTGGCGATCATGGGATGGTTGCTCCACCGGCCCGATCTCGGCTGGGTACTGCTGGTCGGCGCGACCGCAAACGTACTCCCGAGCCTTGCCGCCTACCGCCGTCGCTTCGACCCCGACAGCCGGATGATCGTGGGGACGCTTGCTGCGGTGCATCCAGCGCTCGGCGTCTACCTGCTCAGTGGACATGCCTGGCAGATCGACTGGCACATGTACTTCTTCGTCGCGATGGCCGCGTTGACCGTGCTGTGCGACTGGCGGCCGATCGTCCTGGCCGCAGTCCTGATCGCCGCCCACCACCTCGCACTCGACAGGTTGGCGCCACATTGGATCTTCAGCGGCGGGCACGAACTGGGTCGTGTCGCCGTTCACGCGCTGGCGGTCATCCTGCAAGCGGGCGCGCTCGCCTTCGTGACGATCCGCATGCGCAACCTCCTCGTCGAACAGGAGCAGGCCCAGGCTGCCAGTGAAGAACAGGCACGAGCGGCGATCGATCGAAGCATCGAATTGCAGGCCGCCATCCAGCGTGCCGAGATCGCGTCGCGCGCTGCCGAGGAGGCCAATGCTCGCGAGGCCGCGGAGCGTGAACGCCGCGAACGGCTGGAACGCGACAGCGCGTCGCTTCGCCAGCGCGACATGTTTGCCCTGGCCAAGGATTTCGAGGCCTCGATTTCCGACCTGGCAGGGCAAGTCGCGGATGCGCTCGACCGGCTGGGCTCTTCGGCAACGGTGCTCGGCTCCTCCGCGCGCCGCACCACCGCCGCAACCGCGAACGTCGCCGTGATCGCCGATCAATCGTCCACCGGTGCGATCGATCTGGCCCGCCGGCTGACCGAACTCTCCCAATCGGTGAACGCCGTGGCGATGAGCGTCGACGCCCAGGGGCGGTCGAGTGGGGAAGCGAGCGATCGCGCAAAATTTGCGCGGCTCGCCGTCAGCGATCTTCAGGAGCGTACCACGCGCATTTCCGCCTTCGCTCTCCTGATCGATGAACTTGCGCGCAAGACGAACCTGCTGGCGCTCAACGCGTCGATCGAGGCGGCCCGTTCGGGCGATGCAGGTCGGGGTTTCGCGGTGGTCGCAGGCGAAGTGAAGGGGCTCGCCGGACAGGCGCAACAGGCCACCAGCTCGGTGCAGGATCTGGCTCGCCTGTCCAACGAAGGCGCCGAGACTACCAAGGCGGCGCTGTTCGAGATTGCCGCGCTGGTCGAGCAGTTCGCCGCGACCGCCGGCTCGATCAGGGACGAGATCGGCCGGCAGAACGAAACCGCGGGTTCCATCAAGGAGGCGGCGAGAGAAGCCGCCGCAGGTGCGAGCGCGATCGTGAAGGAGATGCAGACGATCGCGCATGTGGCCGAGGAGACCGCCGGGCTTTCGTCGGACGTTGGCGGTGCCGTCGCCGACCTATCCCGGATCGCGACCTTGCTGAAGGATCAGACCCGGCGGTTCACGGTCCAGCTGCGCGCCGCATAGAGCCGGCGCGTCAAGGCCGCGCGTGTGCTGCCGCCCGCAAGTTCCGCCCCTTCCGCCCGTTCCGCCCGTTCCGGCAGTGGAACGGACCACGGACGCGCTTGTTGATGCAGCCGAGGAGAGGCTGCATGGACGCCAATGCGCGATTGACGAATTTGACGCGGCTCGGCTTTGCCACGCGGGGCCTGCTTTATCTGGTGATCGCCTTTCTGGTCATCTGGACCGGCCGTGCGGAAGATCCGAGCGGGGCGCTTCGCTACCTGGGCGAGGGTGGCGGAAAGGTCCTGCTGGTGGTGATGACCGCGGGCCTGATCGCGTACGGCTTGTGGCGGCTGGCCGACGCGGCGTTCGACATCGAACATCACGGCACAAGCCATAAAGGCCTTGCCGAGCGTGCGGGTGCCGCCGTCAGCGGCGTGGTCCATCTGCTTCTCGCCTGGCAGGCGATCCGCCTGATGCGCGGCGCCGCTTCCTCGGCCGAAGGCACCCAGCAGGGCACGCAGGCGGCACTCCAGCTCCCCGGCGGCGGCATGCTCGTGGTGCTTGCCGGCGTGGTGCTGCTGGTGGTCGGCATCCTCCAGCTGGTAAAGGCGGCCAAGGCGAGCTTCCTGCGCCATCTCGAGCCCGGTGTCGCGCAGCAGCCATGGGTGCGCTGGAGCGGGCAGGCCGGCTATGCGGCGCGCGGCGTCGTCTTCATGATCAGCAGCTATTTCCTGGTGAGGGCGGGCGTCGAGGAGCAGGCCAGCGAGGCGGGAGGAACCGCGCAGGCGCTTTCCTGGCTCAGCAGTCCCACCGATGCGATCGTCGCAGCGGGGCTTTGCTGCTTCGGCCTGTTCAGTCTGGTCGAGGCCAGGTACCGGCAATTGCACGACGTTCCGGTCGACGAGATGGTCCGCAAGGCTGCGGGATGATGCGGCCGCCCTGCCCCGGCGCCCGCGCAATGTCCGGCCTTGAGCAGCGGGACACGATCGCGCTCAGCCGCCCGTGTAGAAGCGCGTCGCCACCGCGGCGATGACCATAGCGCCTCCTGCCAGCCACGGGATCATCCGCCTGCTTCGCTCGGCGGCGGCCGCCTCGTACCTGGCATAATCGAGATAGAACAAGCCGGGGCGCGGCTCCCTGATCGAACCCGCCCGAACCATCGCGACGAACTGGCGCATGCCCGATCGCGACCGTGGACCGAAGGCGATGGCGTCCTCTGCCGCCAATGCGTTGCGTTCGACGAAGACCGGCGCGATCTCGCCGCGCACTAGGTAGCGGCTGCGCGACGTGTCGCTTCGCACCGGCTGCACGCGGCTCATCGGGGTCCGCATCCGGCCAAGCCGCACCCCGGCCCGGTCGTCCGCCATGACAGCTGTCGCAAGGCACACCTCCAACGCGATCCTAAGGGCAGGCAGAGCCATTCACAACCGACGTAGCGGAGCGCGCGCCGGCCGGGCCGGGCTGCGTCGCTTCCATCCTATTTGGCCTTTTCCCGTTCTGTTATCCGATCTGCGGTCGCGATTGGCAGCTCGGGCAACGACACCGGGATTGGACATTCGGAGACGATCATGAACAAGCTGATGCATGCAGCGCTTCCTGCTGCGCTCTGCCTTGCGCTTGCCGGGGGCAAGCCGGCCGAAGCCGCAGTCACGATCACCGACGACCCGGTACTCTACTGGAACCAGCTGATGCTGGATACGCTGCCCGGCTCGGCTGCGATCCGGACCTATGCGATGATGAACATCGCGATGTACGATTCGCTGAATGCGACGCTCGGCTATCGCAACAGCTCGTATCTCTCCGGCGTGGTGAATCCCGGCGGCACCGGCGGCGTCGCCGCGGTGCAGGCCGCGCACGATATTCTGGTCAACGCCAATCCCGCGGCGATCGCGCAATATGATGCGGCGCTTGCCGGCAGCCTCGCCCAGTTCGCGGATGGCGACGGCAAGGCGAACGGCATCGCCACCGGGCAAGCCTATGCCGCCGCGATGATTACCAGCCGGTCGAGCGACGGCGCCTTCGGCAGCATACCCTATACGCCGTCCGGGCTGCCGGGCGGGTACGCGCCGACCCCGCCGGCTTTCGGCGCCCCGATCTTCGAGCAATGGGGGAACGTCACGCCGTTCGTGCTGGACAGCCCCGACCAGTTCCGCGCCGCGCCGCCGCCCGCGCTGACGTCGCAGGCCTATGCCGACGCGTTCGACGAGGTGAAGGCGATCGGCTCGGCGACCAGCACGACGCGCACCGCCGACCAGACCGCCGCCGCGCAATTCTGGGGCACCGCGAACGGCTCGACCTATATGCGCCTCGGGCTGGAGATCAGCGCCGACGAGGGCCTGTCGACCTTCGACAATGCCCGCCTCTTCGCGTTGCTGGGCACCGGCATAGCGGACACGCTGATCTCGCTGTGGAACACCAAATATTATTATGATTTCTGGCGTCCCGTCACCGCGATCCGCAATGCCGACAGCGACGGCAATCCGCTGACCGACGCGGACCCGGACTGGCTGTCGCTGATCAACGCCCCGGCGCATCCAAGCTACGTCTCCGCTCACTCCGCGCTCGGCGCGATGACGATGGGGCTCTTGCTCGAAACCATCGGCGACGAGACGGTCTGCGCCACCATCGGACCCAACACTCGCTGCTGGTCGGGGCTGGAAGCGATCTCGGCGGACGGTTCGAGCAGCCGGCTATGGGGCGGCATCCACTTCGATTTCGATCGGCAGGCAGGGCTGACGATGGGCACGCAGATCGCCGCCTGGCAACTCAGCCAGGGGACCTTCAACGCGGTGCCGGAACCGGCGACCTGGCAATTGATGATCGTGGGCGTGGGGCTGGTCGGGGCGGCATTGAGGCGGCCGCGCCGCAAAATCCCGGTGCGGCCGGCCTGCGCGACCGGCTAGTACACCGCTGCTCGCCAGTCAGAATGCGACTCCGAAGCCGACATTGCCGCCCGCGGTTCCCAGCGTGTTGACCGTGGCAGCCGCCTTCAGCACGACCGTGCCGTCGTTGGTCGCGGCAGAGGCGCCGAGCGCGAACGCGACCTGGCCGTTCCAGCTTCCGACCGCGCCGCCCAGCATGTTGCCGCCGGGCGTCATCGTCTGCGGGATCCCGTTGACCGCCATCGCGGCCGCCGTGCCGGCATCGGCATCTCGGCGCACGGCCTGCATGTCGCGCCCCAACCGCCCGGTAAGTGCCTGCACCCGCTCGTCGACATAGGCATTGGAACGCGCGAGCGTCCGCGCCGCGCTGTCCTGAAGCTGCTGGAGATTGACCGCGTCGTTGGCCTGCGTTCCCGCCGCGACGTTGCGGAGGGCGACCGGGCCCGCGACGGCAGCCTGGCTCCACCCCGGGCCGCGAGCGACCGGCGCCTGCCCGAACGTGATCACGTCCCGGTCGGCGCTGTCATACTGCACGCCAACGGTTTGCATCTTCGACGCGACGATCTGGGCGGTTTCCATCGCGGTCACCGAGCGGGCGTTCGCGGCTTGCGCCGCGGTGGAGGCGGCGTCGGCGGTTGCGATCACCTGGCTGGCAGCGGTGGCAGCCACGTCGGCGCTTGCCAGCGCGGCGGCGGCATTGGCGTTCGCCGACGTCGCAGTCGCAGCAGCATCGGCCGCGACCCCGAAGGCCTGCGTCGCGCGTGTCGCTGCGGCGGCGCTGACGGCATCGACGCGGCCGACCGTGCCGGCGAGCGTATCGACCTTGTCGTTCAGCGCCACCCCGCCCGCGATCGCGTCCGCGCCGACCTGATTGGCCCGCGCAAGCGCGTTCGCCGCGTCGCCGACCGCGCCGATGGCCGTCGAACGGACATCGCCGACGAGGACCTGCGTATCGGCAAGCAGGGCGCCGAGGTCCCTGATCTCGAGCCGAGCCGTTGCCGCGTCGCCACCCGCGGCGCTCGCCAGCGCGGCCGCGCCGTCGGCGGCCGCCTGCGCCGCGCCGGCAGCCTGCAACCCGGCGGCGGCGACACCGGCGACCGTGGTGACCGTCCCGGAAAGATTTGCGACATCGGCGGCGAGCGCACCGACTTGCTGGCCGGTCGCCGCGACGCCGGCGTTGGCGGCATCGGCGGCGACTTGCGCGGCTGCGGCAGCCTGGCCGGCCGCGGTCGCAACCTGGCCGGCGGCGGTCGCGATCTGGCCGGCCGCGGTCGCAGCCTGGCCCGCGCTGCTCACGCCGGTCGACAGCGCAGTGACGCCGCTTTCGAGCGTGCCGACGCGACCGTCCAGCGCCGTGATCCCCGTAGCCTGCGCCGCGACCTGGCCGTTGAGCGTCGCGACCGAGGCCGTATTCGCGGTCGTCTTCGCGTTGAGCGCGCCGATCGCGACATTCGCCGCGTTGATGGTGCCAGTGTTGCTGGCGCCCTGCGCGGCGAGCCCGTTGAGCGTGACCGTGACCTGCTGGACGAGAGTATTGACCTGATCGCCGTTGATCACGCTCGTGCTGCCCGCGGCGATGACCCCGGCGGCGACCCCCGTGACTTGGCCGTTGGCGACGATGCCACCCTGGCTGGTGAGAGTTCCCGCGATGAAGTTGCGCGATCCTACCGAGACCTGATTGGCGCCCGCAACCGTGCCCGCGCCAATCGCGACGCCGCCACCGGTGGCGGACGCCCCGTCGCCAATCGCGACGCCGCCACCGGTGGCGGACGCCCTGTCGCCAAGCGCCACGCTCTTGTCGGAAGCAGTCGAGTTGGCGCCGATCGCCTGGCTCTGGTTCGACGCCGTGGCGGATGCGCCCAGGGCGTTGGACGACGTCGTGGCGTTCGCGCCGCTTCCAATTGCCGTGGACAGCGCGTCCGCATTTTGTGCCGATGCGCTCGGTACGATCGTCAGCGCAGTCGCCGTCGCTGCGACCAGCAGCAGGTGCTTCTTCATGGGTCCACCGCTCTCCGTGGATGCGCAAGCATCCAGTGCCCCCCGCTCGTGACGGGAGGTGTGAAGATCGCTTTAACCCAACATAGATCACCAATCGGCTAACGCGCCGCTAACCAGCTCTTCACCAAGCCAGCGCGCCCATCCGGTGCAGACCTGCCCGTCTTCTGCCTCGCCTCTTCCTACAATCGCCGCAGAAGATCATTGTAGGAGCGTGGAGCTCGCAAACCCGCTTCACGAGCCGGTTTTTTCGCGCGAGCGTTTCGGCGCGGGCGCGCAAGCGAACCGGGGACGGACGTCGGGCCTGTTTCCACCATTGGTGGGTGGGGCCGAGACAAACGGGTCGATCGACCATCCCGAAACGTGTGCGACCCGTTGCAGACCTTGCCACACTGGCGCAGATATCGCCGATGAACCCGCTCCAGCGCCTAGGGGTATCGCTACCGATCGTGCAGGCACCGATGGCCAACGTTTCGACCCCGGCGCTCGCCGCCGCGGTGTGCAACGCCGGAGGCTTGGGATCGATCGGCGTCGGCGCAACCGACATGGCCGGCGCACGGGCGATGATCGCGGCAACGCGCGCAGCTACGCAGCGGGCGTTCAACGTGAACCTGTTCGTCCATGCCGCGGCCCGCGCCGACACCGCGCGCGAGAGACGATGGCTCGACGCTCTCGGGCCGTTGTTCCGCGAATTCGGCGCGTCGCCGCCGCCCCGTCTGCAATCCAGCTATCCGAGCTTCGCCGACGACGACGAGATGCTCGCGATGCTGGTCGAAGAAGCGCCCCCGATCGTCAGCTTCCACTTCGGCGTCCCCGCCGCGGATCGGATCGCTGCATTGAAGCGCGCGGGCTGCGTCCTGCTCGCGTCCGCGACCAACCTTGCCGAAGCGCGGCTGATCGATGCGGCAGGCATCGACATGATCGTCGCCCAAGGCTGGGAAGCGGGCGGGCATCGCGGCGTCTTCGATCCATCCATGCCCGACGACCAGCTTGGCACGATGGCATTGACGAGACTGTTGGTGATGCACACGCGCCGACCGGTGATCGCGGCCGGCGGGATCATGGACGGCGCAGGGATCCGCGCCGCGGTCGCGCTCGGGGCGGTCGCGGCGCAACTCGGCACGGCGTTCATCGCCTGTCCGGAGAGTAGCGCGGATGCGGCGTATCGCGCCGCGCTCGCCGGCAGCGATGCGGAGCACACGGTCGTTACCCGTGCCATTTCCGGGCGCCCTGCCCGGTGCCTTGCCAATCGCTTCACCCGTTGGGCAGCCGCCGTTGCGCACCAGCCGCCGGACTACCCGATCGCCTATGATGCGGCGAGAGCGCTGAACATCGCGGCGAGGGCGGCCGGAGAAACCGGCTTCGGTGCACAATGGGCGGGCCAAGGTGCGCCACTCCATCGCTCGATGCCCGCTGCCGAGCTGGTCGACGTACTGCGGCGTGAGCTGTCGGCGGCCGCCTGATCCGCGCTACAGTCCGGCCTTGTCGAGCGCCGATGCGAGTTCCTCGCTCATCATCGCGTCCGCCTTCGGCGTCAGCCGGTTCAAAGCGGTCTGCACACGCGTCTGCGCGACCTGCAACGCCTTGTGGCGGACCTCGCGGATGGCGTTGGTCCGCCACGACTTGCTCTCGCCGAGCAGCGCGGACCATTTGGCCTCCTCGGCCGCAAGGATGGCAAGCGCGAGTCGCAGACCGTCGCGCTGCCCGCGAGCATAGTCGTCGGACATCAATGGCTCCCTCGAGTGTCCCTGGGTGATCGCACCGTTAGCTGCCTGCAGCGGTGGACATGATCGTGCTGAGTGGCGCTCTACGACCTTGGGTGCTCCCTGTCCCTAGCGGTTCGGCATCGACGATGTCGCATGGCGACGACGAAGATGGCCGGCTCATGGCGACCGCAGTTCACCGCATGGGTGGTCGATGGCATAGGGCCGCAGCCGGCCGATCCTGGCGGGCGTTCGAATCGGGGCAGCGGCATGGTGGACAAGAGCTGGGGCGGCACCTCGGGCGTCGGCTTTCGGGTGCGGACGAACGACAGTCCCGATGAGCGCGCTGCAGAACGGGCCAAAGCGCGATTGTTGCGCGCGGAGCAACGAGCCGAGATCCTCGACCAGCAACTCGGGGCGCGCGCGGCGTCCCGCGAATCGGCGGTTCAAGCCCGCGAACAGGCGCGCGTGAGCCGCCGCGAACGCGAAGTGGCGGCCGCGGCCAGCGCCCCCCATGAAGCTGCGGCGGCGCGGCATCGCTCGTCCGGCCGGCGCGACGTGGTTCGCGAACAGCGTGACACCCGATCCTACACGACGGTGGTCGACGAAAACCGTATCTGCGAACTCGCCAGGCGCGGGGCGTCGGTCGCCGGGCTGGCAAGTGCGTTCGGGATTTCGCAGGAGGAGGTCGCTCGGCTGCTCGCCGGCCCCGCGGATCTTGCCGCGGGTTCGCCCGATACCGGCGAATGACGATGCGGGCCAGGACAGGGCTGCGAGCCTTGCCCGGTTCGATCGCAAAAAAGAACCGGCCCGGGTTTGAAACCCGGGCCGGTTGCTCGATTTAGCGGAAGTAGCGGTTGCGCACCTGAACGACACGACCCGAGCGGGTATCGACCAGCACGACGTCGCTGCCATAGCGAACCCAACGCTGATAGCCGAAGCGCGGACGGGTCAGCTGGTAGCTGGCATAGTCGTTGATCCAGTAGTTGCGCCCGTAATAGACCGGCGCGAAGCGATGACCGACGCTCACCGGGCTGTAGCGATACCCCTGGGGACCGCGATAGGCGCCGCCACGATAGGCATAGCCGCCACGGTTGCCACGACGATCCTGGCGGAGGTCACGGCGATCCTCGCGGACTTCCTGCCGATCCTCGCGCAGCTCCTGGCGCGCCGCGCGAACGTCGCCGCGGTCGCCATAGGCACGGGCACGGTCGAGCTCACGACGGTCCTGCCGCACTTCGCGCTGGCCGTCGCGGACTTCGGCGCGGCTCTGCGCACTGGCCCCTGCAGGGATGATGACGGTAGCGGCCAATGCCGCGATGATAAACTTGCGCATGGATGATCTCCTGTACTTTCCGCCGGATCGAACGCCTCGGCATGGCGCTTCAATGCATCCCTCCGGGTGAATGCATCCCGAATGAGGCTGTCAGGCGACAGACAGGGAAGCGTCCATGCCTGCCATCGCCGCATCAAATTCCGAGAAGCGCCATCGCCCGGGGTACGAAATCGACCTTCAGCCAGTCGCGATAGGCTTTTTGGCTCTGATGAAGCCGCGCCACGTCCGTGCGATAGCGGTCGGTGGCGTTGCGCATTTCGACCGCGGGCCATTTGCCCTGGTGGTCGGCCATCGCGCTGCGCGCCTGGTTGCTGCGCTCCATGTAGCTTTTGCGAAGCTCGATGGCGGCGGCCGAGCCGCGGTTCGTCAACGGTACCACGAGGATCTCGTCGATCGCCCGGTTCATCTCCTGGATCTGGCCGGCGATCATACGCCGTGCCCGGATCAGGTCGCTCGGGGCCGAAATCGATCCGTGAACCGCGACCGCGGAGATCGCGGTCGCGGTTCGATCGACCGATTCGATCAATGCTATGATGATGGTCGGGGACGTCACGGCCCTACGAGTTAGCTCGCTTGCCTTACGATATGTATAAACACCATGTCGCGCAGGCCTGCATCAACCGCATTCGAGCCTTGCCGGTCGCACAGCGCATCGACGCGTGCGATTGCCGGGATCGTTCCCCCGCCACGCGCGTCTAGCCGCCGTCGATAATGCTCAGGAGTGCGGACGATGGCTGACCCGGTGGTGGAATTCGTTGCAGACTGGATCGAGGAAAATGTCACGCCGGAGATCGCGGTGGACGAGGTCGATCAGGAAACGGTGCAGGAGCACCTGACCATGCTGCTCGCCGAGGCGCAGGACGAGGGTATCTCGGAAGAAGACATCGACGAATCCGGTCTCGATGTGCCCAGCCTCATCGAAGCGGCATTGAAGAAGGGCAGTGCCGACGAGGCCGACGGCGACGAGGAAGAGGAGGAGTAGCAACGCGGCTCGCGAACCGATCTCGCCGGTTGTTGCTCCAAGCGCAACGACGGCAGCCGCCGGCGGGATCGATCCGGTCGTCGCCGGAAGACTGCGGCGACGAGCGCTGCTGCGGCGGATCGGACGGACCCGCGCAGTGTTGCAGGGCGCGGCAAGCTTATCTACGCACTAGCATCGGCTCGGCAACGCGACGGGAAACTGCACCATGGCCTATGTCTCAACGATGGATCCGCGCACCGGCTTCATGGCGCCGATGGGCGACCAGACACTCGGCAAGGAACTGACCGCGGCCTACAACGCCGCAGCCCCCTTCCCGCATGTCGTCATCGACGATTTCCTGCCACCTGCGCTCCTCGACGAGGTGCTCGCGCGGTTCGACAAGGTCGAGCCGAAGGACGAAGCCCAGAGCTTCGAACGTGCGCAGGAGAAGTTCAAGACCAACTTCCAGCCCGACGGGCTCGACGACGATCTCCGGCGCTTGTTCTACGCGTTCAACGCAAAGCCGTTCATCAAGCTGATGGAGAACATCACCGGCATCAAGGGATTGATCCCCGATCCATATTTCATGGGCGCCGGCATCCACGAGATCAAGCAGGGTGGTCATCTGTCGATCCATGCCGATTTCAACCATCACAAGCTGATGAACGTGGAACGGCGCATCAACGTCCTCATCTATCTGAACAAGGACTGGAAGCAGGAATATGGCGGCAGCCTGGAGCTTTGGGACGATCAGATGACGCGGCTGGAGCAGGACATCCTGCCGTTGTTCAATCGCTGCGTCATCTTCAACACCACGTCGAATAGCCAGCATGGCAATCCCCAGCCGATCAACCATCCGCACGGTGTGTCGCGGAAGTCGATCGCGCTCTATTATTATACCGCGACCTGGGACGGAAAGAAGCGGTCGCACACGACACAATTTCAGGTCCGCCCCGGCTCCAAGGACAAGTTCGACTGGCGGGTGAAACTCGGCGAGCTCAACGATGATCTGTTGCCGCCGATCATCGCGCGACGGCTACGGCGCTTCATCTGATTGCGCGGTCTCGCTTCCGTGAAATCTCCCGGAGTGTCGCAAGGTTCGCCGATAAGACTGATCAGGTCGCATAACGGACTGCGTGGCATCGCCGCGTTGTTGGTGGTCGCCTATCATCTTCAATATCGCGTCGGTCACCTGGCGATCGAAGACGCGACGACGTTCTTCGCCAGATCATATCTGATGGTGGATCTGTTCTTCGTCCTGAGCGGCTTCATCATGGCCTATGTCCATCCTGTGGACGCCGGCAGCTCGCTGACCGCGAGCGAGGTGAGGAGTTTCTGGGCGAAGCGGGTGATTCGCATCTACCCTCTGCACCTTGCGGTTCTGCTCGCGATGGTCGCCTTCAGCGCGCTCCTGTCGGCCTATGCGATGGTCGGCGGGCCGAACAACGATGCCGCCTGGTCGCCACGGAGTCTGACGATGCTCGGCGCCCAGTTCCTGCTGATCAACGCGTGGCTGGGCGCCCCCAATGGCTGGAACATCCCGTCCTGGTCGATCAGTGCGGAGTTCGTCGCCTATGCGCTGTTCCCGCTGCTGACGCTGCTGCTCAGCAAGAGGCCCCGGGCGACGATCGTGGTCATGATCGCGCTCACCATTGCCTTTTACCTCGTCGCCCCGGTCCGACGATCGCTCGACCTGACCGGTGGCGTGGCAGCGCCGCTGCGGTGCCTCGCGGGCTTCGGGCTGGGGCTCGTCCTGCACGCGTATCGGGAACGCTTCAGGCGCCTCGACGACCGCTATCTGGGCGCGGCGCAGATCGCCGCGCTCTGCTGGATCGCACTCGTCATGATGATCCCGTCGCACGACTCGCTGGCGATACCGGCGTTCGTGCTGCTCGTCGGACTCACATGGCCCGACCGCGGGATCGTCGCCCGAGCCCTGGGAGGACGCAGGCTATTGTGGCTCGGCGAGATCTCCTACGCGGTCTATATCATGCACCTGCTCGTGCTCAGCGTCCTGAGCTTCGGTTGGGATCGAAGCTTTCGCCGATGGATCCCCGATCCTTCGGTCGAGCGATCGATCTACATCGGGGTGGCCTATCTGGCCGTGATCGTCGCGGCAGGCATTGCGCATGAATGGTTCGAGAAGCCGGTCCGCCGCAAGCTCACGGGGATGCTGGCAACGCGATCTCGATCCCGCGACGCCGCGCGGCGCTAGCGCCCCCGCTCGCTCGCACACAGCGCCTCGACCAGCGGCACATCCGCCGGCGGCATCGGCAGCGCGTGCATCGCAGCGGGGTGGTCCCAGCGTAGTGCGGTCGCATCGAGCGGTTGCGGGGTGCCCGCCCATGTCTCGACCCGGTAAAGCATCAGGATCAGGTGGCGGCTGCCCGCAGCCGCGCTGGCGAAGGTGACCGGCGTCAGCGCCGCTGCATTTACCGCAATCCCGAGTTCCTCGCGCAGCTCGCGGACCAGCGCCGCCTCGGGCGTTTCGCCCGGTTCGATCTTGCCACCGGGGAATTCCCACAGGCCGGCCAGATGCTTGCCCGGCGGACGCTGCTGCAGGAGCACCCGACCCTCGGGATCCGTAAGCGCCGCAGCGACGACGAGAAGCAGGCCCGCGGCGGCCCCATCATTGGCCATTCGTTAAATCCTTCTCGCCTATCGATTGCAAATGGGTTCCTTCCGCCAAAAGGCCATCGCCGCCGCGCACAGCGCCCGTCGCCTGATCGGCGCGACCCGTGGCGCGACCGCGGTCGAATACGGCCTGATCATGGCGCTCGTCGTGCTGACCATGATCGTCGCGCTGAGCCAGACCGCGAAGGTAACCGTCAACATGTGGAACGACACCAGCAACAAGGTCCAGGCCGCTGCCGGCTGATCCAGCGCCGCCGAAAGTTCGTACGCGCCTTAAAACTTTCTCAACCTCCTCGGCCTAGACCGGGCCTTGCTGCTCCGGACTGCCGGTTCAGCCGGGTGACTGAAGCGTTAGATGATGGAGACCGGAATGCAGAAGATTCGCACGTTCCTCAAGAACAACAAGGGCGCCACCGCAATCGAGTACGGCCTGATCGCCGCGCTGATCGCAGTTGCCGCCATCGCAGCAATGCAGGGCCTGGGCAACCAGCTGAAGACCACGTTCAACAACGTGTCGTCGAACATGAAGGCCACCTAATGGCCTGATCGGACCTGGTCCGGTCGAATGAAGGGGTGGCGCGACTTCGGTCTCGCCACCCCTTTTCTTTGTCCAGCGGCGTAGCGGCTAGAGGCGGCCCATCGCGAGGAACTTCGCGCGGCGGCTTTGCCGAAGCTCGCGTGCGTCGAGCCCGTCGAGCCCGGCAAGCGCGGCATCGATCGCGTCGCCGAGTGCAGCCGTGGCTGCCGCAGGATCGCGGTGGGCGCCACCGAGTGGTTCGTTGACGATCGTATCGATCACGCCGAACGCCTTCAGGTCCTGCGCGGTGATCCGCATCGCCTCCGCCGCGTCGGCGGCGCGATCGGCGGTCCGCCACAGGATCGACGCGCAACCTTCGGGGCTGATCACCGAATACACCGCATGCTCGAACATCAGCACGCGATTGCCCGCGGCGAGCGCGACCGCACCGCCCGAGCCGCCCTCGCCGACGATCGCGGCTACGACCGGGACCCCCGCCGCGAGGCATGCCTCGGTAGAACGCGCGATCGCCTCGGCCTGGCCGCGCTCCTCGGCCTGGATACCCGGAAACGCGCCCGAGGTGTCGACCAGCGTCACGATCGGGAGCCCGAAGCGGTCGGCGAGTTCGACCAGGCGGATCGCCTTGCGATAGCCTTCGGGCTTGCCCATGCCGAAATTGTGGCGAAGCCGGCTGGCGGTGTCGTCGCCCTTTTCGTGACCGAGCACCAGCACACGACGGCCGCGAAAGGTTGCGAAGCCGCCGAGGATCGCCTGATCGTCGCCGAACGCGCGATCGCCCGCAAGCGGCATGAAGTCGTCGAACAGGCCGGCGACATAGTCCCGGAAGTGCGGCCGTTCGGGATGGCGCGCGACCTGCGTCTTCTGCCACGGTGTCAGCCGCGCGAAGGTGTCGCGCAGCAGCTTGTCGGACTTGGCCTGGAGGCGGCGGACATCGGCGTCGATGTCGACAGCGCCGTCGGCGGCGGTGTCACGAAGCTCGTCGATCCGACCCTGGAGCTCGGCGATCGGCTTCTCGAAATCGAGGAAAACTGGCATCGACCGCGGTTAGGACCGCGTGCGCCCCGCGTCAACGAGCGGGTGGCGGGTGTTGACCAGCTCGACGAGGCGGCTGGCGTCGACATGCGTGTAGATCTCCGTGGTGGCGATATCGGCATGGCCGAGCATCGCCTGGAGCGCGCGCAGATCGGCACCCCCCTCCAGCAGGTGGGTCGCGAACGCATGCCGCAGCACATGCGGGCTGACCCGGTCCGGCGGGATCCCCGCATCCGCGGCAAGCGCCTTCACGAGCTGATACAGCCTGATCCGCGAAAGATGCGACCGTCCCGACGGAAACAGCCACGCGCGGTCCAGCGCCACGTGATCGCGCCAGAGCGCCACCGCGGCGCGGGCACGGTCGGAGATCGGAACCAGGCGTTCGCGCCCCCCCTTGCCGCGCAGGATCAGAAACGGTCGATCGGGAGAGACCGCGTTACGCGGCAGGCTGACCAGTTCGGTCGCGCGCAACCCCGATCCGTAGAGCAGCTCGATCAGCGCGGCGAGCCGAAGGTCGTTGGGAAAGGGCCGCTCGACCTCGGTTCGCTCGGCGATCGCCGCGAACAGCCGGTCGACATCGGCGTGGCTCAGTACCTTGGGCAGACGTCGTGCGGCGCCGGGACGCGGCAATGCCTTGCCCGGATCGTCCGCGCGCAATCCCTCGTCGGCGAGAAACGCGTAGAACCGGCGGAGTGCCGCGGACTTGCGCGCCACCGTGCTGCTCGCCAGCCCGGCCCAACCCGCCGCGAGTTCGGCCAGAGCATCCGCGTCCGCACTGCCGAGCCGGTTATCGAGCGCCGCGGCGGCGAGCGTCAGGTCGCTGCGATACGCCGCGATCGTGTTCGGCGCGGCGCCGGCTTCGGCCGCGAGCATCTCGAGAAAGCGATCGATCAATCCCGCGTCGCTCGGGTCGGTCACGCCCGCGCGATCGCCTCGGCCGCGATCATCCGCGCCTCGCCCTCGAGCCCCACCGCGCGCAACGCTGCGACGATGCGGAAGAGCGATGCCGGCGGCACGCCGCGCCACGCCGGCGTCTGCATCCCGATCGCGGCCAGCAGCACGACGGTGCCGGGCTGCCGCCGCGCCACGGCGGTGTCGATCGCGCGCGTCCAGCTGTTCTGCGCGCCGATCGGCACCTCCAGCGCAGCCGCACCACGCTCGATATCCTCGGCGGACAACCGCCCCAGCCCGGCCAGCCCGGCAAACAGCAGCCGCTGCTTCAGCGCCGCGTCGCCGCTACCCGAATAGCTCGACAGCTCGCCATAGCTCCGCGGCCCCCGCGCATCGGGATCCGCCAGCGCGATCATCGCCCAAGCGTCGCTGCCGCCGTCCACCGCCGACGCCCAGCGCGCCGCGCTGCGATCGAGGCCCGCTGTCAGCATCGCCGCGACGAGCGTGTCCGCCTCGGCGGTCTCGTTCGCCACCGGCAATCGCGCCGCGGCACGCGCGGTCAGCACGAGCCGCGCATAAGCCGGCTTCCCGGCCGCCTCGCCCCACACCGAATGCAGCCCGGCGAGCCTCGCCGGGCGATCGGCCCCGGTGAACGCCGCGCGCAGATCGGTAGCGATCGCGCCCGCAGCGCCGGGATCGTCCGAAGCTGCGATCGCGCCGTAGAAGTCGACCATTGCCGCCGACGACAGCACGCCCTGTGCCGCTGCCGACTCCGCCGCGGGCAGGCGATCGGCCAACGCGATCCCAGGCGCGAGCGCGTACCAGTACCGCGTCTGCGCGCCGACGCCGTCGAACAACGCGGGCGGGATCGCGACGTTGGTCGCGGTCGCCAGCCCGAACCGCCACGCGGTGAGCCGGTCGACCCCGTCCCACTCGATCGTTACCGCCTGCCCGCCGTTCGGCCCTGCCCCGGCAATCTTCTGCGTCAGCTGCAGGTCGATGCCGCTCGCGACATTCCGCCGCCGCGCCGCCGCAATCAGCGTCTTGGCCTGCGCGGGGTTACCCGACAGGCCGGCGCACATCGCCTGCGCCAGGGTCCACCCGCGCTCGCCGGTCGCCCCGACCGCCGCGTCGGCCAACGGGCAGAGTGCGCCCGGATCCCCGGTCGCGAGCGCAGTGTTGAGCGCGACCTGGTAAAGCTTGGGCGTGTAATTGGCGTTGTCGACGCTCTGCACGACCGCGCGCGCGGCCACCGACTCGCCCATCCGGAGCAACAGCCAGCCGCGCTCGGCGACGAAATCGGCACCGTTGATCCGGTCCGGGGTCGCCAGACGCGACACCAGGGTGCGGCGCAGCAGGATCGACAGCCAGCGCGACGGCAGCGGTGCCGCGACCCGGCGCATCAGCGCCTCCACATAGGCACCGTCGGCATCGCCGAAAGCGTCACGCGCGAGCCCGCCATCGCTCGGCGTCGCGGGACCGATTTCATCGAGCGAGCGCCGCGCGAAGCTCGGCAGTTCATAATGCGCGAGCGTCGCCGCATCGATCGTCGGCGTGGCGCTCGGACTCGTGCTCGGCGACGGCGATGGCGTCTCGGTGGGCAGTGGCTGGACGGTCAACCCGACGGCGGGCTCGGCGGGCGTCGCTTCCGACGCGGGCGGACGCGCCCCGCCGGTTGCCGTCGGAGCGGGTGTCGGCGTCGCGGTGCCGAAGCCGGGCGGCAGGATCGATTCGGGGCGGTCCTGCCCGATCGCGGGCAGCGCCGCGATCGCGATCGCCAGCCCGGCCGCGCCGAGCCGTGCGCTAGCTGAGATTCGCAAGCGTCACGGCCTTCTCGACACGGGTCTGCGGCTGCTCGGTCGCGCGCCCGGCGAGCAGGAACAACCCGCCGACCAGCACCACGACGACGAGGATGACCGAGATGGCGAAGCGAGTCATACGGATACCCTGGTACTGAGATGGGATGGGCTTTTGCCCGATGCGTGCCCGCGCTGTATAGCGCCGACCGCCATGTTGCAAAGCGCCAACCCCCTGCCCGGATGGACCGGTCGACCGATCGTCCTCGTCGGGCTGATGGGAGTCGGCAAGTCGACGGTCGGGCGCCGGCTGGCTGGGCGGCTCGGGCTGCCGTTCGTCGACGCCGACCACGCGATCGAGGAAGCCGCCGGGATGACGGTCGCCGAAATCTTCGAACGTTTCGGCGAGCCGTATTTCCGCGATGGCGAGCGGCGCGTGATCGCCCGGCTGATGGACGGCAAGCCCAAGGTAATCGCCACCGGTGGCGGCGCGTTCATCAACGAGGACACGCGCGCGCTGATCCTCAACGAAGCCACCGCGATCTGGCTGAACGCGCCGCCCGAGGTGCTTGCCGAACGGGTGCGGCGGCGCGATACCCGCCCGCTCCTGCGCGGCAAGAACCCCCGCGAGGTGCTCGGCGAACTGGCGCGCGTGCGCGATCCGATCTACGCGCTGGCGCCGATCCACGTGGCCAGCCAAAAGGCGCCGCACGAAACCACCGTAGAGGCAATCATGCGAGCGATCGGCCGTTGAAAACCATTACCGTCGAGCTCGGCGACCGCCGTTACCCGATCCTCATCGAAGCCGGTCTGCTCGCGCGTGCAGGCGGCGAGCTCGCCCCGCTCGCGCGTGACCACCGGATCGCCGTGGTCACGGACGGCAATCTCGATGCGCATCTCGCGACGCTGCGTGGCTCGCTCGCCACGGCGGGCGTGGAAGTGGACGCCCTCGTCCTGCCGCCCGGCGAGAAGACGAAGAGCTGGGTCAATCTCGAGCTGGTGTGCGAACATCTGCTCGCGCTAGGCATCGAGCGGGGCGATCATGTCGTCGCGCTCGGTGGCGGCGTGATCGGCGATCTCGTCGGCTTCGCCTGCGCGATCCTGAAGCGGGGCTGCAACTTCGTCCAGATCCCGACAAGCCTGCTCGCGCAGGTCGACAGCTCGGTGGGCGGCAAGACCGCGATCAACAGCAGCGCGGGCAAGAATCTTATCGGCGCCTTCCACCAGCCCGCGCTGGTGCTGATCGACCCGGATCTGCTCGACACGCTACCGCCCCGTGAACTGCGCGCCGGCTATGCCGAAGTGGTCAAATACGGGCTGATCGACGATGCCGCGTTCTTCGACTGGTGCGAAGCGAATGGCGCCGCGCTGCTCGCGGGCGACGGCGCTGCCCGCGCGCACGCGATCGCGCACGCCGTCGCTGCCAAGGCGCGGATCGTCGCCGCGGACGAACACGAAACCCGCGGCCTTCGCGCGCTGCTCAACCTGGGCCATACGTTCGGCCACGCGCTGGAGGCCGAAGCGGGCTTTTCGAGCCGCCTGCTGCACGGCGAAGCCGTCGCCGCGGGCTGTGCGCTCGCATTCCGCTATTCGGCGCGCAGCGGGATCTGCGGCGCGGCTGATGCCGAACGGGTCTCCGCGCACTTCAGGGCGGTGGGACTCCCCGACGGCCTAGCCGCCGCGGGCATCGATGCGCCGGCATCGCGGCTGATCGAGCACATGCGCCACGACAAGAAGATGGCGGCAGGCACCCTGCCCTTCCTGCTCGCGCGCGGCATCGGCCAGACCTATCTCGATCGATCGGTACGGCTCGACGACGTCCACGACTTTCTCGCTGCCGAGCCGCGCTGATGCCGAACGGCGTCCGCAAGCAGGACCTACCGACCAAGACCTGCCCGGCCTGCAAACGCCCATTCGCGTGGCGCAAGAAATGGGCGCGCGACTGGGACAGCGTGGTCTATTGCTCGGATGCCTGCCGCAAGAAGCGGTAGCGTCGCCAATCGGTCAGGGCTTCACGGCTGTCCACGCCAGCCATAACCAGCCCGCGATCAGCAGCGCGCCTCC
>DATLME010000174.1:0-3945 GCA_035537395.1 Sphingomonas sp. | reverse complement strand
ACCTGCGCTGTGCGGTCCCAAATTCCGCCGATACCTAGATCGGCCCGTACCGATCGGAGATCGGCTCTGGAGCAGCGACACGGGTGGCTCGTCCATGTTTACGACATTGCCATGCAGGGTCACAGGTTGTTAGCGGCGGGCGAGAAGCGCGTCGTACTCCAACACCGCTCCTTCTCCGGTGCGATTGACGACAAACAGGTCGAGGAGCGAAAATCCTGCCGCCTGATACGTCTCCAGCGCTTTAAGGTAAGTCGGCATTCCTTTGTACAAAGGAATGACTGACACCTCCGACTGGATCAGCGCGATGGCATCGACGTCTTCCCCGCCTGCAAAAACCTCGAGATCGAAGCCTTGTGTGTCCATCTTCAGAAACACTCGTTGGTCGGCCGGCAACCGGCTGACGCGCAGAGCCTCCCTTACGGTGCTTATCGCGACGGAGACGACGTGGGTCGGGAGGTCGCCGATGTGTTCGCGAAACGAACTGAGTGTCGTCTCGCCGTCTTCCGTTTGGATGACGTTCAAATTCATCACCCCTTCGGAAGCGCCCAAGGCGGCGTTCACGGCGACCCAGCGGTCGTCGCCTTCGGCCGCTGCTTGCAGGTGCCGAAACGTGCCGGGGTCCGGTTCGAACGACAGGATGTGCCCGTCATAGCCAAGCATGCGCAGGTGCCTGGCATAGTGGCCGCGGTTCGCGCCGACGTCGAGGACGACGTTGATCTCAAGCCGCTTGATCTCGTCCAGTGTCCGGCCATGCTGATGTGCTGCTTCGAACTTGGCGGTACGCGGCAGGCGCAGCCCGCCCGAAATCGCCTTCATCGCCAGCTTGGTTGTGATGCTGCTCATATTCTGTTCAGTCCTTGCGACGATGGCGGCTGCTAGCAACGGATGGATCAACAACCTCCACAAAGCAGTTAAATTCCGGGCGCAATTGTACAGTGCATGATCAAAAACCAGCCTGCGTGTTGCCAACTTCCTCGCCCAGTGCCTCATACTCTGGCTACCCTGGTTCCAAGGGACGCTCATGGAAGCACACCAGGAGATCAGTGCCGGATGGCCTCGAAGGGGCCGCCGGTATATAATTAGGGCGGAACGACAGGAGGACGCGATGAAGCACCCGATGTTATTGGCGGCAGCGGCCGTCGCGATGGCGCCTGTGGCACCGCTGGCGGCGCACCACGGCTGGGCGTGGGCCGCCGACGAGGAGTTCGCACTCGACGGCGTCGTCATCAGCGTGCGCGAACGCAATCCGCATGGCGAGATGCAGCTCAAGACCGCGTCGGGCGCCTGGACGGTCGAGATCGGCCAGCCCTGGCGCAACGCGCAGGCGGGGCTGACCACCGGTTCGCTCAAGCCGGGCGTCGCGCTGCGGGTCCATGGCCATCGCTCGGCCAACAAGGCGCAGCGGCTGATGAAGGCCGAGCGGATCGTGATCGGCGCCAAGAGCTACAATCTCTATCCCGATCGGCCGAGTTGACGCTCGACTCGGCGCTGGTTGCGCTCGAACAGGCGCCCGCGATCGCGGCGCTACGGACCTCGACGCTCGCCTATCCGCTGGTCAACGCCGCCCACGTCATCGGGCTTGCCCTGTTGTTCGGCGGGATCGTGCCGCTCGACCTGCGGCTGCTCGGGTGGCGACGCGGGGCGGCGTCGGTCGATACGCTTGCAGCGTTGGTGCTGCCGGTGGCGATCGCCGGGCTGGTCCTCGCGATCGCCGCTGGTGCGCTGATGTTCGCGACCGACGCGCGTGCCTATGCGGGCTCGACCCTGTTCCGGGCCAAGATGCTGCTGCTCGCCGCCGCGATCGCCAACGCCGCGGCGCTGCGGCGGATCGACTGGCGCGGGCCGGGCGAGCGATCGCCGCGGATCGCGCTCGCCGCCGGCGCGTCGCTTGCCTTGTGGCTCGCGGTGATCGTACTCGGCCGTCTGCTCGGCTATTCCTGACCGGTCGTGGGCCGGCCGCCCCGTTGCGCGAGATCGTCGCCGGCACCCTCGCGACGTCAGATGCCCTGCGCGAAGACCTCGCGACCGCTGGCTTCCAGCCCGGCAGTCAGATCCGCCAGGCAGCGATCGACCAGTGTCTCGTCGGGGCTGCGCACGACGAAGTTCGCGCCGGTGCGGCCGTCACGGAAGAACGGATAGCTGCCGATCGCGACCCCGGCATGCGCCTTCTCGGTCGCGCCCAGAAGATCGGCGATCTCGCTTTCGGCGACCCAGCAGCCGATCGTCTTGGACACCACCGGGCGGCCACCTTCGAGCGTGCCCGTCAGCGCATCGAGCATCCCTGCGGTGATGTGCGGCACGCCTGCCATGATGAACACGTTGCCGATGCGGATCCCGGGCACCCCCGACACGCGATTCTCGATCAACGCGGCGCCCGCGGGAACCCGCGCCATCCGCGCCCGCGTGTCGGTCAGCCCGCCGCGGCTGGCATAATAGCGTTCGAGGATCGCCATCGCGGCAGGGTGGTGCTCGACCCCTACTCCCAACGCTTCGGCGATCGCATCGACGGTGATGTCGTCATGCGTCGGGCCGATGCCGCCGGTGGTGAAGAGGTAATCGTTGCGCGCCCGCAGCGTGTTCACCGCCTCGACGATCGCGTCGGTGCGATCGGCGACGACACGGACCTCGGCGAGGCGGATGCCCTGCACGTTGAGCCACGCCGCGAGCTGCGCGATGTTCTTGTCCTGCGTTCGGCCCGATAGGATCTCGTCGCCGATCACCACAAGCGCCGCGGTCCAGATGCGTTCGGCTTCCACGCGGTCGCCATAGCCTCGCAATGGGGCGGTTGCCACGCTATAAAGGGGGCATGACCGATTACGTGACCGTTACCTCCGACGCACCCGAGGGCCGCACCGGCGCCATCAAGCTCCATGGCCCCGCCGCCTTTGCGGGCATGCACAAGGCCGGGCGGCTGGCGGCGGAAACGCTCGACATGCTGGTGCCGCACATGGTGCCCGGGGTGTCGACGGCCGAGATCGACCGGCTGATCTACGATTTCGTGCTCGCCGCGGGCGGCGTCCCGGCGACGCTCGGCTATCGGGGCTATACGCATTCGACCTGCATCTCGATCAACCATGTCGTGTGCCACGGCATCCCGAGCGAGAAGACGCTGAAGGCGGGTGACATCGTCAACGTCGACGTCACGCCGATCGTCGACGGCTGGCACGGCGACACCAGCCGGATGTACCTGATCGGCGAGGTGCCGCTGAAGGCGCGCCGGCTGGTCGAGGTCACCTACGAATGCCTGATGCTCGGGATCGAGCAGGCGCGCCCCGGCAACACCATGGGCGACGTCGCGCACGCGATCCAGCGGCATGCCGAGAAGCACCGCTACGGCGTGGTGCGCGATTTCTGCGGCCACGGGCTCGGCCGGCTGTTCCACGACGCGCCGGAGGTGGTCCATGTCGGCCGCCCCGGCACTGGTCCGGAGCTCAGGCCCGGCATGATCTTCACGATCGAACCGATGATCAACATCGGCCGCCCCGACGTGAAGCTGCTCGAAGACGGCTGGACCGCGGTGACGCGCGATCGCTCGCTGTCGGCGCAGTTCGAACATTCGGTCGGCATCACCGAGGATGGCTGCGAGATCTTCACGCTGAGCCCCGCCGGATACCACCAGCCGCCCTATCTTTGACGGCAAGTCGCGGGACGGCGGCGCGGGCGCGACACGATAGGTAGCGGGCCATGACCTCGCATCCGCTCGATCGCCCGGTCTGGTCCGCGCTGACCACTCGCCACGCTTGCTGGGCGGAGGGTGACTCGCTCGCGCTGCGCATTCACCGCGACGTGGGGTTGTTCGTTGCCGCGCTGGATCGCACCCCCGCCGCGGCGGACGCGGCTGCCGCGCTGGTCGATGTCGGCGAGACGGTGGGGATGCTCGAGATCCCCGGGTGGCCGATCCCGGCGGGGCTTCGCGCGACCGTCGTGCCGCTCGTGCAGATGGTC
>DATLME010000173.1:0-13441 GCA_035537395.1 Sphingomonas sp. | reverse complement strand
CCCCGATCGTGCGCTGGTCGAGCCCGACCTGCTGAAGCCGCGATTCGGCTGGGAAGGCCGCGAAGTGGTGCTGACATTCGGATTGCTGGCACCGAACAAGGGCATCGAAACGATCATCGAGGCGCTGCCTGCCGTGATCGCGAGCCATCCGCGGACGTTATATGTGGTTCTCGGTGCGACCCATCCGAACCTCGTTGCGCACGAGGGCGAGCGTTATCGTGACAGCCTGAAGGCGCTCGCCGCGCAGCATGGCGTCGCAGACAATGTTGCGTTCGTCGATGCGTTCGTCGAGCATGACGAGCTGATCGACTACCTCCAAGCGGCCGACATCTACGCGACCCCGTACCTCAACCCCGCACAGATCACGTCGGGGACCTTGTCCTATGCGATCGGCGTCGGGAAGGCAGTGGTCTCGACCCCGTATGTTCACGCGACCGAAATCCTGGCGGACGGACATGGCGTCCTGGTCGATTTTCGCGACAGTTTGGCGTTCGCACGGGAGATCGACTGGCTTCTGTCGAACGAGCGCGATCGCAAGAACCTGTCGGCGCGCGCGTACGCGCGCGGGCGCACGATGATCTGGTCGCGGCTCGCCGAGGCGACGGTCGCCGAGACGCTGGTGGCGTTGTCGGCGAAGCCGCGGCGGCTGGCCAAGCCGCGCGTCGTGAAGCATCTCCGCCCCGATCTCGCGGCGGTCGAGCGGATGAGCGATGCGACCGGCATGTTGCAGCATTCGATCTATTCGATCCCCGACCGGCGTCACGGTTATTGCATCGACGACAATGCGCGGGCGCTGATGCTGCTCAGCGCGATGCCCGAGCTCGATCCCGTACAGCGCGACAAGTGGATGACGATCTACGCGTCATTCATCCAGTATGCGTGGAACCCAGACGCGCGTCGGTTTCGCAATTTCATGAACTTCGATCGTACATGGTGCGAGGACGTGGGCTCGGAAGACTCCAACGGCCGAACATTGTGGGCGCTCGGCGTGACCGCGCGCGATGCCACCGATCAGAAGCACCGCGACTGGGCGCTGGCGCTATTCGATGCGACCGCGAGCATGGGGCTCGAACTCGGATCGCTGCGCGCCCAGGCGTTTGCAATGCTGGGTGCGGCGGCGATGCTCGAGGCAAAGCCCGGGCACGAGCTGGCACGGTCGATCCTGCAACGCTTCCCCGACGATCATCTGGCAATGCTCGAGGAAACGCGACGTCCCGAATGGCAGTGGTTCGAGATCGTGCTCGCCTATGACAATGCCCGGCTTCCCCAGGCATTGCTGCGCGCCGGGCAGGCCTTGGGACGGCAGGATCTGATTCGGTGCGGACTGCAGACCCTCGACTGGATCGTCGGCAAGCAGACATCGCCCGAGGGGCGGTTTCGCGCCGTCGGAACCGAGAGCTTCCACCGGCCCTATGCCGAACCGCTGCAGTTCGACCAGCAACCGCTCGAAGCCCAGGCGACCGTGGACGCGTGTATCGCGGCGTTCGATGCGACCGGCGACCAGCGTTGGGTGCAGGAAGCGGAGCGTGCCTATGGCTGGTATCTCGGCGTCAACGACCTCGATCTGCCGCTCGCGACGAGTGCCGATGGCGGCTGTTTCGACGGGCTGATGCCCAATGGGCTCAACCGCAATCAGGGCGCTGAATCGATTTTGGCACTGCAACTCGCGAGCTGTGCGATTTCGGGGCTATCAAAGTCGATGCAAGGCGTGGCAGGGACGGATCGCGTCGTCGCCTAGGACCAGTCCGGGAGCGTCGTGACCCGGCGACCTGGACGAGGCTGTAACGCGATGGATCTGTTTAACCACCGCCTGCGGCTGCATGCTGACCCGTCACGCGTGGTGGTGCGGCCGTTTCACATCCAGTGGGCGAACACTGGGGGCGGGCCGAGCCGTACTGAACGGCTGGTCGCCGAGGTGCTCGAGATGGCGCCCGAAGCGGCCCGCAATCAGCTCGAGATCGTGCTGAAGGATTTCGAGGCGCGGCACTGGCAGACGCGGCGGGTGTTCATGACCCGCTACGACGAGATCGAAGACCTGCTCGGCCTCGATGGGGCCGATATCGGCGACGAGAAGCGCCAGCTGATCGGTGCCTATTTCTGCCACGAATACAGCTATGCCGCGGCGGCGCTGATGAACCCTAGCGCGGTGCCACATTTCGACCAGTCGGGAATGCCGGAAGGATCGATGCGGATTCTCATGTCGCTGCGCGCGGTCGGCGAGGGGCATATCTCGTCGGTAGCGTTTCGCGAGGGGATCATCACCGACCGCAACCAGCTCAAGCTCGCGCCGGAACCGCCATTCGCGACCGCGACCGACGCAGTGGGCAGCGGTGAGGAGGAGATGCCGAAAGGGCCGGTGACGGTATACCGCCACCGCGACAGCACCTTGTCGGGGACGGTCATCTTCCCGATCACCGAGGCGCAGTCGAAGGGGCTGGAAGATCTGCGCATCGTTCATTTCCGCCACGACGACGGCAGCGAGGAATGGATCGGGACCTACACCGCGTACAACGGCTCGCAGATCCAGTCGGAGCTGATGCGGACCAAGGATTTCCGCGCGTTCGACTTGGTGCCGATGACCGGCCCAGCGGCGCGCAACAAGGGCATGGCGCTGTTCCCGCGCAAGATCGGCGGGCAATATATGATGATCGGCCGGTCTGACGGCGAGAACCTGTTCCTGCTGAAGTCGGACCAGCTCGGGCATTGGGAAGACGGCGAGAAGATCCTGGCGCCGACCTATCCGTGGGAGCTCGTCCAGATCGGCAATTGCGGGCCGCCGATCGAGCTCGACGAGGGCTGGCTGCTGCTGACCCACGGGGTCGGCGCGATGCGCAAATATTCCATCGGTGCGGCGCTGCTCGACAAGGATGACCCGTCCAAGGTGATCGGGCGAACGCGCGAGCCGCTGCTCGCCGCGAAGGACCAAGATCGCGAGGGCTATGTGCCCAACGTGGTCTATTCGTGCGGCGCGATCCGCCACGGGGAGACGCTGTTCCTGCCGTACGGCATTGCCGACAGCTCGGTCGGGTTCGCGTTCGTGCCGATCAAGGATCTACTTGCGGCGATGTAGCGGTGCGGGCGACGACCTGCCGGGTGTAGCGGTACACTGCCCAGACCAGCGCGAGAAACGCCACGGTGCCGCCGAGCAGCGCCTGAGTCGCGAAGCCGTCGCCGACCAGCGCGAGCGGCGCATCGCTGTTGGTGGTATAGACGATGACCGCGAAGGCGACGCCCCACAGGCTTTCGCCGACGATCATGCCGGTCGCGGTGAGCACGCCCATGCGGCGGGCGTATTCGGGATCGCTACGGCGGTCCGCCCAGCGGTCGTAGAGTGAGCCGATGACCGCGCCGATCACCACCGGCAACGTCACCGCCATCGGCAGGTACACGCCGAGCCCGATGCCGAGCGGCGGTAGACGCAGCTTCCCGAGCCGGCCGAGGATCTCGTCCAGCGCGATCACGCCGACCCCGATCAGCGCGCCGATGCCGATCATCGCCCAGTTGAGATCGCCGCCCAGCACGCCCTTTGCGAGCGCCGAGATGAGCGCGGCCTGGGGTGCAGCGAGCGCGTTGGGCCCGGCGCCCGGCGCGCCCTGAAAGCCGAGAGTCGTCGAGAGCAGTTGCAATACGGGAGGCACGACCAGCGAGCCGAAGATCACGCCGAAGATCAGCGCGACCTGCTGTTTCCAGGGAGTCGCGCCGACCAGTTGTCCGGTCTTGAGGTCCTGGAGATTATCGTTGGAGATGGTCGCGACACCGAACACGATGCCGGTGACGATCAGCGCATAGGCGACCAGCGCCTGAGTGGTGCCCGGATCGGTACCGCGGCCGAACAGCCCGACCAGCATCAGCGAGGCTGCGAGGACGGCAAGGATGCCGATCCCGGACACCGGGCTGTTCGACGCGCCGATCAGGCCCGCCATATAGCCGCACACCGCCGCGATCACGAGGCCGAGGAGGAGGACGAAGAGCAGCGCGCCCGCGATCAGCGGCACCGCCGCGGGCTCTAGCGGACCGCCGGCGATCACCGACCAGAGCAGGCCGGCGATCGGCACCAGTATCGCAAGGCTGACCCCGACGACGACACCGAAGGGCAGGTCCCGTTCGCCGAGCGCGACCACTGCGCCGCCGCGTTTTGCGGCGCTCGCGGCGATCGACGAGCGGATACCGCCGATCACCGGACCGATGATCTTCACCAGCGTCCAGATCGCGGCGACTCCGATCACGCCGGCTCCGAGGAAGCGGACGTCGGTGCGGAACACGCCGCTTGCCCAGGCTTCGACGCTGGTGCCGGCGACGGCGGGCGCGAGCGCGGTAAGGATCGGCAGCGCGATCCACCAGCCGATGATCACGCCGACGAACATCGCGAGCCCCACCGACAAACCGACGAGATGCCCGGCGCCGATCAACGCGAAGGACAAGCCGCCCAGAATGCCGGTAGCGCCGGCGCCGGCGCGGAAGAAGAGCGCAGCCTCGGCAACCGCGACCTTCGTCTGGGTGACGATCGCGAAGGCCGCGGAGACGAGCGCGTTGACGACGATCAGGCGCAAGCCGCGGCCGCTTTCGGCCTCACCCTCACGGCTGCCGGCGCCGACCTTCAGCACCTCGGCGGCGGCGCGGCCCTCGGGAAACGGGAGATCGGTATCGACGACGAGCGCGCGGCGCAGCGGCACCGAGAACATCACGCCGAGGATACCGCCGGTCATCGTGATCCCGGCGGTGAGCAGATAGGGGAACCCTTGCCACCAGCCGATCATCACCAGCCCGGGCAGCACGAAGATGATCGCGGCGAGCGTTCCAGCCGCCGATGCGACGGTCTGGACGATGTTGTTTTCCAGGATCGTCGCGCCGGGCAGGTAGCGCAGGATAGCCATCGAGATCACCGCAGCGGGGATCGACGTCGCGAAGGTCAGCCCGACCTTCAGGCCGAGATACACGTTGGCGGCAGTGAACAGCAGCGTGATGAGGCCGCCGAGCAGGATGCTGCGTACGGTGAGTTCGGCGATCGGGTGGCGGGTGGACTCTGTCACGCTGGGGCTTTCGGCGATTTGCGAAGGGTGTAGCCGATGGTGCCGTTGCGGCAAGGTTGGTCAAGCCACGCCTTCGTCATCCCAGGCTCGTTCCGGGATCTGCGGTCGGGCGTGGATCGACAGTGGGGGATTGCGGCACGGTGGACTGCGGAACAAGTCCGGGGTGACGAGGCGCTACTAGGGGCTGGATCGCGGACCCGCGCCATGCTCTACGCGGCGGCCTCGACGAGGGAGACGAAGATGAGCGAGCCGTTGCGGGTAGCGTTGGCGGGGCTGGGGACCGTCGGCGGCGGGGTGATCAAGCTGCTCGATGCGAACCGCGCGCTGATCGAGCGGCGCGCCGGGCGCGGGATCGAGATCGTCGCGGTGTCGGCGCGCGACCGCAACAAGGATCGCGGGGTCGATCTGTCGCGCTTCACCTGGATCGACGATACCAGCGCGTTGGCGACGCATGACGGAGTCGACGTGGTCGTTGAGCTGGTCGGCGGATCGGACGGGCCGGCGCTGACGCTGGCGCGGGCGACGCTGAGCGCAGGGCGCGGGTTCGTGACCGCGAACAAGGCGATGCTGGCGCATCACGGGCTCGAACTGGCGCGCGTTGCGGAAGCGGCGGGTGTGCCGCTGAAATTCGAGGCGGCGGTCGCCGGCGGGATCCCGGTGATCAAGGGGCTGCGCGAGGGCGCCGCGGCGAACGAGATCGCGCGGGTCTACGGTATCCTCAACGGCACCTGCAATTTCATCCTGTCGAAGATGGAGGCCGAGGGCCGCGACTTCGCCGACGTGCTCGCCGAGGCGCAGGCGCTTGGCTTCGCGGAGAGCGATCCAAGCTTCGACATCGAAGGGGTCGATGCCGCGCACAAGCTGTCGATCCTGGCGAGCGTCGCGTTCGGGACGCGGCCGGCGTTCGCCGACGTCGCAGCGCACGGCATCCGCCAGGTGATCGCAGCCGATATCGCGGAGGCGGCGGCGCTTGGGTACAAGGTGCGGCTGGTCGGAGTTGCGGAGGCGGGGCCGTACGGACTGTTCCAGCGCGTCCATCCGCATCTGGTGCCGCTCGATCACCCGCTCGCGCATGTCACGGGATCGCTGAACGCGGTGGTAGCCGAGGGCAACTTCGTCGGGCGGCTGTTCTTCCAGGGTCCGGGCGCCGGCGAGGGACCGACCGCGAGCGCGGTGGTTGCCGACCTGATCGACATCGCACGCGGCGAATTCGGACCGGCCTATGCGATGCCGGTCGCAAGCTTGATCGACGGCAGCAAGGCGGACAGCGGGGAGCGGCGTGGACGGGCGTATCTGCGCTTCACCGTGCAGGACAAGGTCGGCGTACTTGCGGAGATTGCAGCGGCTATGCGTGATGCAGGCGTGTCGATCGAGAGCCTGATCCAGCGTGGCGCGGTCGCCGGCGGCGGCGTGCTGGTCGCGATCGTGACGCATGAAGGGCCGGAACGCTGCGTCGCGCAGGCATTGGACAAGTTGCAGGGGTCGCCGAGCCTGGCAGGCGCGCCGCTGTGGATGCACATCCTGGAGTAGCCCGGAAGAGTCACAAGGGTCGCGCCACCGCCTAATGTGGGTGGTCGTGATGACGCGCTGAACGTCATCAAGCGAGCTCCCAGTTGGCCTGGCCCTCACCGGGGTAGAGGGGGGACGTATGTCCAGCCGCGTCCGCCCCGCCGCTAATCCAGCGGGATCGGCACCCGGCCGCGTTTGTCCGGCTTTTTGGCGAAGGCGGATTTCACCAGGTCGGCGGCGGCCTTCACGATCGGGACGATCGGGGGGCCTACGCCAACGAGGCAGCCGCGCTGCATCGCGGCGCAGGGCGTGCCTTCGGCAGCGAGCGCACCGGCACCGTTCATCTTTGGATTGACGCCATTAGGAGTCGCGCCGGGCTCGACATAGTCGGGAAGCGGTAGACGCTGGTCGCCGGGCACTGGCGCGCAGACGAGGATCTCGCCGCGGTCGGTGTTGCGCTTGTTGCAGTTCGCATCCGTCGGCGTGAGAATTGACCAGCGTTGCGGCTCGGCAGGCGCCGGAGCGGCTTGCAGCAGGGCGAGGAGCAGCGGCGCGATCATCAGGCGGGTCCTTCCCGGGTCTGCTTGCCGCGACCATGCGCTAGGGTAGGGCCGGCGGCAAGCCTCGTTCAGTTCGACGAGGAAGCGTCGATCCGAGCGACCCCGAGGCGCGGAATCTCGATCGCGGGGCAGCGGTCCATCACTACCTGGAGACCAGCGGCCTCAGCGCGGGCGGCGGCGAGCTGGTCGACGACGCCGAGTTGCATCCAGACAGCCTTGGCGCCGACCGCGATGGCATCGTCCACCGCCTGCCCTGCGTCAGCCGAGCGGCGGAAGATGTCGACGATGTCGATCCGGTCGCCGAGCTGCGCGAGTTCGCGGAAGACGAATTCGCCATGGACATGCTCGCCGGTAATCTGCGGATTGACCGGGATCACGCGGTAGCCATGCGCCTGGAGCTTGGCCATCACCTCGAACGAAGGCCTGTCGGGGCGGTCTGACGCGCCGACAAGCGCGATGGTGCGGGCGTTTTCGAGCAGCGACTTGATGTCCGCGTCGGCGGTCAATGGCATGTCTAGTGTCCTTTCAGCCACGCATCGACTCGCCCGGCTATCGAATGGAACGCGGCCGCATCCGCACCGTTCCCCGCGGCCGGGGGCTCGCCTGCGTCGGACGCGGTGCGGATCCCGATCGTCAGCGGTATGCGGCCGAGAAACGGAAAGCCGAGCCGTGCCGCTGCGGCCTCCGCGCCACCGTTGCCGAACGGATCGGACGCCTCGCCGCAATGCGGGCAGACATAGCCGGCCATGTTCTCGACCAGCCCGATGATCGGCACCCCGGCCTTGTCGAACAGGTCGATCGCGCGGGTCGCGTCGATCAGCGCGAGATCCTGCGGGGTGGAGACGATCACCGCGCCGGCGGGACGGTATTTCTGGACCATGGTCAATTGCACGTCGCCGGTGCCGGGCGGGAGATCGAGCACCAGCGTGTCGACGGCGCCCCAATTGGCCTCGACGAGTTGGCCGAGCGCCCCTGCCGCCATTGGTCCGCGCCAGGCGAGCGCGCGACCGGGCTCGACCAGTTGGCCCATCGACAACAGGGGCACGCCATAGGGCGTGGGAACCGGGTCGAGGATCTTGTCCTTTGCGGTGGGTCGCGTGCCTTCGACATGCATCAAGCGCGGCTGCGACGGGCCGTAGATGTCGGCATCCACGAGGCCGACCCGCCGGCCGGCGCGCGACAGGGCAATAGCGAGATTGGCGGCAAGCGTCGATTTGCCGACCCCGCCCTTGCCGCTGGCGACCGCGACGAGTTGCCGCGGGACGCGTTCCGCGGTCATCACCACGCGGACCTCGGTGACGCCCGGCATCATCGCCGCGATGCGGATTTCGGCTTCGAGCGCGTCGCGTCGGGCCGAGGACAAGCCGGTCGCGTCGACGACGATCCCCGCGCGGGCGCCCTCCATCCGGACGGTCGCCCGATCCCCGGCTACCGCACGAACCGCTGCCATCAGGGCTGTTGAATCGATCATGACGCGGCAGATAGGCGCCGGGTGCAGCCTTGCCACTGTTTTTTGCGCGAGCGGCTACCTATACAGGTGTCCATGATAATCCTGCCGGGCTGGCTGAAGCGCCCTCCGATATTCGCATCCGAAACGCCAAAGGGCCCGTGGGGCTCCGGCGACGACACGCCGAACGCAAGCGGGCCGCGCAACCCGTGGGCGTTGCCGCCGGGTGGCCGCAAGCCTGCGGCAAAGCCGTCGGCGCTCGACGAGTTCCTGAAAAAGGCGCGTGGCGGCGGCGGCGGAGGCGGCGGCGGCTTTTCGGGCATGCCGAGCGGCCCCAATGCGCGGGTGCTATGGGCGATCGGCGCGGGGATCATCCTCTTGGTGTGGATCCTGTATACGTCGATCCACCCGATTGGTCCGCAGCAGCGCGGCGTGGTGACGTATTTCGGGCGTTACACCGGCACGCTCGAATCGGGGATCGGGCTGACGCTGCCGGCGCCGATCGCGGCTGTGCAGAAGGTCGACGTTCAGGCGATCCGCGAGGAGAATTTCCCGACATCGAGCGGCGAGAACCTGGTGCTGACGCGCGACCAGAACATCATCGATCTCGCTTATTCGGTGCGGTGGAACATCGCTAGCCCGGAGGACTTCGTTTTCCAGATCGCCGAGCCGACCGAAACCGTCCGCGCGATTGCGGAAAGCGCGATGCGCGAAGCGGTGGCGAATCGCACGCTCGACGAGGCGCTGGGGCCGGGACGTACCGCGATCGAGCAGCAGGTGCAGGACCGCATGCAGCAGATCCTCGACGAATATAATTCGGGCGTCCGCATCCAGGGTGTCGCGATCAAGCAGGCCGATCCGCCGGCTCGCGTCAACGACGCCTTCAAGGACGTGACAGCAGCGCAGCAGGATGCGGTCGCCGCGCGCAACCAGGCGCGCTCCTATGTCCAGCAGGTACTGGCACGCGCACAGGGCGAGGCGGCGCAGTTCGACAAGGTCTACGAGCAGTACCGGCTCGCCCCCGAGGTGACGCGCCGGCGGATGTATTACGAGACGATGGAAGCAGTGCTCGCGAAATCCGACAAGACGATCGTCGAGACGCCCGGCGGCGTCGTGCCCTATCTGCCGCTCGGTGGCGGTCGCAAGGTGCCCGATGCGGTGCCCGCGCCGGCCCGGGGAGACGTGCCATGACCGCCAATCTGTGGCGCAACCCGGTCGCGCTCGGCATCGGGGCGTTGTTGCTCGCGATCCTTGGCGCGTCGACCTTCGCGATCGTGCCCGAGACCCAGCAGGTCGTGGTGCTGCGGTTCGAGAATCCGGTACGGACCGTCAACGCGTGGAAGCCGAACGAAGTGTTCGGACGCTCGGGCGCCGGCCTGATCGCCCACATCCCGTTCGTCGACCGGCTGGTGTGGGTCAACAAGCGCGTGCTCGACATCGATTACGACAACCAGCAGGTGCTGTCGTCGGATCAGTTGCGGCTCGAAGTCGACGCCTTCGCGCGGTTCCGCGTGATCGATCCGCTGCGCATGGTGACGCGCGCAGGCAGCGAAGGACGGGTCGCCGACGCGCTGCGACCGTTGCTGGGTTCCGCGATCCGCAGCGAGCTCGGCAAGCGGCGCTTCGCGGTGCTGCTGACGGCCGAGCGAGACGAGGTGATGGACGCGATCCAGACCCGCTTGCAGCGCAACGCGAGCCAGTATGGCGTGCAGATCGTCGACGTCCGGATCAAGCATGCCGACCTGCCCGAGGGTAGCCCGCTCGACAGCGCGCTGAAGTCGATGCAGTCGGCGCGGCAGCAACAGGCGGTGACGATCCGCGCGCAGGGGCAGAAGGAGGCGCAGATCATCCGTGCGCAGGCCGATGCCGATGCCGCGAAGGTCTATGCCGAAAGCTTCACCAAGGACGCCGACTTCTACGACTTCTATCGTGCGATGCAGTCGTACCGGCATACGTTCGGAGCCGATGGCGGCGATGCGCCGGCGGGGTCGACTTCGATCATCCTGTCGCCGAACAACAGTTACCTGCGCGAGTTCGAAGGACGTGGGCGGTAGGTCTGCCGGCATGACGGCCAGCGGGCTGCACGCGAAACTATCGCGGCTGTCCACTCGTTCATATTCAACGACCGTTCAGCCGCGCTTTGCGATTACGCTTGTGGTCTCCGACATGTCTTTAGAGAGGACATCATCCTAGTGCGCTACGCCTACGCCATCACCAGTGCGCTTCTCCTCGGCGGTGCCACCGCCACGCTCGCGCTCCAGCCGGGCGCCGCACAGGTCGCGCAGAACGAACCCGGCGCGATCCAGGCAGCCGCCCCGCGCGGCGGCGCGCCGATGAGCTTCGCCGACATGGTCGCCAAGCTCCAGCCGGCGGTCGTCAACATCTCCACCAAACAGACCATCGTCCAGCAACAGCAAGCTAATCCGTTTTCCGGCACGCCGTTCGGCGAGCTGTTCGGCGGCACGCAGGGTGGTGCCCCGGTGAAGCGCGAAGGCGCGTCGCTCGGATCCGGCTTCCTGATCTCGCCCGATGGCTATGTCGTCACGAATGCGCATGTGATCCGCCCCGGCGCACGCGGCGCGACGGTGAATTCGATCACGGTGACGCTGACCGACAAGAAGGAATATGTCGCCCGCGTCATCGGGCAGGATACCCAGTCCGATCTCGCACTGCTGAAGATCGACGCGACCAACCTGCCGTTCGTCAAGTTCGGCGATTCGTCGCGGGCACGGGTCGGCGACTGGGTGGTCGCGATCGGCGAGCCATTCGGGCTCGGCGGCACGGTGACCGCGGGGATCATCTCGGCGATCAATCGTGTCACCGGGCAGGGCGGCGCCTATGACCGCTTCATCCAGACGGACGCGTCGATCAATCAGGGCAATTCGGGCGGACCGATGTTCGACCTGAACGGCAACGTGATCGGGATCAACTCGCAGATCTTCAGCCAGTCGGGCGGCAATATCGGCATCGGGTTCGCGATTCCGGCGGAGCAGGCCAAGCCGATCATCGAGACCTTCATGAAGGGCGGCAAGTTGGCGCGCGGGTATATCGGCGTGCAGATCGGCGGCGCGATCGACGACGACGCGTCGGCGGCGCTCGGTATCCCGAAGAACCAGGGCGAGCTGATCGCGGGCGTTACGCCAGGTGGGCCGGCGGCGAAGGCCGGGCTGCGCGCAGGCGACGTCGTGACCAAGATCAACGGCCAGGCGGTCACGCCGGATCAGACGCTCTCCTATCTGGTCGCGAACGTGAAGCCGGGTGCGACCGCGCGGTTCGAAGTCATCCGCAACAACCAGCCGCTGACGCTGACCGCGACCGCGGTCGCGCGGCCGTCCGAGGAGCAGCTTGCGAGCACGCTCAACGATGGCGAGGACAATGGCGGCTTCGGTAGCGATGATGGCGACGCACCCGAGCCCGGCGTGGTCACTCCGGCCAGCGGCAACGGCCTGGGGCTGCAGGTGCAGCCGCTCACCACCGGGATCGCCCGCGCCGTCGGAGTCGATGCGACGACCCAGGGTGTGGTGATCGCGACGGTCGATCCGTCCAGCGACGCAAGCCAGACGCTGAAGCGTGGGGACGTGATCACCGCGGTCAACGGCAATCCGGTACGCACGGCGGCGGATGTCACCCGTGCGGTGGCGCAGGCCAAGGCAGCGGGGCGTCCGCAGGTGCTGCTGCTGGTACAGCGGCAGAAGCTGCCGGCGCGGTTCATACCGGTCAAGCTGAAGAGCTGAACCGACGATCGGCGGTGATCCCGGGCTCGTTCCGGGAAACATCGTGGCTGGGCCCGCGCCGGTATGGCGCGGGCCTTTCCATTTGTGGCGCGGCGGCGGTACACTGGCGGCCGACCCTTTCGGAGGCGGCATGGACGACGGCATCTTCATCGGACTGGGCGGCGGCAAGCCGCAGACGCTTGAGCTGAAGCGCGCCAACCGGCACGGTCTGATCGCGGGGGCGACGGGCACCGGCAAGACGGTGACGCTGCAAGGGATCATCGAGGGCTTTTCCAAGGCCGGCGTGCCCTGCTTCGTCGCCGACGTAAAGGGCGATCTGTCCGGTCTCGCAATGGCGGGTTCGGCACAATCGAAGATGCACGCGATCTTCGCCCAACGCGCCGCCGAGGTGGGGCTTTCGGACTGGAGCTATGCCGACAATCCGGTGCAGTTCTGGGACCTGTTCGGGGAGCAGGGCCACCCGATACGCACTACCGTCAGCGAGATGGGCCCGCTGCTGCTGGCACGGCTGATGGACCTCAACGAAGTGCAGGAAGGGGTGCTGACGATCGCCTTCCACGTCGCCGACAAGGACGGGCTGCTGCTGCTCGACCTCGACGATCTCCAGGCGATGCTCGCCGAATGCGCGAACCGCGCCGCCGAGCTGACGACGACCTTCGGCAATGTGTCGAAACAGTCGATCGGCACGATCCAGCGCGCGTTGCTCCAGCTGCGCAGCCAGGGCGGCGAGCATTTCTTCGGTGAGCCGGCACTCGAGATGGCCGACTTCATCGGCGTCGACGACAGGGGGCGAGGCATCGTCAACATCCTTGCCGCGGACAAGCTGATGGCGTCGCCGAAGCTCTATTCGACGTTCCTGCTATGGCTGATGAGCGAGCTGTTCGAACAGCTTCCCGAGGTGGGCGATCCCGACAAGCCCAAGCTCTGCTTCTTCTTCGACGAAGCGCATCTGTTGTTCGACGCTGCGCCCAAGGCGCTGCTCGAGAAGATCGCGCAGGTCGTGCGGCTGATCCGCTCGAAGGGGGTCGGGGTGTATTTCATCACGCAGAACCCGATCGACATTCCCGACGACGTTGCGGGCCAGCTCGGCAATCGGGTGCAGCATGCGCTTCGCGCGTTCACGCCCCGGGATCAGGCGGCGGTACGGTCGGCGGCAGAGAC
>DATLME010000172.1:0-4658 GCA_035537395.1 Sphingomonas sp. | reverse complement strand
CAAGCGGCGACTGAAGGGCGTCGTGCTCGAGGAAGGCTCCCTGACCGCGCACGTCACGATCGTCGCGCGGGCGATGGGGGTGCCGGTGCTCGGCCGGGTCCGCGACGTGCGGCGGCTGATCGCGGAGGGCGACCTGCTGTTGCTCGACGTCGTCGAGGGTAACGTCTTCGTGCGCCCGTCCGGCGCGATGGAAGAAGCGTTCGAGGCCAAGCTGGTGATGCGGCAGAAGCGCAAGGCGGCGTTCGCGGCCCTGCGCGACGTCCCGCCGATCACCCGCGACGGCCACCGCGTGACGCTGATGGTCAATGCCGGGCTGCGCGACGACGTCGCCGCGCTCGACATCACCGGCGCCGACGGAATCGGGCTGTTCCGCACCGAATTCCAGTTTCTCGTCTCGGCGACGCTGCCGCAGCGCGAGCGCCAGCTTCGGCTCTACCGCGAGGTGCTCGACGTCGCCGGCGATCGCCCGGTGATCTTCCGCACCGTCGACATCGGCGGCGACAAGGCGCTGCCTTATCTGAACAAGGAAGACGCCGAGGAGGAGAACCCCGCGATGGGCTGGCGCGCGCTGCGGCTCGCGCTGGAACGCGACGGGCTGATGAAGGCGCAGGCACGCGCGCTGATCGAGGCGGCGGCGGGACGCACGCTGAACGTGATGTTCCCGATGGTGTCCGAGGCGTGGGAGTTCGACGAGGCGCGGGCGTTGTTCGAGGCGCAGCGCAGCTGGCTCCACGATCGCGGCCGCAAGCTGCCGCACGAGATCCGCTACGGCGCGATGCTCGAAGTCCCGGCACTTGCCGAACAGCTCGATCTGCTGCTGCCCAAGCTGCAATTCCTGTCGGTGGGAACCAACGACCTGACCCAGTTCCTGTTCGCCGCCGATCGCGCCAATCCCAAGCTCGCGGAGCGCTATGACTGGCTTAGCCCGTCGATCCTGCGCTTCCTCGCGCGGGTGGTCGGGCCGTGCCGCGAGGCCGGGGTGCAGCTTGCGGTGTGCGGCGAGATGGGCGGGCGCCCGCTCGAGGCGATGGCGCTGATCGGGATCGGGATCGATCGACTGTCGATCACGCCGGCAGCGGTCGGTCCGATCAAGGCGATGGTCCGCTCGCTCGATCGCGCCGCGCTGACCACGTTCGTCGCGGGCCTGTTGCAGGCACCGCCGCGCAACATGCGGGCGGCGTTGGCCGAATGGGCGGCGCAGGCCGGCGTGGAACTGGCGTGACCCGCCGGTTTTCCGCAATGCGCCGCGTTGACAGCGGATTGGCGCTCTGAAACACGTGAACCAGAACAAGAGACCGCAGGAGACGGCAATGGACGAGGTCGCGCCCGGCCAGACGACCAGCACCGCAGCGCCTGCCAGCGCCGGCGCAACGCTACGCGCGGCGCGCGAGGCGCACGGGCTGTCGCTCGCCGACATCGTCGCGCGCACCCGCATCCCCACGCGTCACCTCGAGGCGATCGAGGAAGGCGAATATGCCGGGTTGCCATCGTCGACCTATGCCGTCGGTTTCGCCAAGGGCTATGCCCGCGCGGTCGGGGTCGACGAGGTCGCGATCGCCGCGCAGGTCCGCGAAGATGTCGCGCGGCTCGGCCGGTCCGCGCAATATGTGCCGTACGAAACCGCGGATCCGTCGCGGGTCCCGCCGCGCGGGGTCGCGATCGCCGGGCTCGGCATCGCGCTCGCGGTGCTGATCCTCGTCGGGCTGTGGTACGGCACCAGCCTGTTCCGCCCCGGCGCGAGCGGTGGCGAGGCAGCGGTCGGCGACGTCGCGGTCGCCGAAGCGGTGCCTGCCGGTGCTCCGGTCGCGGTAGCGCCGCCGCCATCCACTGGCGGCCAGGTGATCCTCGCCGCGCGCGACGAGGTGTGGCTGCGGGTCTATGATGCCGACGACAAGACGCTGTTCATCGGGACGATGAAGGCGGGCGATCGGTTCGAGGTGCCGGCAGGTGCCAAGGATCCGATGATCAATGTCGGCCGCCCCGACAAGCTCCAGGTCACGCTCAACGGCTCGGCGATGCCGCCGCTCGGCACCGGCGAGCGCCCGATCAAGGACGTTCGCGTCGGCGGCGCGGCGGTGGCGGCGCGGCTCGCGGAGACCGGGGCTGCGACCGGGGCCGCCACGGGCGCCCCGGCGGGAGCGGCACAGACCAGCCAGGCGGTGCCGCCGGCACAGACGACGGCCAACGCGTCGGCGTTCGATTGAAGAACCGGCCGGCGCGCTCGCAGCCGATGGAAATGAGCGTCATGATGATTGCTTGGGGTAAGTATGCGTAAAGTGATGATCCTTCTGGGGGCGGCGGCGATCCTGCCCGGCGTCGCGGCCGCGCAGAGCAATGTCGAGGGACGGGTCGGCAAGCTCGAAAGCGAGATGCGCGCGGTGCAGCGCAAGGTGTTTCCAGGCGGCGCGGGCGCGCTCGTGCAGCCCGACATCCAGCCGAGCGTCCAGCCAGGACCGGCTCCAGGCTCGCCGTCGACCGGTGCGCTTGAGGATCTTACGCAACGGGTGAGTTCGCTGGAGCAGCAGATCGCTTCGCTCACCGGCCAGATCGAGCAGACGGGGTATCGTACCCGCCAGCTCGAGGAAGCGTTCAACGCGTACAAGCGCGCCACCGATGCGCGGCTCCAGGCCGGTGCGCCGGACACGGCGGCAGCGACGACCGACGATGGCGGGGCGAGCGCAGCGCCGGCGGTGGCGGGCACCACGACCCCGGCGCGGCCGTCGACCCGACCCGAAGCGGCGTCGCGTCCCTCGACCGAGCCCGATCGGGTGCGGCTCGTCGCGGCGATCGAACGACCGTCCAGCGGCGACGCGCCCGAGGACGATTATCTCTACGGCTATCGGCTCTGGCTGGCCAAGCTCTATCCCGAGGCTGAGGCACAGCTGAAGAAGGTCGTCGCGACCTATCCCAAGCATCGCCGCGCCAGCTTCGCGCAGAACTTGCTCGGCCGGGCCTATCTCGACGATGGCAAGCCGAGCCTCGCGTCGATGGCATTTTACGACAATTACAAGAAGATGCCCGACGGCGAGCGCGCCCCGGACAGCCTCTATTACCTCGCCCAGGCGCTGGTAAAGCTCAACAAGGCAGCCGATGCCTGCAAGGTCTATGGCGAGCTGACCGACGTCTACGGCGCGAAAATTTCCGCAAGCATGAAGGCCGATGTCGAGAAGGGCCGTACCACCGCCAAATGCCAGTGACCCGCTCGATGCGGCGGTGGCGCGGTTCGGGAACGACCTGAGCCGCGCGATCGGGCAATCGCGCGCGGCGCCGGTGCTGCTAGCGGTCTCCGGCGGACCCGACAGCATGGCGATGCTCGCACTTGCGCACGCGGCGACCCCGGGCGGGATCGCGGCGGCGACGGTGGACCACCGGCTGCGTACCGAGGCTGCGGACGAGGCCGCGATGGTCGGCCGATGGTGCGCGAGCCACGGGGTACCCCACGCGACCCTGGTCCCTGCGTTCCCGATCGGCGGGGCGAGCCTGCAGGCGCGCGCGCGCGAGGTGCGTTATGCGCTGCTTGCCGAACACGCCGCCGCAATCGGCGCTGCCTGCGTCGCGACCGCCCATCATGTCGACGACCAGGCCGAAACCTTCCTGATGCGCGCCGCACGCGGTTCCGGCCTCGCCGGGCTCGCCGGCGTCCGCTCCCGGACCGCAATCTCGGGTGTGACGGTGGTACGTCCGCTGCTCGAATGGCGCCGCGCCGAGCTTCGCGCGATCGTACGCCGGCTCGAAATGCCGTTCGTCGACGATCCCGCCAACATCGATCTGCGCCACGATCGGACCAGGTTTCGACGCTTGCTCGACGCCAACGAGTGGCTTGATCCGCCCAATCTCGCGCGCGCCGCGGCGGCGCTTGCCGAGGTCGATGCCGACATTCGCGCAGCCGTCGACTGGCTCTGGGATGCGCACGCGGTGGTGGACGGCGTGACCGTGCGGATCCGTCCCGAAGGATTGCCGCGCGAGCTGCGTCGCCGCCTCGTCCGGCGCGCGCTCGTGGCGGTGCAGCGAGCGGCAGACATTGATTCGCCGGCATCGTCGCAATCGGTGAATATCGAGCCGCTGCTCGATTCGCTGGACGCCGGACGGCGAGCGACCCAGGCCGGGGTTTTAGCGTCGCCACGGGGCGGCGAATGGCGATTCAGGCCCGCGCCGCCGCGTCGGTTACACTGATCGACGAAGATCGTTCGCGATTCCGTCGGACTTGTTCCATTGCCATTAACCTGCCCGCGCTTATCTTGGCGTTGAAAGGTCTTGTGCATGAGCGATAACGACAAGCGACCCGGTCAGGACGAAGGCGGCGGCAACGGTCCGAACCCCTGGATGAAAAGCCTGCTGATCTGGGTCGGCATCCTGCTCGCGCTGGCGCTGTTCGTCACGATGTTCGACGGACGTCCGGCGGCAGGTGCAGGCAACACGATCGCCTATTCCACCTTCCTCGACAAGGTCGACGAGGGCACGGTCAAGGACGTCAACATCTCGCGCGATATCATCTCGGGGACGTTGTCCTCGGGTGAGAAATTCCGCGCCTATCCGATTCAGGACCCGACGTTGGTCACCAAGCTTCGCGAGAAGAACGTGCTGATCGCGGCGAAGCCTGAAGAGGGCACGTCGATGTGGATGGTGCTGCTGTACCAGTCGCTGCCGTTCCTGCTGTT
>DATLME010000171.1:0-8540 GCA_035537395.1 Sphingomonas sp. | reverse complement strand
CATCCGCAACATGGCGAAGCTGGTTCACGACCGGCTCGCAGCCGGGCACCGCGCCTATTTCGAGCTGTCGAACGAAGTCTGGAACTTCTCCTTCGGGGTTGCCGGTCAGGCGCTCAACGAAGGTCTCGCCAGCAATCTGTCCGCCGACAAATACACCAACAATTTGCTGCGCTATGCCGAAAAGTCGACATGGATGCACAAGCTGCTGACGCCTGCGTTCGCGGACAATCCCAAGCGGCTCGTCCGGGTGGTCAGCTCCCAGAACGACAATCCCTGGGCCGCCGAACAGATCATGGCGTTCAAGGATACCGCCCAGTGGGTCGACGCGCTCGCGACTGCCCCCTATTTCGGTCACAGCTTCTTCGACGGGGCGAATGCCGGGGTCACCGACCTGTTCACGCTGTTCGTATCGCTCGAGGCACAGCGCGTCGGTACGCTTGCCAAGGCCAAGGCGAACAAGGCACTGGCGGACAAGTACGGCAAGCGTTTCGTCACCTATGAGGCGGGGCAGCATATCCTCGCCTCGAATGCCAACGCGGCGACCGCCGCGGCGATGCAGCGCAGCCCGCTGATGTACGACATGTACAAGCGGTTCCTGAGCGACTGGACGAGCCAGATCGGCGACACGATCACGCTCTACTCTGCGACCGGCGTGATCAGCCAATATGGCGCATGGGGTATTCGTGAATATGCCGGCCAGCCGCTGGCAGAGACGCCCAAGCGTCGCGCGACGCTGGAATTCGCCCGGTAAACGGCGAGCGTCCGAAGATGATGACGAGGGCGTCGTCCGCAACTTGCGGGCGGCGCCCTTGTCGCGAATCCTGCCGTCGGGGTGGCTGCGCTGATTTCAGGTGACGGCAGCGAACGAGAAGCTAAACCCGCGGGTCACAGGGGACCCTATGACCGTGAAGCACCGCGCACTGACTGCCACCGCACTCTGGCTCGTCGCCAGCCCGTCGCTCGCGCAGACGCCGCCGTCGCCGGCCGCCAAGCCGATCGAGCAGACCCAGGCACCCGAGGACAAGGCGACCGCACCGGTGGTCGATCCGGCGGGGCCACTTTCCCCGCGCGCGCCCACACCGGCGCCTGCGCCCCCATCCGAGCCCACTTCGACGGCTTCGGCGACTCCGCCCGCTGCGACTGGCAAGAAGCCGCCGGTTTGGGACGTCACCAAGCCGCGCGGCCTGCGCACCCGAGAGGTTCGCATCCAGGTCGACGAAGGCAGCTGGATGAACGTCGATGTCTCGCCCGACGGCCGCCTGCTTGCCTTCGACCTGCTGGGCGACCTGTATACGATGCCGATCGCGGGCGGGACGCCGACGCGGATCGCCGATGGCCTTGCCTATGAACACCAGCCGCGGTTTTCGCCCGACGGCCGGCGGATCGCGTTCACCTCCGATCGCGGCGGCGCGGACAATATCTGGGTGATGAATGTCGACGGCAGCGACAAGCGACAGGTTACGAAGGAGGATTTCCGCCTGCTCAACCAGCCGAGCTGGAGCCCGGACGGCCGCTTCATCGCGGCCAAGAAGCATTTCACCACCGGCCGCTCGCTCGGCACCGGCGAGATCTGGCTGTACCATGTGTCGGGCGGGGCGGGCGTCCAGCTCGTCAAGCGCGCCAGCGAGGAGCTCCAGAAGGAGCTCGGGGAGCCGATCTACGCGCCCGACGGCAAGAGCATCTTCTACACCCGCAACATCACGCCGGGGCCGATCTTCGAATATGCGCAGAACTCGCGCACCGACCTGTTCGACATCGAGCGCTACGATGTCGCTACCGGGGAGGTTACGACCGCGGTTTCCGGCGTCGGCGGCTCGGTGCGGCCGACCCCATCGCGCGACGGCAAGCGCATCGCATTCGTCCGGCGCGAGAACAACGTCAGCAAATTGTGGGTGAAGGATCTCGCCACCGGCGTCGAACGCGTCGTCTACGGCCCGCTCGACCGCGACGTGCAGGAAACCTGGGCGGTCACCGGCGTCTATCCCGACATGGCGTGGCTGCCCGGTGACCGCGCGATCGTGTTCTGGGCGGGCGGCAAGCTCCGCCGCGTCGCCGCGGACGGATCGGCAGCGGCGATCATCCCGTTCCAAATCGACGACACCCGCGTGATCGTGGACGCGGTCCACCCGCAGATCGCGGTCGCACCGGATCGGTTCGCCACCAAGATGCCGCGCTGGGCAAGCGTGTCGCCCGACGGCCGCACGGTGGTGTTCGAAACGCTCGGCAAGCTGTGGACCAAGCCCGTGGCCGGCGGCACGGCGAAGCGGCTGACCCAGGGCGCGCGCGAGCTCGAACTCTTCCCAAGCTGGTCGCGCGACGGCCGCCAGATCGTGTTCGTCGGCTGGACCGATGCCGGGCTGGGCCAGATCCGGACCGTCGGCGCGGGCGGCGGCAAGCCGCGCACCGTGACCGACGTTGCCGGCCTTTACCGCCGGCCGCGGTTCTCGCCGGATGGCCGCATCATCGTGTTCGAACAGGGGCAGGGTGGCGGCCTGACCGCGTCGCGCGGCAATCCCGGGAGTGGCGCCTTCCGCGTCGCGGCGAGCGGTGGCACCCCGGTGCGCATCGCCAAGGACGTCGCCTCGCCCCAGTTCGGCGCATCGAACGACCGCGTCTTCCTGCTGGCGACCGAGAAGGACAAGCGCCAGCTCGTGAGCACCGACCTGACCGGGCAGGATCGCCGCGTCCACGCGTCGGGCGAGCTGGTCAACGACTACCAGATCTCGCCGGCGGGCGACCATGTCGCGTTCCGGCAGAACTACGAAGCCTTCGTGATGCCGCTGATGCCCGGCCAGCAGGCGGTGGAGACCGACGCCAAGGGCGGGCCGCTGCCGGTCACCCGGGTCAGCGGCGATGGCGCCGACTTCGTCAACTGGTCGAACGACGGGCGGCAGATCCACTGGAGCGCCGGGCCGACGCTCTACACCGCGGAGACTGCAGCGCTGTTCCGCACCGTGCCGATGCCCGCGGGAGAGGACGCGCCGAAGTTCGTCGCGCCGCGCACCGGTACCTCGCTGTCGATGGAGGTTGCCGCCGACAAGCCGACCGCGACCGTCGCGCTCACCGGCGCCCGGGTGGTGACGATGGCGCGACCCGATGGCGGCATCCTCGACGACGCCACGATCCTGATCCGCGGCGACCGCATCGTCGCGATCGGTCCACGCGCGACGACCGCGATCCCCGCGAACGCCACGCGGATCGACGTCACCGGCAAGACCATCATCCCCGGCCTGGTCGACGCGCACGCGCACGGCCCGCAGGGCGACGACGAGCTGGTGCCCGAGCAGAACTGGTCGGCGATGGCCAATCTTGCCTTCGGCACCACCACCGTGCACGACCCGTCGTCGCGCTCGGCGGAGATCTTCCCCGCCGCCGAGATGCAGCAGGCGGGCATGGTGCTGGCGCCTCGGACCTTCTCGACCGGCGAAATCGTCTATGGCGCCAAGGCGCCCGACGTCTACGCGCAGATCGATACCTACGAAGATGCGCTCGCCGTGATCCGACGCCTGAAATCGCAGGGCGCGCACAGCGTCAAGAACTACAACCAGCCGCGCCGCGAGCAACGCCAGATGGTGGTCGCGGCAGCGCAGGCCGAGAACATGGAAGTGGTGCCCGAGGGCGGCTCGCTGTTCACGCTCGACATGAGCCTCGTCCAGGACGGCAACGCGACGGTCGAGCACAATGTGCCGCTCGAGCACTTCTATGCCGATGTGGTCGGCCTGTGGTCGCAGACCACGGTCGGCTACACCCCGACGCTGGTGGTTGCCTATGGCGGGCCCGCGGGCGATCCCTATTGGCGCTCGCACAGCGACGTGTGGCGCCATCCGCTGCTGAGCCGGCATGCACCGCCGGCGCTGCTTGCCGCACAGAACGCCCGCCGCGAGATCGCTCCCGACGAGGACTATGTCGACGGCGCGACCGCGCGCGAGGCCAAGAAGCTCGCGGACAAGGGCGTGCCGGTCGCGATCGGCGCGCACGGCCAGCAGCCCGGGCTCGGCGCGCACTGGGAAATGTGGAGTTTCGTGCGCGGCGGCTTCACGCCCGTCGAGGCGCTACGTGCCGGCACGCTCGCGGCGGCGACGTCGCTCGGCTATGCCAAGGACGTCGGTTCGCTGGAGCCCGGCAAGCTCGCCGACCTCGTCGTCCTGAACGCGGACCCGACCGCCGACATCCGCAACAGCGACAAGGTCGCGCAGGTGATGCTCGGTGGGCGGCTGTACGATGCGGCCACGCTCAACGAGGTGGCGACCGGATCGCGCAAGCGGCAGGCCTATTGGTGGGAAGGCGGTAGCGGCGGCACCGACACCGGCGCGCGCGTGACGATCGGCCACGGGTACGGACACGGCGACATCGACTGACGCAGGGACATGCTGCCGCGAGACGAAAGGATTGCGGCCCTCTGTCCGGGTGTGGCGGCAGCGACGGCGTGGCGATCTGATGCCGCCAGCATCAGTCGCCGGTGATCTCGCCTTCGTCATCGGGCAGCCTTGCACTCACGCGGTGATCGCGAACGTCCTTCAACACGTCCTCGATCTCGAACAGCAGCGCGCGTCCTTCCTCGGTCTTGCCGTTGGCGTCCTCTTGGTCGGCGGCGAAAAGCGCCTTTGCGCGCGCGGCCAATTCCAGGAGCACTCCATAGCGTTCCTCGCCGAGCTTCTTGCGGACGATGCCGAACCCCTCGGTCAATTGGTCAAACGTCGTGTCGATGTTCCGCTTGGGAAAGTAGCCGAGAGGATCGATGAACGTGGGCGCATCCAGGACCATTGATCCCACCAAGTCGTAGATTTCGCTCAGCGATGCAGGGATATAGGGTCTGGGTTCGAAGAACGGACTGGTCATCGTTTCGCCTCCGGGTTAGTGATGGCGTAGGTGTGATCGGTTCCGAGTTGAATGGTACTTTACCGGGCGAGTTGCGGAGCCCCGGGAACGGCTGCTCCAGGGTCATGGAAACCTCGAAGGCGCGAATGTTGCTGCCGCGGCCGACGACCGTACGCTGCGGCGCTGGGGCGAGCCTCGCCTCGTTCGCTTGCCCGATTACCGGCGCATTCCGACGCGCAGGAGAGATCGCCGCCGACACTCTCTTGCGATTATCGACGCCTGCAATGAAAGAGCCTATGCCTTCGCAAGACTGCTATCATAGCCAACCCCGCTTTCTCTGACTTCCCGCTGTCCGCCGGGCGCAAACGTGAAACGGCCGTTCGAGGGTCGCGGTATGGATTGAACTTGAGTTCGAGCCCGTCCGCAGTGCAAAACGAGGGCAGCCTTTCGGTACGCAACCACACCCGAAAGGAGCATTGCCGATCACCAGAAACTAACGTGGTCATGCCGCCTCGCCTCGTTCTAGAGACGAGAACACTTCAGAAACATTATCAAACATGGGAAGTCGAAGTTCGGCCGACAGCGTGCTCGGCACCTCGCCGAGGCGCTTATCCTTGTCCTCTACGAGGTGCATTTCCTGAAACATGGTCTCCTAAGGGAGACAAGACAGGCAATCAATTCATTGGGTAATTTCGGTTGATCGCCGAAAATAGAGTGCCGTCAACGCTGTAGTTGGACGGCTACTATTTGTTCTCTTCCGTCTCTGCTTTCAATCTCTTGCGTCGCGCAGCGCATCCAACTCGGCCAGCCTCGCCGAGTCGTCGGCTGCGAGCGCCTCTTCGAGGTAGAAGCTATGCGCGATATCACGCACTACCATTTGCGCGTCTCCACTAAATTCCAAAGCTATCACCGGAAAAGCGTCAACCAGCTCTCGAAGAAATTGCCTGTCCAACGACTCAAGGCGGTCTGCCAAACCCTCCATCATTTCAACCGCGGCATCCGGATCGAGCAAATCGTCATCTGTGCAACTGAGAAACACCATATAATCTGCGATGATACGCGCGACCTGCATAGCTATCATGGCTTCACTACCCTGACTTTGATGTTGGTGACGCTCATCTTCTTGAGCAGCTTAAGTGCTTTGATTCTCTGGGCGCTAGTGGGAACCTCCCACGTTCCAATTAGACGGTGTTGCTCCAATACCTGCGATTGTCGCAAGAGTTGAGCTCGTGCATGTGGCGCATCGACGACCTTCAACTTTCTGTCGATCACGTAACCGCCCTGAATGCCGTCGAACTTCACCGGCCGATTCGAACCGTCAGGCATCGTCCGCATCAACGTCGGCGCTTGGTCGGGCCGCGCGCCCGTCGCCAAGTCGTTGTATCGCTTCGCCGCACTGTCGCGACCAAGATTTTCCTTCACCCAGCCGATCTGCGGCGGATCAAAGGTCGTGCGCGGCCTTGCCATGCTAAGGCGGCGCAGTGCAGAAACCTTGGAAAGCGCCGCTCCCGGCGCTGCCGCCAACGTGATGTTGCCGGCGACCGTTCCAGTGGCACGACCGATATCCCGCGCCGAGGCGTTGGCGACCGCGTCTGCCGCGCGCGAAACTTGGACACGAGCGGGCGTATCCTCGGCGGCGATCGCGGTATCGATCATGCCCGCTATTCCGCGGCCGACGTTACGAACGGTCGTGACCGGATTCGTCGTCAGCGCAGCATGAACACCTGTCACCGCCCCTTCCCCGACATCGTAAAGCCCTTGCCCGACGCCACCGACGAATTCGGCAACAGGGTTCGGGTGACTAGCGGGCCGCGATCCCGGAATGCGCGTGGGCTGTACCGTGACCGACCCGCGCTCTACTGACCTCTGGCCATCTCCCGCCAGCGGTCCGGCACGCGGCGCTGCCGCCTTCGGCAGTGTAGCGGTCGGCGACTTGCTGCGATCGCCCATGCTCTGCGCGCGGCCGAGACGGGCAGACACGCGACGGCTGGCCACATCGATCCCGCTCGCGCCATAATGGCCTCCTGCGCCCGTAAAGGTGAACCGACCATCCACCGGATCGTGCCAGGGGTTGAATTTGAGTTCGAGACCGTCGGGACTTAGCGGCGGTGGCACCTTGCCCGTTCGCAACCACCGTGAAAAAGCGCTCGGTTGTCTACTGCCAGATGTTTCGGTCATGCCGCCCCGCCTATTGTTGCGGCGAGAACATTCGAGCAACATTCTCCAACAAGTCAAGCGTGGTTCACGGCCGGCGCGGTGCATGGGAAGCCGCGCTCAGCGCAGCTTCATCCTGTGCAGGTGCATCGTCAGGAAAATGGTGCCCAGAAGAGGACTCGAACCTCCACGACCTTGCGATCGCCAGCACCTGAAGCTGGTGCGTCTACCAATTCCGCCATCTGGGCACGGGGTAGGTCGGCGCGTCTAGGGGAGGGGTGCGGCGCTTGTCAACCGACCTCGCGCTGGGGCAAGGGGTCGCGACACGCAGCGCATTGAGAAAAGGCCGACCCATGAAGGACAAACTCGTGACGGTGATCGGCGGTGGCGGGTTCGTCGGCCGCTACGTCGCGCAGGCGCTGATGAAGACCGGCGCGCGGATCCGCATCGCGCAGCGCGATCCGCGGCGTGCCTGGTTCCTGCGGCCGCTGTCGGCGCTGGGGCAGACGCAATTCATCGCAGCCGACGTCACGCGCCCGGACTCGATCGCGCGGGCGGTCGACGGCGCGGATGTGGTGATCAACCTCGTCGGGGTGCTCGCGGGCAATTTCCAGCGCTACCACGTCGATGGCGCGCGGACCGTGGCGGAAGCCGCGGCCAAAGCCGGCACGACGACGCTGGTCCATGTCTCCGCGATCGGCGCCGACGCCGGATCGGCTTCCGCATATGGGCGGTCGAAAGGCGAGGGCGAAGCGGCGGTGCGCGCTGCCTTCCCCAACGCCGTGATCGTCCGCCCCTCGATCGTGTTCGGGCGCGAGGATGCCTTCATCAACCGGTTCGCCGGCATGATCGCGAAGACGCCGGTCGTGCCGGTCGTGCGCGCAGGCGTTCGATTCCAGCCGGTGTTCGCGGGCGATGTCGGCGAGGCGATCGGCGCGATCGTTGCCGATCCCGGGGCGTCGGCCGGCAAGACCTACGAGCTCGGCGGGCCTGACATCCTGTCGATGGGCGAGATCATCCGCTGGATCGCGCAGGCGATCGGCCGCACGCCGACGATCGTCGAGGTGCCCGATGCAGCGGGTGCGATGATCGCGCGCGCGGGGTTCCTGCCGTTCGCGCCGATCACCTGGGATCAGTGGCTGATGCTCCAGCGCGACAATGTGGTCGCGAATGGCGGGACCGGCTTCGAGGCGTTCGGCATCGCACCCGCGCCCCTGGCCGCCGTCGCGCTTACCTGGCTGGTGCGCTATCGCCGTCACGGCCGCTTCAGCCTTACCGCCGCCTGACGGGAGCCCTTCCATGGAAATCGTGACTCCGGTTCTCCTCGGCATCGTCGAGGGGCTGACCGAATTCCTGCCCGTTTCCTCGACCGGCCACCTCATCCTGGCGACGCGCCTGCTCGGCTATGACGCGGTCAAGTGGGAAGTGTTCAATATCGTCATCCAGCTTGGCGCGATCCTGGCGGTGGTGGTGCTCTATTGGCGCACCTTCTGGGCGGTGCTGCACGGCCTGGCGCGACGCGATCCGGTATCGATCCGTTTCACGCGTAATCTCCTCATCGCCTTCCT
>DATLME010000170.1:0-4268 GCA_035537395.1 Sphingomonas sp. | reverse complement strand
CTCGTGTCGGCGGCAGAGGGGAAACATGATGGCCTATCTGGATCTGGACAATTTCTATGCAACGCCGGTCGCGGCGCGCTCGGCTCCGCCCGCTTCCGCGCAGACCGGCTTTTCCGCGCTGGAGTGGAGCGTGATCGCACTCGCCAAGCGCGACACCTTGCGCAGTCTCGACCAGCCGGGACGGCTTTCGCGCGCGCTGGGTGGATTGTTCGGAGCGGGCGCGAATTCGCGGCTTGCAGACCCGCGGCTGGAGGCACTTCGTCGCATGGCGGTGCATGCATGGCGGCGCGGCTTCGCGTTGCCGGTCGCAGAGATCGAGCGCTTCCTCGCCGCGGGTTATGGCGAAGAGCAGATGGAGACGCTGGTCACGAGCGTCACCGGATTGCGCCTGGACGCTCGGCAGCGCGCGTCGTCGCCACAGGCAGGCGACGCGTCGTCGGCGTGACCAGCTTTCCGAGTGGCGCCGACACTGCCGGACCATCGATCGAATTGCGTACGCTCCTCCTCCCCCTTCCAGGCGGGAATGTGTATGACGAGGAAATGGCGGAGCCCTCCGCCCCCAAGGAAAGGTGCCGCGGTTGAGCAACACGAGCGGGTTCGAAGTGTCGCGGCGCGGCGTATTGGCGACGGGTGTCGCGGCAGGCGCGATGGCGTCCGTGCCGGGAGTTGCGGCGGCCACACCGCCCGCAGCCGGCGCATCCCCGCCGACCATGGCGGTGACGCTGAAGGTGAACGGCAAGGCCGGGACGCTCGATCTCGACACTCGCACGACCCTCCTCGACGCGCTGCGCGAACATTGGAAGCTGACCGGCACCAAGAAGGGCTGCGATCACGGCCAATGCGGGGCATGCACCGTGATCGTCGAGGGCCGGCGGATCAATTCCTGCCTGTCGCTTGCAGTGATGCACGACGGCGACGAGATCACCACGATCGAGGGGCTCGGCAAGCCCGGCGATCTGCACCCGATGCAGGCCGCGTTCGTCAAGCATGACGGCTATCAATGCGGCTATTGCACCCCGGGCCAGATCTGCTCGGCGGTATCGGTCCTGAAGGAGATCCGCGAGGGTATCCCGAGCCATGTCAGTGCGGACATCACTGCCGCCCCGCAGGCGACCGCCGCCGAGATGCGCGAACGGATGAGCGGCAACATCTGCCGCTGCGGCGCGTATTCGAACATCATCGACGCGATGCAGGACGTTTCCGGGGTGACCGCATGAAAGCCTTCACCTTTGAACGCGCGACGACGCCCGCCGAGGCGGCGACGATGGTCGCGCGCACCCCCGGCGCCAAGTTCATCGCGGGCGGTACCAACCTGCTCGACCTGATGAAGCTGCAGATCGAAACGCCGCAGCATCTCGTCGACGTCAACCGGCTGAAGCTCGCATCGATCGACGCGACCGATGGTGGCGGGCTGCGGATCGGTGCGATGGTGCGCAACACCGATCTCGCGGCGGATCAACGCGTGCGCCGCGACTATGGCGTGCTCAGCCGCGCGCTGCTCGCCGGCGCCTCGGGCCAGCTTCGCAACAAGGCGACCACCGCCGGCAACCTGCTCCAGCGGACCCGCTGCCCGTATTTCTACGACACCACCAAGCCGTGCAACAAGCGCCAGCCGGGTACCGGCTGCTCCGCGCTCGGCGGGTTCAGCCGCAATCTCGCGGTGCTCGGCACCAGCGATCAGTGCATCGCGACCCACCCCAGCGACATGGCGACCGCGATGCGGGTGCTCGACGCCCAGGTCGAAACGGTGCGCCCCGACGGCACCACGCGCACGATCCCCATCGCCGAGTTCCACCGGCTGCCGGGGACGACGCCGCACATCGATACCAATCTCGGCGCGGACGAGCTGATCACGGCGGTTACCTTGCCGAAGCCGATCGGCGGCACGCACATCTACCGCAAGGTACGCGACCGCGCGTCCTACGCGTTCGCGCTGATCTCGGTTGCGGCCGTTATCCAGCCGGGTGGCCGCGGGCGGCTGGCTTTCGGCGGGCTCGCGCACAAGCCGTGGCGGGTCGAGGCAGCCGAGGCGAGCATTCCGCAGGGCGCCAAGGCGACCGCCGACGTCGTCCTCGCAGGCGCGAAGACCACGCCGCAGAACGCGTTCAAATTGCCGCTCGTCGAACGAACGCTCGGCGCCGTCTTTGCGGAGGCCCGCGCATGAAGTTCGATACGCCAGCGACGACCAACCCGATCGACCAGCTTAAGGTCGTCGGCAAGCCGCACGACCGGGTCGACGGCCCGCTCAAGACCAGCGGCCGCGCACCCTATGCCTATGAGCGTCACGACGTCGCGCCCAACCAGGCCTATGGCTATATCGTTGGTGCCGCGATCGCGACCGGCCGCGTCACTCGCATCGACACCGCCGAGGCGCTCGCCGCACCCGGCGTGCTGGCGGTGGTGACCCATGAGAATGCGGGCAAGGTCGCCAAGCCCAAGTCGGTGACCGCGCATCTGCTCGGCGGCCCGATGGTCGAGCATTTCGACCAGGCGATCGCAGTCGTCGTCGCCGAGAGCTTCGAACAGGCGCGAGCCGCCGCAAAGCTCGTCCGGGTCGACTACGCCCGCAGCAAGGGCGCCTACGACCTCGCCGCCGCGAAATCCTCCGCGACGAAGCCCGACGAGAGTGCCGACACCGCGGTCGGCGATTTCGCGGGTGCCTTCGCCAAGGCGCCGGTGACGCTCGACGCGCGCTACACGACCCCCGACCAGAGCCACACGCCGATGGAGCCGCATGCGACGATTGCGGCGTGGGATGGCGGCAAGTTGACGCTGTGGACCTCGAACCAGATGATCGCCTGGGCGGTCCGCGATCTCAGCGAGGCGCTGCTGATCCCCAAGGAGGACGTGCACGTGATGTCGCCGTTCGTCGGCGGCGGCTTCGGCTCGAAGCTGTGGATTCGCAGCGATGCGGTGCTGGCCGCGCTCGGCGCGCGCGCGACGGGGCGGCCGGTCAAGCTCGCGATCACCCGTCCGCAGATGTTCAACAACACCACGCACCGCCCCGCGACGATCCAGCGCATCCGGATCGGCGCGGGCAAGGACGGCCGGATCACCGCGATCGGACATGAAAGCTGGTCGGGCGACCTGCCCGGCGGCGGGCCCGAGACCGCGGTGAACCAGACCCGCCAGCTCTATGCCGGCGCCAACCGGATGACGGCGACCCGGCTCGCGGTGCTCAACCTGCCCGAGGGCAACGCGATGCGCGCACCCGGCGAGGCGCCGGGCATGATGGCGCTCGAGATCGCGATGGACGAGATGGCGGAGAAGCTGCGGCTCGATCCGGTCGAGTTCCGGATCCGCAACGATACCCAGGTCGATCCCGAGAAGCCCGGCAAGCGGTTCTCGCACCGCGACCTGATCGGCTGCCTGCGGACCGGCGCCGACCGGTTCGGCTGGGACCAGCGCAGCGCCACTCCGGGGCAGCGCCGCGACGGCCGCTGGCTGGTCGGCATGGGCATGGCGTCGGCATTCCGCGGCAACCTGACCATGAAGTCGGCCGCGCGGGTCGGCATCGATCGCAAGGGCGTCGTCACCGTCGCTACCGACATGACCGATATCGGCACCGGCAGCTACACCGTGATCGCGCAGACCGCGGCGGAGATGATGGGCGTCGGGATCGACAAGGTCGTCGTGCTGCTCGGCGATTCGAGCTTTCCGGTATCTGCGGGCTCTGGCGGGCAGTGGGGCGGCAACAGCTCGACGGCTGGCGTCTATGCCGCGTGCACGATGCTGCGCGACAAGATCGCGCAGAAACTCGGCTTCGATCCGGCCACCGCGACCTTTGCGGACGGCAAGGTGCGCTCGGGCAATCGCAGCACCTCGCTGGCGGATGCCGCCGGCGACGCCGGGATCTCGGCCGAGGATTCGATCGAGTTCGGCGATCTCGGCAAGACCTATGCGCAGGCGACCTTCGGCGCGCACTTTGCCGAGGTCGCGGTCGATGTCGCGACCGCGGAGATCCGCATTCGCCGGATGAGTGGCGCGTTCGCGGCGGGGCGGATCCTCAACCCGAAATCGGCGCGAAGCCAGGTGATCGGTGCGATGACGATGGGCGCGGGTGCCGCGCTGATGGAAGAAGCGATCGTCGATCCGCGGTTCGGTTATTTCGTCAACCACAACCTCGCCGACTATGAGGTCCCGGTCCATGCCGACATCCCGCACCAGGACGTGTTCTTCATGGCCGAGGTCGACGATAAATCCTCGCCGATGAAGGCCAAGGGCGTCGGCGAACTCGGGATCTGCGGCGTTGCTGCCGCGATCGCGAA
>DATLME010000169.1:0-4417 GCA_035537395.1 Sphingomonas sp. | reverse complement strand
CGGATCCGCGCGGGCGGCGCGGGTATCCCCGCCTTCTACACGCGCACCGGGGTCGGCACGATCGTCGCGGAGGGCAAGCCGGTTGAGACGTTCGACGGCAAGCTCTATCTGCGCGAACGCTGGTTGCGCGCCGACCTGGCGATCGTGCGGGCGTGGCGCGCGGACGAGGCGGGCAATCTCGTGTTCCGCAAGACCGCGCGCAACTTCAACCCCGACATGGCGACCGCGGCAGCGATCACCGTCGCGGAAGCCGAGCAGGTGGTGTCGACCGGCACGATCGACGCCGACGCAATCCACACTCCCGGCATCTTCGTCCACCGGCTGATCGAGGGCGATGCCTATAGCCACGCCATCGCGGTGCGAACCGTCCGCGCTGCCGAGGAGCTGGCGGCATGAGCTGGACCCGCGACCAGGTCGCCGCACGCGCGGCGCGTGAACTTCGCGACGGTGACTATGTCAATCTGGGGATCGGCATCCCGACGCTGGTCGCGAACCACATCCCCGCCGATCTCGACATCGTCTTCCAGAGCGAGAACGGCCTGCTCGGCATGGGCCCCTACCCGTATCCGCACGAGATCGACCACGATCTCGTCAACGCGGGCAAACAGACCGTCACCGCGCTGCCGGGGGCGAGCTATTTCGCCTCGTCGGACAGCTTCGCGATGATCCGCGGCGGCCATATCGCGGTCGCGATCCTGGGCGCGATGGAGGTCGCGGCGAATGGCGACCTCGCCAATTGGGCGGTCCCGGGGACGCTGGTGAAGGGCATGGGCGGGGCGATGGACCTGGTGGCGGGGGCGCGCCGCGTGATCGTCGTCACCGACCACCAGGACAAGCATGGCCGCGCGAAGCTTCGCCAGCGCTGTTCGCTGCCGTTGACCGGCGCCGGCGTGGTCGATCTGGTGATCACCGATCTGGGGGTATTCGCGTGTCGCGACGATGCGTTCGTGGTGCGCGAGATCGCGCCGGACGTCGATCTCGCGACGATCCGCGCGTGCACCGATGCCGAGATCCGCGAGCACCAAATGCCAGAGGGGGCGATCGCGGCATGAACCCGCCGGGGTCGTCGGACCCCGCCACGGCGGTTCCGCAGCGCTACGGCTATTCGCTGGAGGTGGGCTCAGCGAGGAGGCTGGGCTGGGCTGGACGCTGGTCGGCGCAAGAGTGGTGAGCCTCGTCGCGGCGGCACTGTTCTGGAGCGCGCGCACGCCGATCCGCTCCGAACCGGTCAGCTGACCGTGGCCAGTAAAGTGCATTTTCTGTTGACCGACGGATTTTATCGGTGCAGCGTCGGAACAGGTCGCGACGACGGCCGAAGGCGAGGAGAGCAAGGCCATGCGCGCGCTGTTGGTTAATGTTGGGCTGTCCGCACTGGCCGCATCGCAATCCGCTCTCGCACAGGTCGCGCCCGCGACGGCCCCGCCCGAGCCTGCCACGGCGATCGCGGCCGACGGCATCGGCGACATCATCGTCACCGCGAACCGCCGCAGCGAAAGCGCGCAGAGCACCGCGCTGGCCATCACTGCGGTCGGGGGCGAGGATCTGACCCAGCGCGGCGTGGTCCAGCCCGAGGACCTCAACAAGGCGGTCGCGGGGCTCGGCCTGTCCGCCAACGGCGCGATCACCCAGGTCTATCTGCGCGGTGTCGGTACCTTTGCCGGGCTGGTCGGCGACTCGTCGGTGCTGGTCTCGATCGACGGGGTCGCGCTGGGTTCGCCGACGATGGTCGGCGGCCAGTTCTTCGATCTCGAGCGCGTCGAAGTGCTGAAGGGACCACAAGGCACGCTGTACGGGCGCAACGCGGCAGCCGGCGCGATCAACATCATCAGCGCCAAGCCCCGCTTCGACAAGGTGTCCGCGAGTGGCTCGATCGAGGCCGGGAATTACGATTACTACCGCGCCTCGACCGGTCTGAACGTGCCGCTGACCGATACGCTCGCGATCCGCGCGGCGGCGCAGGTGATCCGCCGCAACGGCTATTTCTCGGACGGATCGGGGGACGACAACCAGGAATCGTTCAGGCTGCAGGCACTGTTCGAGCCGGTGGACGCGGTGTCGCTGCTGCTCGGTGCCGACTATGCCAACGTCCACGGCCGGGGCTCGCCCTATGTCGCGACGCCGTTCGCCGATTCCAACGATCCGTATGAGGGGCCGTCGACGACCACCGGCAACCGCTTCCTGCTCGAAGCGCGCGAGACCGGCGCCGGTCCCTACGGCCCGGGCACGCAATTTCAGCTCGTCGAGAACGACAGCCGGGCCAATTCGGAGAATTGGGGCGTGCGCGCGGAGCTCAACGTCGATCTCGGCTTCGGCACGCTGACGGTGCTCCCCGCCTATCGTGAGGTCGCCGCCGACCAGATCTACAATCCCGGCTTCCGGCTGACGGGTGACGTCACCGGCAAGCAGACGACCGGTGAAGTCCGGCTGGCGTCCGAGCCCGGCAGCAAGCTCAGCTGGCTGATCGGCGGCTATTTCTACGACGACGAGCAGATCGAGCTGAACACCGTCGAACAGGGTGTCGGGGTATTCGAATCGAGCTTCGGATCGGTGCGCGAGACGCGCGCGCTCGCGGCGTTCGGCGAAGCGACCTACAGCATCGCGGACGCGTTTCGCGTCACCGGCGGGCTACGCTACACCGACGAGGAACGCTCGATCGTGGGTTCGACCACCTCGATCAACTACAACCCGCCCACGTTCGACCAGCCCGTCACGGTACCGCTGTCGGGTGACGTCTCCTATGGCCGGCTGACCTACAAGGCCGGGGTCGAGGCGGACGTCGGCGAACGATCGCTGGTCTATGCGACGGTCAGCACCGGCTTTCGTGCCGGCGGGCTGAACCAGGACACAGCGCCGAACAGCTATCGGCCCGAAAAGCTGACCGCCTATTCGATCGGCAGCAAGAACCGGTTCCTCGACAATCGCCTCCAGCTCAATGTCGAGGGGTTCTACTGGAACTATATCGATCATCAGGAGAATAACCTGCTGCCGCTGAACAGCGGTGGCTTTTCGGTGATCACGCAGAACATCGGCAAGTCGTCGGTAAAGGGGGTCAGCGCCGACATCCTGTTTCGTCCGACCCCGGCCGATACCTTCTCCGCGCAGATCGAATATCTCGACGCCACCTTCGACAGCTATGTCTACGACGTCGCGAACAATGTGGCCCCGACCGAGGGCACGAGAACCGGGTGCACCGTCACCCAGCTTTCCCCCAACGGCCCGCCAACGACGCCCGGCGGCCTGCCGACCTTCGGCACCAGCCGGGTCGACTGCAGCGGCAAGCCGTTCACCCGCGCGCCCGAATTCTCGGTCAACACCAGCTACCAGCACCGGTTCGAGCTCGGCGGCGACCGGGCGATCGTGGCGGGTGCGGACGCTCAGATCTCGTCGTCCTATTTCTTCACCACCGACTATATCGAGGCCGCGAAGCAGCCCGCGTTCGCGATCGTCAATCTCGATCTCAGCTACCGAGCCCCCGGCGATCGCTGGGCGATCACGGGCTATGTCCGCAACGTTACCGACGAGGTGGTGCGCAATTCGGGATCGCAGCATTCGTTCATCCCCGGGTTGATCTACGCGACGCTGCGCCCGCCGCGGACCTATGGCGTGCGGCTCGACTTCAATTTCTGAGGACGTCGACGAAGCCGTGCACCGCTTCGTCCACTAGGTCAGACGGCCGGGGGCGACGATCCGGACGCGCTCGCGTAATAGACCTTGCAGGCCGTCAGCAAACCAAAGTGTGCAAGTTCGGACTGAGACGATCAACGCTTCGACCCATTAGCGGTCGCTGAAGACCACCTGTGCAATTCCCCGACTTCGGTCATTCGTTCACGGGCGGGTTGGCAGCTGCAAACAGCCAAACCTTTCGCCACTGTCGACCAATCGACTTTCGCAACGGCGGGGGAGGAAGTCGATCCGAGAACCGGAACCGCCCTTCGATATCGTGGCGGTGGCTACTGGCCGATTGTCGGAAGGAGCTCCCCGAGCTGATCCAACTGCGTCGGCAGTCCCGCGGCCGAGCCTTCCATCGCTTCGTCCAGACTTTGCTTGGAAGGATAAAGCTCGCTGAACGTCAGCAGCGTCTTTCCGTCCTGATCTGCGAAGGTGACAGTAGTGATTGCGCCCTCATCACCTTCGTCGTTCGTCCAGACGATCCGCTCGTTCGCGACCACCTCCAAATACTTGCCGTAAAATGCCTTGGTGTCATCCCCGCCCGCTCCGAACTCCAACCGGTATTTGCCTCCGGTGCGGACGTCCATTTCGCAGGTGACGAGCGTGATCCCATGTCCCTCCGGCACCCACCACCGTCGGAACAGCTCGGCTTGCGCCCAAGCCTTGAACACCAAATGCCGCGGGCCATCGAACAGGCGCGTGACGACGAGTTCTCGATCTGAGCGCCGCTCCACGTGCGTGCGGCTCT
>DATLME010000168.1:0-6126 GCA_035537395.1 Sphingomonas sp. | reverse complement strand
TGATCAACTGCGCGGCGCTGCTCAGCAAGCCGTGGAGCGCGATCCGGTGAGCCGGCTGATCGTCATCTCGAATCGCGTCTCTGCGCCGACCGGGTCGCATTCGGGCGCGCAGGGCGGGCTTGCGGTGGCGCTGGCGTCCGCGTTGCGCGAGTATAAGGGGATCTGGTTCGGCTGGTCGGGGGATCAGGCCGACAGCTTTACCGGAGATATCCATTTCGAACGCAATGACGGCGTGACGACCGCGACGATCGACCTCGAAGAACAGGACATCGAGGAATATTACAACGGCTACGCCAATCGAACCTTGTGGCCGCTATTCCACTACCGGGTCGATCTTGCTGAATATGAACGCGAATATGCCGGCGGCTACCAGCGCGTCAACGAACGGTTCGCGGAGACCGTCAAGCCGCTGATCGAAGATGGCGACGCGATCTGGATCCAGGATTACCATATGTTTCCGCTCGGCGACGAGCTCAGGAAACGTGGCTGCGACAACCGCATCGGCTTCTTTCTTCACATCCCGTGGCCACCGCGTCGGTTGATGTCGATCCTGCCGGAAGCGCAGGCGCTCGCGCGGACGCTGTTCGCGTACGACGTCATCGGCTTCCATATCGACGAGTGGCTGCAATCCTTTTGCGACTTCGCGATCCACGAGCTGGGCGCGGTTCGCGAGGGCGAGGATCTGATCCTGGACGGTCGCCGCGTGCGGGTGATGGCGGTGCCGATCGGCATCGACGTGCAGGAGTTCGTCGATCTCGCCGCCGGCACCAAGGCGCGGCTGTCGTACCGGCAGATGCTCGACAGCGCGACCGGCCGGGACATGATCGTCGGGGTCGACCGGCTCGATTATTCCAAGGGGCTGGAGGAGCGCTTCCTCGGCTACGAACGCTTCCTCACCGAGCATCCGGAGGAACGCAAGGAGGTGTTTCTGCTCCAGATCGCGCCGCCGTCGCGCGGCGCGGTGGGCAGCTACCAGAAGATCCGCCGGACGCTCGAGGAGTTGTCGGGCCGGATCAACGGCGAATATGCCGATATCGATTGGGTGCCGATCCGGTACGTCAACCAGGGCTATTCGCGCGACGTGCTCGCCGGGATCTATCGCGCGGCGAAGATCGGGCTGGTGACGCCGCTGCGCGACGGGATGAACCTCGTCGCCAAGGAATATGTCGCGGCGCAGAACCCCGAGGACCCGGGCGTGCTGATCCTGTCGCGCTTCGCCGGTGCCGCGACCCAGCTGACCGATGCGCTGCTGGTCAATCCGTACAGCGCCGCGGACATGGCGGACGCGATCATGCAGGCGCTGCGGATGCCGCGGGAAGAACGGATCGCGCGCTGGCGCGGGATGATGGCGGCGATCGAGAAGGAGGACATCAGCTGGTGGCTGGAGACCTTCACGACGGCGCTGATGCATCCGGAACAGGTGCGCGCATGAACCGCTCGCGGGGCAGCGCCTCGGGCATGTCGGTGCGGATGAAGGCATAGATCGCCTCGCGGACGTCGCAGCGCAGGTCGAACGCGGTCGAGGCGTCCTTCGCTGTCATCAGCGCGCGAACTTCCATGACACCGTCGGGCTTGCTGTCGGTCACCTGGCAATTGACGAAGCGGCCGTCCCAGCGCGGGTTCGCGCTTACCACCCGCTCCACCTCGACGCGCAGCCGCGCGACGTCTGCGCCCGGATCGAGGTACCAAAGCACCGATCCCATCAGCGCGCTGGTGTCGCGGGTCCAGTTCTGGAAACTGTTCTCAAGGAACTTGGACACCGGCACGATCAGCCGCCGGTCGTCCCAGATCCGCACCACCACATAGGTCAGCCGGATCTCCTCGATCCGTCCCCATTCGTTCTCGATCACCACCACGTCGTCGAGCCGGATCGGCTCGGTAAACGCCATCTGGATGCCCGCGATGAGGTTCTTGAGCGCAGGCTGCGCGGCGGCACCGAGCGCGAGCCCGGCGAGCCCCGCCGAAGCGATCAGCGTCACCCCGATGTTGCGCACGCTGGGGATGCTCATCAACATCAGGCAGAACACCACCAGCCCGAGCAGGATCACCCCGATCCGGTAGAGTATGCCGATCCGCGTCCGCCGTCGCCGCGCGCGCAGATTGTCCGCGACGCTGATGTCGAACCGCGCCTCGCCGATGTCGCGATAGGCGGTGAGCAGCGCATAGAAGACCCAGCCCAGGATCGCGGGCGCGACCAGCCCGAGCACCCGCTGCCAGACCCGGTCCCAGTTGCTCGGCAGATCGAGTTCTGGACCGGAGGCGGCGAGCGCCATGCCGATCAGCAGCCACAAGGTCGGCCAGCGCAGCCGAGCGAGCAGGATGTCGTCGGTCCGCGTCTTGGTCCGCAGCGTGACCCGGCGCACGATCGCCGCCGCGATGGCGTGGGCGACGACGATGGTCAGGACAAGGATCGCGACCCCGCCGAGGCGCGCCATCCAGGCGGGGATCGTCAGGCCGAACAGCTCCATGTCCGATCAAACCCCCGCCGCCTGCGAAGGCTCCGCGGTCAGCGCCGGTCGCGGCGATCGGTCAGCTTGGGAGTGACCTTCCACCGCGCGATCAGCTGGCGCACCAGCCCGCCGCCGTGGAAATAACTGCGCCACGCCGCGCCATCGCGGCGCCGCGCGCGCCGGTCGGCGATCTCCAGCCCGATCGTTCCGCCGACCAGCAGCAGCACGATCACGATCAGCACGGCGATGTCGACCGGCGTGAAGATGCCCATCAGCGCATCGCCGATCCGGAACCGCTCGCGGGGCATCGCCTGGCCGTCACCGCCTCAGCGTACCCAGCGCGCGGACGGTACGCAAGGCGACCCGCTCCGGTCAGTCGATCCGGTAGTGGATCGGCTTGAAGCTGCCGTTGTTCGATTGGAGCGCCGAGCAGGCGGTGAGCCCGATCACCAGGTCCATCCGCGCCTCGAAGACGATCCGGTCGCCCGCCTTGCTGAGCGGCGGCTCGACCGTGAACGCGCCGGTGGCGCCGTCGACGGGCACGTTCATGAAGCAATTGAACGCGACCGGAATCCGGTCCGGCCGGACCCCCCAGGGCGACAGCGCCGCCGCGAGATTGCCGAAGCAGCCGCGATGCGGATGCTCGTCGCCATAGATGATCCGGAACGTGTCCGCCGAGCACGGCGTCAGCAGGAAATCGTGCCGCCCGACATCGTCGTGAACGATCTCCAGCATCGGCTTGGACCGGTTCGAATAGAGCAGGTCGCCGGTCGTCAGGTAGATCCGGTTCGCATAATCGAACGTCCGCCCGCTCGATATGACCTCGTCGATGTCGCCGAGCGCGAAGGCGAGCAGATCCGCAACCTGCTCGCCGCGCGGGTCGATAACCGTCAGCCGCTGGCCGGCGGCAAGCTCGAACCCGGCGCCGCTGCGCGGCTCGATCTCGTGCGTCGCGACATCGGCGGCGGCATCGCGGGAGGGATCAGGCGTCAAGGCCGGGCTCCGTCGCGCGGCGCTGGAACGGGCAGGCCCATTCGGTATCGATCAGCCGCCCACTATATTGCTGCGCTTCCGACGCACTGCCGTGCCGTGCGAGCATGGGATTGGCCGAACCCGCAAGCGCGACATCGCGCGCGATGATCGAGTCGCGCAGCTTTTCGTACCGCCCCTGCGCGCGCAGCTGCTCGAACTGGTCGTGCAGGTTGAACACCATCGCGGGTCGTTCGAAGCGCCGCGCCGGCCGGCTCGCATTGGGGTGGAGCCCGACCACGAAGAAGCCTTCGCCGCCGAAGCTGAGCGAGAAATGCGGATCGCCCGGATCGCTGCTCACCCGCGCATCGGGCGCCTGGCCGAACCACGCGTCCTTGTCGCTCAGCGATTGCACCCGGTTCCACAGCGCGGCCTCGAACGCCTCTTCGGACAAGTCGGTCGGGCCTTCGAACAGGATCACCAGCGACTGGAACAGCGCGGGATCTGCCTTGTAGTCCTGTGCGAGCTCGAACAAAGCCGGCCAGACGCGAAGATCGTCCCAGGCCGATTGCACGTCGCGGGCGACGACGAAGCGCATCTTGCCCTTCGCCAGCGCCGCCTTGGCGCCGACGCAGGGAAAACCGGAGTCGTTCACGAACTCACGGAAACGATCGGTCAGGGGATGGACGGTGTCCGCAGCGGCGGACGAGATATCTGTGATCAGCATGGACCGCGCGAACGCATAACCGTCCGGTTCGTTTCCTTGGCGCCGGGCAAGGCTGATGTCGCTCAATCTGATTGTCCCCGTACGGGACCGGCTTTGCGGAGCGGATCGCAATCGATATCGTTGGCGCATGATCCGATTCCTCTCGTTCGCGCTCGCTGTCGCCACGCCGGCCGCCGCGCACCAGATCGCACCCGCCACCCCGCCGGCGGCGGCGGCCGCACCGGTCCAGCCCGCGGCGCCGCAACCGGCGACGGTGCGCGTCGTCCTCGTCACCAGCCTCGGTCCAGTCACGATCGCACTCGAAAAGGAACGCGCCCCGATCACGTCGGCCAATTTCCTGCGCTATGTCGACGCCAAGCGGCTCGACGGCATCAATTTCTACCGCGCGATGAAGCTCGCCGCCGATGTCGGGCTCGTCCAGGGCGGGGTACGCGACGGCAAGCTGCTGTTCCCGCCGATCGCGCTCGAACCGACCGACAAAACCGGACTCGCACATGTCGACGGCACCATCTCGATGGCGCGCGGCGCACCGAACAGCGCGCAAGCCGATTTCTTCATCATCGTCGGCGCGATGCCGTCGCTCGATGCCCAGCCCGGCAAGCCCGGCGACAGTGCCGGCTTCGCCGCATTCGGCCGGGTGGTCGAGGGAATGGATATCGTCCGGCGCATCCTCGCCGCGCCCACCTCCCCGACGCTTGGCGACGGTCCGATGAAGGGCCAGATGCTTGCGCCTGCGGTCAGGATCCTCACCGCGCGCCGCGCTCGGTGAACGGCCGGCGGTCGATAGTGGAGTCTTCATGGCTCGCGTGCGAGGCTGGCGCATGGATCCAATGAAACTCGCGCCCGGCTGGTCCGGCCTCGCTGCAGCAAGCGTGGGGCTGGCGGTCGACTCGGCACTGGTCATCGCGCTGCGCAGCGGCAGGCTGGCGCGTGGAGACGCGGCCGCCGGGCGCGAGGCCGCACTGATGATTTCGGAAAAGATCGATACCGCGATCGAGATCCAGGCAGCGCTGATGGGTGGCCGCTATGGTCGCGAACCCGCGACGGTCGCGGCGGCGGTGCTCGCGGTCTACGCGCGGAAGGTGCGGGCCAATCGCCGGCGGCTTACCGGCTGACGATGCGCACCTCCGGCATGCGCCTGTACTTCGACGGCGGCTGCCGGCCCAATCCAGGGGTGATCGAGACCGCGGTGGTGATCGGCGGCGTATCGCACGTCGTGCGCAACGCCGGGTATGGCGACAATAGTACTGCGGAATGGCTCGCGCTGATCGCCGCGGCACGGATCGCGCGCGACCTGGGCGCCGACGACGTCACCTTTCTCGGCGATTCGGCATTGGTGATCGGCCAGGCCCGCGGCCTCGTGCCCTGCCGCCGGGCCGAATTGCGGACGCATCTGGAAACCTATCGCGGGATCGTCGCGCCGATCGATCGGGTGCATGTCCGCCACGTTGCGCGGGGCCGCAACCTTGCCGGGATCGCGCTGGCTGGCGCGCACCCGCGCTGAACCCGCCTATTTGACGGCGCTATTTGGCGGCGTGGCGGCAGCTCCGTTACTTGGCAGCATATTGTACGCGCGCGCGGCCGTCGCGAGTGCGGGCGACGTCGATAACGCACATCGTGCCGAACGCGGGATGCGATCCGCATGACACGCCGGCAAAATCGATGTCGGCGGCGAAGACGAGCTTGCGGTGACCGCGGTCGGCGACGCCGTCGTCGACGATCAACTGGCGAACCACGTCCTCGGCGGTATCGGAGCCGTAGGTGATGACCTCGCCGACGTAACTGCCACCGCCACGGCGTTCGACCCGGGCGCCCGGATCGGTACCGTCGGACCCCGCGTGCCCGACCGATCCGTCGCTGGCCTGGTCGGCGCAATGATCGCCCGCGGCATCGCGCAGGATCGCAGCGGGCGACAGCGGCCGGCGGCGATCCTGTTGTTCGAGGAAGCGGACCGCTTCGTCGACCGGTGCGACCCCCTCT
>DATLME010000167.1:0-9646 GCA_035537395.1 Sphingomonas sp. | reverse complement strand
CGGCGACGCTCTGGCATCTTCGCGCCGCGCTCAACGTCGCGGCGCTGGCATGCCGTGGTCCGGAGCAGGTGCCGATCGTCGCCGGCTACAATGCGCTGCTGACACGTGAAAAGGCGACGCTCGCGGACGCCGAGCGCCGCTACGCCGCCGAATACCGGGACACCGCAGCGCCCGACTGGCGCGATCGCTACGACGACACTCAGACCCGGTTGTACAATTTCTTTGCACAGGCCGAGGCACGCGACGGCTTCTGCCGCGCCGCCGCCGACACGCTCGCACGCCCCGACGCGTCGAGCGAACCCGCGACCGCACTGGCGCTGCTCGAGAAACCATTCACGGACTTCTACGGTGCCTATGACGTGTGGCGTCAGCAGCCCACCCGCGCGATCATCGCGGTTGCCGCCGTCGCGCCTCAGCCGGTCGCGCCTCAGCCGGTCGCACCCCAGCCCGCCGCCCCTCAGCAGGTCGCGCAGCCGTTACCGCGAATCAGGGTGGTGCTCGAAGGACTTAGCGACACCATCGTGACCGGTGGAAACCGCCGCTAAGGGTTCCTTCCCCCGCGCCGTTCGGTTAACGACCCCGGATGACTCCCGCCCGGCCAGATCTCCCGCTCGAAGGGTATTTCGACGGCCGCGAGCATCGGCTGGCGATGCGGGTGTATTTCGAGGACACCGATCTTTCGGGTGTCGTCTACCACGCCAATTATCTGCGCTACATGGAGCGTGCCCGGTCGGACATGTTGCGCGCCAGTGGCATCGATCAGCGCGCCGCGTTCGAGGCAGGCGAGGGCGCCTATGCGGTTGCCGACCTTTCGATCCGCTACCGCGCGCCTGCCCGGCTCGACGACGCGCTGCTGGTGCTCAGCCGCGTAACGACGGTGAGGGCGGCGAGCGTGGTCATTCATCAAACAGTCAGGCGCGGGGCGGTTGTGCTGGCGGACGCGGAGGTCACGGTGGCGCTGGTCGCGGCATCCGGTCGCCCGCGGCGGCAGCCCCGCGCCTGGCTCGACATCTACCAACGCCTGATTTGGCAGGGGGACGCATGAATCCGGTCTTCAATATGGACGCGGCGACGATGTCGCCGGTCGCGCTCTTCATCCAGGCGGACTTCGTGGTGAAGTTCGTGATGGCCGGGTTGCTCGCGTCGAGCGTCTGGACCTGGGCGCTGATCGTGGCGTTCTGGCGTCGGCTCGGCAGCACCCGCAAGCAGATGACGCGATTCGAGGCCGCCCTGTGGAAGGCAGAGGATATCGATGCGTTCCACACCGCGGAAGGCGACAAGGACCTGCCTTCGGCGCGGGTGTTCGGCGCAGGCGTGCGGGAATGGCGCGAATCCACCGCAGGCGGCGGCATCGACAAGGCCGGCACCCGCGAGCGCCTCGCAACGGCGATGGGCGCCGCAGTCGCGGGCGAGATCGACAAGCTGTCCGATCGGCTCAACATCCTTGCGACGATCGGCTCGGTAGCGCCGTTCGTGGGCCTGTTCGGCACCGTATGGGGGATCATGCGCGCTTTTACCGGGATCGCCTCGGCGCAGAATTCCAGCCTTGCGGTCGTCGCACCCGGGATCGCCGAGGCATTGTTCGCGACCGCGATCGGACTGTTCGCCGCGATCCCCGCGGTGATCGCGTACAATCGCTTCAGCCACGGCGTGAACCGCATCGAGGCGCAACTCAACCGCTTCGCCGACGGCTTCCACGCGACGCTGTCGCGCCAGCTGGATGCGGTGAGGTGAGGGTGGATGCGTCGGTTCAATCCTTCCCAGGCGCGCTTGGGGAGGACCGGGAGGTATCGACATGGCGATGAACCTGCCCTCGAGCCGAGGACGCGGGCGCCGGGCCCCGATGGCGGACATCAACGTCACGCCGCTCGTCGACGTGATGCTGGTGCTGCTTATCATCTTCATGGTCACCGCGCCGCTGCTCACCGCGGGCGTGCCGGTCAACCTGCCCGACAGCCGCGCCAAGGCGCTCGACCAGGATCAGAAGCCGGTGCAGCTGTCGCTCGACGAGCAGGGACGTTTGTTCGTCGACGATGAGGAGATTGGCGAGACCGCGCTTGCGGCGCGGCTGGAGCAGATCGCCGCACTGCAGGCCGGGGGCACGCCGCCGCAGGTGTTCCTGCGCGCGGATCGGGGCCTAGATTACGGTCGGGTCATGCGGGTGATGGGCGAGCTCAACCGCGCGGGGCTCAACCGCGTCGCGCTGGTGACGGTGGAGGGGCCGCAGCGCTGATGGACCGCGCGGAGAAGATCGGTCTCGGCATCGCAGCCGCGGGGCATGTCGTGCTCTTCGGCCTGCTGTCGGTCGGCTTCCTGGCGACGCCGAACCCGGCCAAGCTGATGCAGCAACCGATCGACGTCAGTCTCGTGAAGGATGTCGGGCTGGAGGCGGCGGCGCCGCAGAACGTGACCCCGCCGGCGCAATCGGTGGCACCCGACGAGGGCGCGCCCGAGGACGCTGCGCCGCCCGCGCCGCAGGAGGCAACTCCCGAGCGCGAACCGGATCCTGCGCCGCCGCAACCGCAGCCCAAACCCGCACCGCCCGAGCCGGTTCGCCAGCCAAAGCCAGCGCCCGCGGCCAAGCCCGCACCGACGCCGGCCAAGGCCAAGCCACGCCCCGCCGCTCCCGAAAAGGCCGCGACGAAGCCGGCGCCTGCCAAGAAGGCGACCGCGTCCGCCGCGGCGAAGCCCAAGCCTGCCGCGGCACAGGGTAGCGGTACGAAGGCGACCGCGACAACGACGCGCCCGCGCGGTTCGCGGCTGGGCGCCAACTTCCTCGAAGGGCTGACCGACAAGCCGTCGACCAGCACCTCCACCGCGCCCCGCGCGGCGAAGATCGACGCGCGCGCGATGGCCGGGATCGTGCAGGCGATCGCGCGCCAGATCCAGCCGTGCGCCGACCGGCAGGTCAATCCGGGGCCGGGCGCCAATTCGATCGTGACGACGCTCAGCCTGCGCCTCAACCCGGACGGGACGCTTGCCGCGACCCCGCGAATGGTCAAGCAGTCGGGGGTCGACGGCGACAATGATCGCTACGCGCAGCGCGTCGTCGATCTCGGCGTCGCCGCATTCAAGGGCTGCTCGCCGCTGAAGCTGCCGGCCGAATATTACTCGACCCCGTCGGGCGGCTGGAACAACATCAATTACCAATGGCAGCTGCGGTGACGCGAATGCCCTCTCGTCATCCCGGACTTGTTCCGGGATCCACCGTGCCGCATCGACAAGGCACGATCGGCGCGGGGCGAGGCGGATACCGGAACTAGCCCGGCATGACGGAAGAAGAGAGTAGAGGATGCTTATGATCCGATCAGCCATACTTGCCGTTCTGACGGCTGCCGCCGTGCCCGTGTGGGCGAAAACTCCCTCGCCGGACCCCGCCGCAGCGGCGGGCCAGACCCCGCCCCCGCTCGAGGTCTCGGTCACGGGCGGCGTCTCGGCGCCGATGCCGATCGCGATCCCGCCGATGGCGACGCCCGCGGTGGTGCAGACCGCGGCCAAGGCGACCGACGTGATGGGCCGCGAGCTTGCCGACATCGTCGCCACCGATCTGCGCAACTCCGGGCTGTTCACCCCGCTCGCGCCTGGTCGCCTCCGTCCGGTCGGCTTTCCCGAGGTGACCGCGCCTGCGTTCGACTATTGGGGCGGCACCGGCGCGCAGGCGCTGGTCCAGGGCTATGTCCGTGCGAATGGCGACGGCACGCTGACGGTCGGCTGTTACCTCTACGACGTGTTCTCGAAGATCGAGCTGGCGCGGCAGGGCTTCGTCGTCCCGCCCGCCGACTGGCGCCGCGCCGGGCATAAGTGCGCCGACATGGTCTATGCGCGGCTGACCGGCGAGGGCCCCTATTTCGACAGCCGCGTCGTCTATGTCGCCGAGACCGGACCCAAGGCGCGACGGATCAAGCGGCTCGCGATCATGGACCAGGACGGCGCCAATCACCGCTTCCTGACCGCGGGCGCTTCGATCGTGCTGACGCCGCGGTTTGCGCCGAACCAGCAGTCAATCGTTTACATGAGCTATCTGAACGACCGCCCGGCGATCTATATCTACGAGATCGGTTCGGGGCGGCAGCGGCTGGTGGTCCGCAACGTCAGCCTGACCTTCGCGCCGCGCTTCTCGCCCGACGGCCGCTTCATCCTGTTCTCGATGGCGCAGGGCGGCAACACCGACGTCTACCGCGTGGCGAGTGCCGGCGGCACGCCGCAGCGACTGACCACCTCGCCCGGGATCGACACCGGCGGCAGCTATTCCCCCGACGGATCGCGGATCGTGTTCGAGAGCGATCGTTCGGGCGGGCAGCAGCTCTACGTGATGAACGCCGACGGCTCGAACCAGCAGCGGATCAGCTTCGGCGGCGGGCGCTATGCCACCCCGGTGTGGAGCCCGCGCGGTGACCTGATCGCGTTCACCCGGATTTCGGGCGCATTCCGGATCGGCACGATGTCGCCGTCGGGCGGCAACGAGAAGCTGCTGACCAATGCCTGGCAGGACGAGGGGCCGAGCTGGTCGCCCAACGGGCGGGTCATCACCTTCTTCCGGTCGGGTCAGGGCGGCGCGGGCAAGGCGGACCTGTGGGCGGTGGATCTCACCGGTTCGGTCGAGCGCCGCATCCCGACGCCGCTCGACGGCTCGGATCCGGCCTGGGGACCGCTACGCCCCTAGGCGCGTTGACAGGGGAGTTTCGGGGGCGAAACGACGATCTTTCGGAGACATGACATGAACAAGCTCACCACCATCCTGATCGCGGGCACCGCGCTGGTCGCCGTCGCCGGCTGCGCCAAGAAGCGGCCCGAAGTGCTGCCGCCGGCGCCGTCGGCGACCGAGACGCCGCAGACCGGCGACGTCAACGGCACCGGTACGGGCGCGGTGGTGCCCGGTTCCGACGCCGATTTCCGGCAATCGGTGAGTTCCAACACCGTCAACTTCGCCGTCGACATGTTCGATATCGATCCGACCGCGCGCGCGATCCTCGACAGCCAGGCGGCGTGGCTGGCGAAGTTCCCGCAGGTCCGCGCCACCATCGAAGGACATTGCGACGAACGCGGCACCCGCGAATATAATCTCGCGCTCGGCGACCGCCGCGCCAATTCGGCCAAGAACTACCTGGTCGCTCGCGGTGTCGATCCGTCGCGGCTGACGACGATCAGCTATGGCAAGGAACGTCCCGCCGCAAACGGCTCGGACGAGGACAGCTACGCCCAGAACCGCCGCGCCGTCACGCTGGTACTCAACTGACGCGATCCCTCCCCCTCGGGGGAGGAATCAGCACCTATCCGAGAGCGGCGTCGAGCAGCTTCGCCAGCCGCAAGCCGCCGCGCTTCACCTCGAGACGCGCGATCGGTACCAGCCGCGCCACCGTTGCGTCATCCAGCACCGCGCTCGTCGTCGGCGCAGCGCAAGGGTCCCCGGCGGCGGCGCTGCCATAAACATATCGGCGCGACAGCTGCCATGCCTCGCGGCTCCAGCGGGTGACGTCACCCGCCGCGACGCGATGGCGCTCCGCCGCGGGGTAGCGGCGAACGAGAGACGGTCCGCTGGTGATCGCGCGTTCGGCGAGGGGACCGTCCCAGACCGAATGCAGGTTGAACCGCTTGGGGGCGTACACGCCATAATGCGCGGTTACCTCGTTGCCGCCCTTGTCGGCGCGGTCGCCGGCGTGGAGCGGCTGATGCAGGTCGCCGACGAAATGGATCAGGAAGGCGAGCGCCTCGACACGCTGTTTCGGGGTCGCCCGGCGATCCTTCAAGATGGCGACGTCGCGATCGATCTGCGCGCTGACGCAGTCGCCGTCCTTGCACGCGGGCATGAGATCGAACGGCGCGCAGACGTTCACGTTCTGGAAGTGCCAGTTATACGCATAGTCGAAGCGCCTTTTGCCATCCGCGCCCTTCAGCGGCTTGATGCAGTCCGCCCAGACGCTCGCTTCCTCGATCGTCGCCGCCGGGCAGCTCGGCGTGTCGAGCAGCGCCGATTGCGCCAACAGCCGGCGGATCGCGGTGCGGGTCCGCGGCGCGACATTGGCCTGCGCGATCCGAGCGATGGTCTGGTGGCCAAATTCCCAATAGGCGTGGGCAGGGGATGCCGCGACGATCGATGCCACGCCGACGATTACCGTTCGAATGCTTACCATGTCCGCGCCTTAGACGCTGGCGTGGCTCAATCCAACCGGGTCAGGCCTCGTCGCCGTAGATCGCGACCGTGCGCACGCCATCCGCGTCGGTCCGCCCGCGGAACATGCCGGGCGTGGTGAACCGCCATACCGCTTCGCCCGACGGCGCCGCGACGATCACCCCGCCGGTGCCGCCGAGCGCGACCATTTCGGCCATCACCGCGTCGACCGCGACGGCAAGCGGTTCGCCGGTAAAGCGCAACCGCGCGGCGATCTCATGTGCCACCCCGACCCGCAGGAAATATTCGCCGGCCCCGGTGCACGAAACCGCGCAGGCACGGTCATCGGCCCAGGTTCCGGCGCCGACCACGGGGGAGTCGCCGATGCGGCCCCAGCGCTTGCCGGTGACCCCGCCGGTCGAGGTCGCGGCCGCGACGTGACCCGCGGAGTCGCGTGCCACCGCGCCGACGGTGCCGTATTTCATCTCGCTGTCGAACGCATCGCCGCCGTGCGCCTTCAGCTCGGCAAGCTGGCGGTGGCGCTCGGGCGTCGCGAGCCACGCCTGGTCGGCCGCGGCGACACCGTGCGCGGCCGCGAACGCCTCTGCCCCTGCGCCCGCCAGGAAGACGTGGGGGCCGCGCTCCATCACCGCGCGCGCGAGGCTGATCGGGTTGCGGGTGCCGGTGACCCCCGCTACCGCGCCGGCCGCGCGCGAACGGCCGTCCATGATCGCGGCGTCGAGCTCGGCGAGTCCGTCATGGCTCAGCGCCGCGCCGCGGCCGGCATTGAAGTGCGGATCGTCCTCCAGGACGTGGATCGCAGCCTCGACCGCGTCGAGCGCGAGGCCACCCGCGGCGAGGATCTTGCCGCCGCGATCGAGTGCCCGGTCGAGCGCGGCGCGGACCGCGGCGTCCACCGCGGTCGCGACCTCACCGCGTCTGAAAATTCCCGACCCACCATGGATCATCAACGTCCAGCGCATCAAACCGCCGCCGGCTCGGTGCGCGGCGGGGTTGCGGCCGATCTGCCGCTTCGCAGTCCGATCAGCGGCCTGAGCGGGGGGATCGCGCGGCCGATGAGATAGAAGAACCAGCATCCGGAGATCGTCGCACCGGCGAGGATCGCGAACTCGGTCCACCCGGGCAGGTTCGCGGGAAGGATCGCCCACATGACGACGACAATGATCGTCTGGTGGACGAGGTAGAAGGGAAATACCGCCTCCGTCAGCATCGGGCGGATCGGCAGGTCGCGGTTCCAGAAGCGTTCGGCGATGCCGATCAGCGCGACGATCGCGCCCCATTGCTGCACCGCATGCGCAGCGCCGTAGAACGGATAGATCCAGCGTGGCGCGTCCGGCCAGCCGCGTTCCACGGCGACGATGAAACCATAGCCGACCAACGCCAGTACCGCAGCGACGCGCCACCAGCGCGCGATCGCGGCCATCGCCGGCTCGGAGCGGGCCAGGCCGAAGCCGAACAGGAAGGCGGGGAGGAAGGTGACGTGCGCGATCCAATCGCGGATCAGCGACTGGTTCTCGGCCGCCATCGGGAACCACCAGCCATGCACCGCGACGAGCCAGGCGAGCGGGATCAGCACCACGCCGACCCCGCCGAACGCGCGATCGAACCAGCGCTGCATCGCGGGTACACGCACCAGCGCGACCGCGGCGGCGAGGATCATGGTGTAGATCCAGAGATAGCCGACGAACCACAGATGGTTCCAGCTCGGCAGCGCGATCCCGGCCAGCCGCCCGAAACGAAACCAGTCGTGCATCCAGAAGGTCGCGTAGCTGCCCGCATAACCATCCTTGGTCACCAGTTCGACCCAGGATTGCGGCGGCACGATCACCGCGACGCCGAACAGCAGCGGAATCAACAGCCGGTACGTGCGGTTGCCGACGAAGCCGCCCAAGCCGCTCGACCGGCGCAGGAGTGCGCGGCTGGCATAGCCCGACACCACGAACAACAAGGTCAGCCGCCAAGCGTTGGTCGCCAGCATCGGCAGCGTCGCCCAGTCGACGATGTGGCTCGATTTGACGTGGAAGTTCCACGGCGCGAACACCATCCCGACATGGTAGAAGATCAACAGCGCGAACGCGCCGATCCTGAGCCAGTCCATGCCGTAATGCCGTGTCATCGCCGCGCCTTAATGGTTCGGGCACGCCGGCGCCAGCCACGCGCGCCAAGTGCTGGCGCGGACGCGGGCGGGAGCGTATAGGCGCAGGCATGTCCATTCGTCCGTGGCGCGACATCACGCGTCGTCCGAGCCGCCAGATCATGGTCGGCAACGTCCCTGTCGGTGGCGGCGCTCCCGTCACCGTGCAGACGATGACCAACACTCCCACCTCGGATCCGCGCGCCACGATCGACCAGATCCGCCGGTGCGAGGATGCGGGCGCCGACATCATCCGGGTGTCCTGCCCGGATGTCGAATCGACCGCGGCGCTCGGGCAGATCGTTCGCGCCGCCAGGGTGCCGATCGTCGCCGACATTCATTTCCACTACAAGCGGGCGCTGGAGGCAGCGGATGCCGGCGCAGCGTGCCTGCGGATCAATCCGGGCAACATCGGCTCGTCGGACCGTGTCCGCGAGGTCGTCAATGCGGCCAAGGCCAATGGCTGCGCGATCCGGATCGGCGTGAACGGCGGCAGCCTCGAGCGCCACCTGCTCGAAAAATACGGCGAGCCATGCCCGGAGGCGCTGGTGGAGTCCGCGATGGATCACATCAAGCTGCTCCAGGACCACGATTTCCACGAGTTCAAGGTCGCGGTGAAGGCATCGGACCTGTTCCTCGCGGTCGCCGCCTATCACCAACTGGCCGAGCTGGTCGATTGCCCGCTCCATCTCGGCATCACCGAAGCGGGCGGGTTCGTCGGCGGCACCGTCAAGTCGGCGATCGGGATGGGCAGCCTGCTCTGGTACGGGATCGGCGACACGATCCGGGTTTCGCTCTCGGCCGAGCCCGAGGAGGAGGTCCGCGTCGGCTTCGAGATCCTGAAGGCGCTCGGCATCCGCAATCGCGGCGTCCGCGTGGTCTCGTGTCCGAGCTGCGCGCGGCAAGGCTTCGACGTGATCCGCACCGTGCAGGCACTGGAAGAACGGCTTCAGCACATCCGTACCCCGATGTCGCTGAGCGTGCTCGGTTGCGTCGTCAACGGCCCGGGCGAAGCGCGCGAGACCGACATCGGCATCACCGGCGGCGGGAACGGCAAGCACATGGTCTATCTGTCGGGCGTCACCGACCACCATGTCCAGGACGCCGGCATGGTCGACCACATCGTCGCCCTCGTCGAGGCCAAGGCCCGTGAGATCGACGCCGCCGACGAAGCAGCGAAGGTCGCGGCCGAGTAGATAAGCGGGCGGCGCTCGCCCCCAATACCCACGTCATGGTGGACTGGTTCCGGCACCCACGGCGCCGCGAACCAAAGCCGTCGAAAGGCGGGCAACCGTGGATGCCGGAACCAGTCCGGCACGACGGGCAGAGCGACCGAGCCGATCAACGACGAACTCCACTAGCCCTGCAAGCAGTCCACCCCT
>DATLME010000166.1:0-3516 GCA_035537395.1 Sphingomonas sp. | reverse complement strand
ATCGACGTCTACAACAGCGGTGCGGCCACCCAGCTGCGCTACCTGGCGCGGCTGATCGGCAATCGGATCCGGATGCAGGGGTTCATCGTCAGCGATTACGCCGATCGCGCGCCCGACTTCTACCGCGACATGGGCGGCTGGCTGAAGGACGGCCGACTGACCCGCGAGGAGACCGTAGTCGAGGGGCTGGACGCGATGCCGGACGCGTTCCTGGGACTGTTTACCGGGGGGAACCGGGGCAAGATGCTGGTGCGGGTTTGAGGGGGCGCTTCTCGGCCGCCCTGTGCGGCGGAGTATAGAGCGACTAGCGTCGTTATGCGTGACTTCGGGTCTTGACGTTCGTCAGGATGACGGTGGCGGAGGTAGAGCCGACAATCGTTTCCGTCATCCCGGAGAAAGCCGGGACCCAGGGCTGCGAGCGTAACTCTCGTTGCCGGGTCCCGGTGTTCAGGCGATAAAAGCTTCCTCAGATCGCGCCCGAGAACGTGTCGCATTGGGCGGGGTCGCCGGTGTCGAGGCCGCGCTTCAGCCACTTCATCCGCGATGCCGAGCTGCCATGCGTGAAGCTGTCGGGAACGACCCGGCCTTGCGACTGCTTCTGGAGCGTGTCGTCGCCGATCGCCTGCGCAGCCGTGAGGCCTTCCTCGAGATCGCCGGGCTCCATCCGCGCGCGGTTGGCCGCCGCCCAGACGCCGGCATAGCAATCCGCCTGCAGCTCGAGCCGGACCGACGCGGCGTTGCCCTCGGCCTCGCCCGCGCTGCGCTGGATCTGCTGGACCCTCGCCGAGGCGCCGAGCAGGTTCTGGATGTGATGGCCGAATTCATGCGCGATCACGTAATATTGTGCGAAATCGCCCTGCGCCCCGAACCGTGTCGCGAGCTCGTCGAAGAAACTGGTGTCGAGGTAGATGCCGCGATCGGTCGGGCAATAGAATGGGCCCATCGCGCTTTGCGCCGCGCCGCAGCCCGACTGGCCGTTCTGGCTGAAGAACTGCAGCGACGGCGGCTCGAGCTGTTGACCGTTCTGCTGGAAGATCGCCGCCCAGGTCTGCTGGGCGGAGCTGAACGCGTTGCATGCGGCCTTGCGCGCGGGATCGGTCGAGCAGATCTGGCTTGCGTTGCTGGTGCCGGCAGGGGCGGAGCGGGTGACCGGCGCGCCGGTCTGCCCGCCGCCGATCATCGACAGCGGGTTCATCCCGAATACCGCGAGCAGGATCAGCACCACGACGATGCCGCCGCAGCCGAAGCGGCTGCCGATCAGCGGCAGCAATCCCATCAACAGGCCACCGCCGCCGCCACCGCCGCCAAAGCCGCCGCCGCGGTTGCCTTGGTTGCCGACGTTGATGTTGGGATCGAAATCGTCGAGCCGCATCGCTTCACTCTCCCTGATGTAGATTGCGGAATGCGCGGCGGGCGCCGGAGTTGCAAGGAGGAGCGCCCGCGGGCAGGACCGGTGGCGACACGCAACAGGAGTGCGCCATGTTCTTGAAGGGCAAGACCGCCATCGTCACCGGTTCGACGTCGGGCATCGGGCTGGCCTATGCCCGCGCCTTTGCGCGCGAGGGCGCCGCGGTAGTGATCAACGGCTTCGGCGAGGCGGGCGCGATCGAGGCGGTGCGCGCCGAGCTGGCCGAGACGAGCGGCGCTGCCGCCTTGTACGATGCGGCGGACATGACCGAGCCGGAGCAGATCGCGGCAATGGTCGAGCGCGCGGTTGCCCAGCTGGGGTCGGCCGATATCGTCGTCAACAATGCCGGGATCCAGCATGTCGCCCGGATCGAGGAGTTTCCGGTCGACAAGTTCGAAGCGATCATCCGCATCAACATGAATTCGGCCTGGTACATGATGCGCGCCGCGATCCCGCACATGCGGGCACGCGGCTGGGGACGGATCATCACCACCGCGTCGGCGCATTCGCTGGTCGCGAGCCCCAACAAGTCGGCCTATGTCATGGCCAAGCACGGCGTCGCCGGGCTGACCAAGGCGATCGCGCTGGAGACTGCGGCGGCAGGGATCACGGTCAACTGCATCTCGCCCGGCTATGTCTGGACGCCGCTGGTCGAGGCGCAGATCCCCGACACGATGGCGTCGCGCGGGCTTACGCGCGAACAGGTAATCAACGACGTGCTGCTGGCGGCGCAACCGACCAAGGCCTTCGTGACCCCCGAGCAGGTCGCGGCGCTGGCGCTGTTCCTGTGCCGCGACGAGGCCGCGTCGATTACCGGCGCCAATCTGTCGGTCGACGGCGGCTGGACCGCGGCGTGAGCGCGACCGTGCGGCGGATCGCGTGCGGGCTGCTGCTCGCGATCGGGGTGCCGGCGGCCGCGGCGCCGTCGCTGGACTGGCGCAAGGTCGCGACCCAGGACGATCGCGCGCGGCTACGCGGCTGGCGCGGCGCCTGGATGGACGCGGTCGCCGCGATCCGGCGCGCCGGGCAGGGCGGCCGGCTGGCGGCCGACCCGGCATTGTTCGACGCGGACCGGTCGCTGGCCGATGCGAGCCTGCCCGCGGGGCGCTATCGCTGTCGCTCGTACCGGCTCGGGGCGGCGCGCGCCGAGTTCATCGTCCGCGACTGGGTGGACTGCCGGGTCTCGACGGACGGCGTGGCCGCGCAGTTCGAGACGACGGGAATGACACGGGTCGCCGGGCGGCTGTTCGCGCATACCGACGCGCGCAAGATCTTCCTCGGCACGCTGGCGCTCGGCGACGAGCCGCGGCCGATGCGCTATGGCCGGGACACCCGGCGCAACATGGCGGGCGTGGTCGAGCGGATCGGCGCGCGGCGCTGGCGGATCGCCTTGCCCTATCCGGGACTCGGCGCGACGCTCGACCTGATCGAGGTCGACGGCCGCTGACGCCGATGCCGGCTAGCGGGCGGTGGCAGCGGTTGCGGCGGGGAGCGGTGGCAGGGTGGCGAGATACGCCTTGCCGGGGAGATCGAGCGTGACGATCGCGGCGCGATTGGCAGCGGCGACCGCGAGCAGATAGGAGCGCGGCTTCTTCATCAGCCCGGGATGATCGAGCCCGCCAAGGCCGATCGTCCGCGCAGCTTCCTTCACGAAATGGACGCAGTTGCGCTTGTTGAGATTGTAACGGGCGTCGCCGGTCTTCGCATCCCAGGCTGCGGCGAGCGCGCGAACCCGGGCATATTGATCGTCCGACAGGGTCACCGAGAAGCGCGCGTCGCTGCTCTCGATATAGCCGCGCGCGCCGACCTCGAGCTTGCCCGCCACTGTACCGAACAGGATGGCGGGGGTGAGCGCCTTGGCGGTGAAGCCGTAGCTGGTGTCGATCGCGGGTCCACCCGCGTCGGGGACGCCGCGCAGGGTCACGAAGGCATGCGGGAAGGAATTGCCGAGCTCGTGGCTCCAGAAGGTCATCGTCACCGCGGCCTGCGCGGGTGCCGCGGCCGCGAGCGCCACGAGCAGGACAAGCAGCCGCCAAGCCGCTGCGACGGAAGGAAAAGCGATTGCGGTCACGTCACGCACATGCCGGATGCTGCCCTGCCAAGGCAAG
>DATLME010000165.1:0-7766 GCA_035537395.1 Sphingomonas sp. | reverse complement strand
GACTGGTTGATGCGCTTCTACGAGTTCAGCCCGGCCGAGGTCGTCGCCGCGGCTGACGACGCGACCGGCATGCTGCCGCTCGACATCGATCCGAAGCTTGCCTGGGCGCTCAAGTTCCGCGGCTCCTTCCCGGTCGACGTCAACCGTGCTCCGCGCGAATTGCTGCTCCGCGTCCCCGGCCTCGGCACCAAGGCAGTGGCGTCGATCCTGACCAGCCGGCGCTGGCGGCGGCTCCATCTCGCCGATGTCGCGCGGTTGACGGTGTCGGTGGCGAAGGTCCGCCCGTTCATCGTCGCCGAGGACTGGCGGCCGGTGGTGCTGGCCGACAAGGCCGATCTGATGCCGCGCGCCAAGCCCAAGGCGAAGCAGATGGAGCTGTTCGCGGCTTGATCGGTTCGGGTTATCCCAATCCGGTGAGAGGCCCAGCGTGCACGCCGTAACCATTCCCGAGCCCGACGATTTCGACGCGTGGCGCGACGCTGCGCGGCCGCTCGCTGCGGCGGGGGTGCCGCCCGAGAACATCGTCTGGCAGGTCGGCGACACTGCCAGCGACCTTTTCGCCGAGAGCGCCGACCGCGGCGACCCGCCGCCCGCGCCGAGCTTCGCGGTGCCGCGCGCGTTCATCGATATGGCCAAGCGCGCGATCCTGTCGCGCGAGCCGCAGCGGTTCGCGCTGCTCTACACGCTGCTCTTCCGCCTCCGCAGCGAACCCAAGCTGATGGACGATCGTGCCGATCCGCTGGTGCGCCGGCTCGACACGCTCGCCAAGGACGTCCGTCGCGACATCCACAAGATGCGGGCCTTCGTCCGCTTTCGCGAGGTCGCCGACGACGCCGGCCCGCGCTTCGTCGCCTGGTTCGAGCCCGACCACCACATCGTCCGCGTCAATGCGGGGTTCTTCATCGATCGGTTCGCGACGATGCGCTGGTCGATCCTCACCCCCGAGGTGTCGATCCACTGGGACGGCGAGACGCTGACCGAGGGGCCCGCCGCGACCAAGGCGGACGCCCCCGACGGCGATCCGACCGAGGAGGTCTGGAAAACCTATTACGCCAACATCTTCAATCCGGCGCGGCTCAAGATCGGCGCGATGCTGAAGGAGATGCCGCGCAAATATTGGAAGAACATGCCCGAAACCGCGCTGGTGCCGGCGCTGATCGCGGGCGCACAGGCACGGGAGAGCGGCATGATCGCGACCGCACGCGAGGGCGTCGGCGGCAACAGCGAGGTCGCGATCGCGGCGTTGCGCGAGGAGGCGATGGGCTGCACCCGCTGCCCGCTCTACAAGCCAGCGACCCAGACCGTCTTCGGCGAAGGTCCAGTCGATGCGGCAATGATGGTGGTCGGCGAACAGCCTGGCGATCAGGAGGATCTTGCCGGGCGCCCGTTCGTCGGGCCCGCCGGGCAAGTGTTCGATCGCGCGATGGTGGAGGCGGGGGTCGATCGCTCGCGCGTCTACGTCACCAATGCGGTCAAGCATTTCAAGTTCGAGCAGCGCGGCAAGCGGCGCATCCACAGCAAGCCCGGAACCGGCGAGATCGACGCGTGCCGCTGGTGGATCGATCAGGAACGCATGCTGATCAAGCCGCAGATGACGGTAGCGCTGGGCGCGACCGCAGCCCGCTCGCTGCTCGGCCGTACCGTGACGATCGGCCGCGAACGGGGTCGCGCGATCGAATTGCCGGGGGGCGGCGCTGCGTGGATCACGGTACATCCGAGCTATCTGCTGCGATTGCCGGATGAGGTGCAGAAGGCCGAGGAATATGCGCGGTTCGTCGAGGACCTGCGCGCAGCGGCATCGGTGCTGGTCTAAACCGTATCACGTCATGCCGGACTTGTTCCGGCATCTACAGTGCCACGATCCCCACGCTCTCGGACGCCCGCGCAATGGACCCCGGAACAAGTCCGGGGTGACGGGGGGCGTCTAGAGCAGCGCCGGATCCGGACCGATCCGACCGTCGGCATCGTCCATCGCGTCGATCGCCGCCATGTCCTCGTCGTCCAGCGTCAGATCCAGCGCCGCGAAATTGTCGCTGAGATGCTCGGCATCGGCGGCCTTGGGGATCACCGAAAGCCCGTGTGCAAGGTGCCACGCGATCACCACCTGCGCTGCCGAGCGGCCGTGCTTCGCCGCCGCCGCCTCGATCGCGGGATCGCGGAGCAGCTCGCCACCCTGTCCGAGCGGGCTCCAGCTCTGCGTCACGATCCCGTGCGCGTCGTGATAGGCCCGCGCCGCGCGCTGCTGGAACCGCGGGTGGAGCTCGATCTGGTTGACCGCTGGCGTCACCCCGGTCGCGGCGACGATTGCGTCGATATGTTCGGGCAGGAAGTTCGACACCCCGATCGACAGCGTCTTGCCCGCCTCCCGCAGAGCCACCAGCGAGCGCCATGCCTCGACATAGGCATCTTCCGACGGCCGCGGCCAGTGGATCAGGTAGAGGTCGACCGCGTCCACGCCGAGCAGCGCCAGACTCTCGTCGAGAGCGGCCTCGGGATCGCGGTGGCGGTCGTTCCACAATTTGGTGGTCAGGAAGGCTTCGGTCCCGAGCATCGCTTCGCCGACGCCGCGTTCGTTATGGTAGAACGCAGCCGTATCGACCAGCTCGAAGCCGAGATCCAACCCCTTGCGCACCACCAGGGCGACCTGCGTATCGGGGATCTGGTAGGTACCCATGCCGAGCTGCGGCATCGGGCGACCGTCGTTGAGCGTCATCATCGTCATGCGCGGGCAAGCGCGCCAGCCGCGTCGCGGTTCCCGGCGCGGTGCGAATAGGGCTTCCCTTGTCCGCAACGATCACGCAATTCACCGCGCCATGTTCGAGAAGATCCTGGGCGCGCTCGCCGCCTTCACCATCGGCGTCATTTCCAGCGGCGGCTATCTCGGGATCGTCGTGCTGATGGCGATCGAAAGCGCGTGCATTCCGCTACCGTCCGAGATCATCATGCCGTTTGCCGGCTATCTGGTGTCGACCGGGCAGTTCAACCTTTATGCCGCCGCTACCGCGGGCGCACTCGGCTGCAATCTCGGTTCGATCGTGGCCTATGAAGCCGGCAAGCGTGGCGGGCGACCTTTCGTGGTGCGCTGGGGACGCTATCTGCTGATCGGCGCGGACGAACTCGACGCTGCCGATCGCTTCTTCCAACGCTGGGGCAGCCTCGCGGTGCTGATCGGGCGACTGCTGCCCGTGATCCGCACCTTCATCGCGTTTCCCGCGGGCGTGGCGCGGATGAAGCTGGTGCCGTTCCACGTCTACACCTTTATCGGCTCATGGCCGTTCTGCTTCGCCTTGACCTGGCTCGGGATGAAGCTCGGCGACAAGTGGAACAGCGATCCGCGGGTGAAGGCCGCGTTCCATCAGGCCGATCTCGTGATCGGGCTGGTCCTCGTCGCGCTTGCCGCGCTTTACATCTGGCACCGGGTCAACGGCATCAGGAAAAGCCGCGCCTGATCGCCAACGCGCGCAGATCGTCGTCACGGGTGGGAGCCAGCGCCGCGACCCGCTTGGTATAGGTTTCGACCAGCGCGGGACCTGCACGTTCGGGTGAACCGCTGTCGAACGGCGGCGCCGGATCATATTCCAGGCTCAGCTGTACCGCACGGGCATGCGCCTCGCCCCGGAGCATCGCAGTCAGCGTCAACGCGAAGTCTATGCCCGCGGTGACGCCGCCCCCGGTTACCCGGTTGCGATCGACCACCACGCGCTCGGCGACCGGCTCTGCGCCGAACAGCGGCAGCATGTCGCGCTGCGCCCAGTGGCAGCCAGCGCGATAGCCGCGCAGCAGCCCCGCCGCGCCGAGGATCAGCGATCCGGTGCATACGCTCGTCACCCAGGTCGCGCTGCCGCCGATCGTCGCCACCCAGTCCATCGCGACATCATCGGCAATGACTGCGTTGATCCCGAACCCGCCCGGCACGCAGAGGATGTCGGCACGGGGCACATCGGCGAAGGTTGCGGTCGGGAGTATCGCAAAGCCGGCATCGGTCGACACCGGCTCGCGCGTTTTCCACACCAGGTCCAGCTTGGCATGCCCGAGCCGCGACAGCACCTGCACCGGCGCGGTCAGATCGAGTTGAGTGACGTTCGGGAAGAGCAGAAAGGCGATGTGGAGTGGATCGGACATGCGCGGGCTCCTGTCAGGGGAGAATGCCCAGGCGCGCGGCTCGATCGAGGTCGCGCTTCCCCGTGGTGGTCCACAAAGCGCCAGTCACGCGACGATAACGGTATATTGGGGATCCTGGCGCGCCGCAACGGGTCCTCAGTTTTCTTGTGCTCCCGCGCAGGCGGGAGCCCGGGGTTCCAGGCACTCGCCGTCGTTCTGCTAGGCCGTGCGCTCCCGCCTGCGCGGGAGCACATGGTTGAGCGAGCAGTCTTACCCAGCGCGTGACTGCGCTCTGCGCCTCGTTGTCTCTGCCTTCCCAACTGGGCCCCGGCCTTCGCCGGGGTAACATGAAGGAAGGTCGCAGAATCGCGCGTTATCGCCCGTCGTTCTGCGCCGCCTTGGCAGCGTTGTTCGCCTTCCTCGCCGCGCGAGCCTGTTGCGCGAAGCAGCCGGTGGCACCCGCTGCGCCGACGGTGGAGCAGCTGCCGATCGAGTTGGCGCCGACCCCTGCCTCGAGCGTGCCCTGCGCGCGTGCCGCCCAGGCCTCGTTCTGCGGAGTGACCTGAAATTCACGCAGCTCCTTGGGGACGCGGAATTGTTCCTCGGCACTGCGCTTCTCGCAGACCACGATCTCGTTGCCGCTATTGTCGGTCGGGCACCGTTCGTTGCCGTACAGGACCAGCACGCCGTTGATCGGCGCCCGCTTGGCGACTTCGCCGGGACCCTCCGCCGTGCGGGTGCGCGGCGCGCCGGGCAGCGCCGCCTGCTGCGCGGTGGCGGCGATCGGCAGGAGCAGCGCCGCCGCGGCGGCTGCGATCGCCAGGCTGTGATGTCGGATACGCACGATCATTCTCCTCAAACCCTCTTCGCGGCGGCGATCGCCACCTTGCAGCCCAGCCGGATCAGGCCGCTCAGTACCGGATAGCCGATCACGCTCTCGGCGCCGGCAGCGAGCGCGTGGTCGCGGTGCTCGACCTCCTCGGCCCGAAAGTCAGCGATCGCCTCGCTCAACTCGGGGTCGCTGTCGCCGAGCGCAACGAGCTGCTCGCCGTAATGATTGTCGATCTCGGTCTCGACCGCCGCGGTGCACGCCATCGCCGCCTCGGGACCGAGCGCCGCCGTCACCGCGCCGAGCGCGAAGCCGGCGACGTCCCAGAAGGGCTGGAGGATCGTCGGGCGGACCCCTCGCTTGACGACCAGCGCGTCGAAGAACGCGCGGTGGCGCTCTTCCTGGGCGGCCATATGGTGGATCGCGCGTGCTGCCGGATGGCGGTCGCCGAGCACCGCCAGCTGGCCGGCATAGATGCGCGTGGCGCCATATTCGCCGGCCTGGTCGACCCGGATCATCGCATCGGTGGCGGCCTTGCGGTCGCCGGGCTTCCAAGCGGTCATGACGGTTTCCGTAACAACAGGAGGATCAGGACGGCACCGCCGAGCGACGCCAGTGCGTTGAAGCCGGCGAGCGAGACGCCGGCGAAGGTCCATTGTGCCGCGTCGCAGCGCACGATCGGCGCGTTCATCAGCTGCTCCAGCCGTTCGGCGGCGGACAGGCCGTCGAGCGTCGCCGTGCTGGTGCACGCCGTGAAGCCCTGCCACCAATGATATTCGACGCCTGCATGGAATATGGCGATCAGCCCGCTGGTCGCGATCAGCAGCGTCGCGACGATCACCAGCGGCACCGCAGCCCGGGGCTTTACCGCGAAAGCGAGCAACGCGACCGCCAGTGCTGCATAATGCGGCCAGCGTTGCCAATGGCACATCTCGCACGGGTAGAGATGGCCGATCAGCTGCGCGCCCCAGGCTCCCGCGAGAAGCGTCGCGGGGATCAGGAGCGCCAGCCATCGTGCAAGCCGCTCGCCTGATCTCACGGCGTCCCCGGCGTCTTCACGACCGGCTTCGTCGCAGCAGCGACCTGCGCGGCGCCGCCGAGCCGCGCGACCGTCTTCAGCGCGTAATAGAGCTGGAAGTCCTCGATCCCGTCCTTTTTCAGCGCGTCGGGCGTCATCGCGAACCGCGGGTCGGTCTTGACGTCCTCCTCGAGGATCTTGTCGTCGGCCTTTACCTCGTTGATCAGGTGGCGGCGCAGATCCGCCTCGCGGAATACCGGCCGGGTCTTGTAGTCGGGATCGCTGATCTGCGGCACGCGGATATCGGGCTCGATGCCGCCTTCCTGCACCGATTTGCCCGACGGCGTGTAATAGCGCGCCGTGGTCAGCCGCAGCGCCGTGGCCGGGCCGATCGGCAGCAGCGTCTGCACCGATCCCTTGCCGAAGGTGCGCTCGCCCATGATCAGCGCGCGGTGGTGATCCTGCAGCGCGCCCGCGACGATCTCGGATGCGGATGCGGTACCCGGATCGGTCAGCACCACCACCGGCAGGCCGTGCGCATCGTCGCCCGGTTTCGCGAAATAGCGCTCGATGTCGTTCTTCTCGCGGCCGCGCTGCGACACGATCTCGCCATGGTCGAGGAAAGCATCGCTGACCGCGATCGCCTGGGTCAGCAGGCCGCCGCCATTGGCGCGCAGATCGACCACATAGCCGAGCGGGCGATGGCCGAGCGACTTGTCGATCGCCATGATCGCGGCGCGGGTGTCGGCGCCGGTATTCTCGGAAAAGGTGTTGATGTTGATATAGCCGACATTGCCGCGGACTTCCCACTTCACCGGCTTCTGGATGATGACTTCGCGCATCATCGACAGCTCGAGCGGCTTGTCGCGACCGGGACGGACCAGCCCGAGCGTGATCTTGGTACCCGGCTTGCCGCGCATCAGCCCGATCGCCTCGTCGAGCGTGTCGCCGTAGATCAGCTTGCCGTCGATATGCGTGATATAGTCGCCCGACTTGACCCCGGCGCGGGCCGCCGGCGTGTCCTCCTGCGGCGCGATCACCTTCACCGCGCCGTCCTCCATCGAGACGGTGAGGCCGAGCCCGCCGTAATTGCCCTCGGTCTGGATCTTGAGGTTGTCGAAATCGAGCGCGTCGACATAGGAGCTATGCGGGTCAAGCGCCGCCAGCATGCCCGCGATCGCGCCCTTGATCAGGGTCTGGTCGTCGACCTTGTCGACATAATCCGCCTTCACCCGGTTGAAGACGTCGAGAAACCGGTCGAACTCGCGATACGTGTCGGTGTCGACCGCCGCCATCGCCTGGGTGGCGATCGGGATCATGATCACGCTACCGAGAAGGGCAGTCGCGGTAAGGAGCTGGCGGGCCATCGAACATCCTGAAAACGGCGTAGCGTTCCACTGTAACGCCAATAGCCCGCGGATCAAAGCAAACCGCGGCTGAACCGGGGCTGAGCGGAGCCGGGTGTGACCTGCGTCACCCCATCACCATCGCGATGTCGACCGGCCGGCCGCGGCGGCGCAGTTCCACCGTCACCCGCGGATCGTCGCCGGCTGCTCCCCGCCCGACCGCCGCACCCATCGCCACCGCTTGCCCCGCCGCGACCGACGCGTCGCCGAGCCCTGTGACCAGGCTGGTCCAGCCGTCGCCATGATCGATGATCACGACCACACCATAGCCGCGAAAACGTCCAGCATACCGGATCGTGCCTCCTGCGGGCGCCACTACCGGTGCGCGCGCGGCGACCGCGAAGGTCAGCCCGCGCGACCGCACCCCCGTCGGCGAAAGCTCGTCGAGCCCGGTGACCAGCCGCCCCGTCAC